>CALDDP010000307.1 GCA_937936805.1 uncultured Gammaproteobacteria bacterium | reverse complement strand
TGATGGATTCCTTGATTAACTGGTAGATCTCGTCCTGCCCGGCGAGGTCAATGTAGCCCGAGTAGGCCATGTTGCGCCGTTCGGCCCAGTTACCGACCGCATCGAGGTCGATATTGATGAACGCGGTGCTGAAGTCGCGGTTGTTACCGAAGACCACGGCTTCCTTGATGAAGGCGAAGAACTTGAGCTTGTTTTCAATATACTTGGGTGCGAACAGTGTGCCGTCATTAAGCTTGCCGACATCCTTGGCGCGATCGATGATTTTCAAATGGCCATTGTTGTCATCGAAAAAGCCGGCATCGCCGGTATGCACCCAGCCATCCTCGGTCTTGGTGCTCGCGGTAGATTCCGGGTTCTTGTAATAAGACTGGAATACTCCGGGGCTGCGATACATTATTTCGCCATTGTCGTCGATCTTGATTTCGACATCGATGGCCGGGGTGCCAACGGTATCGGGATAGACTTCACCGTCGGGTTGCACGCAGATTAAAACCATGCATTCGGTTTGCCCGTAAAGTTGCTTGATATTGATACCGAGCGAACGGTAGAAATCGAACAATTCGGGGCCAATGGCTTCGCCGGCGGTATAGGCGAGCTTGATGCGTTTCAAACCGAGTACGTCTTTGAGCGGGCCGTAGACGAGGACATTGCCGAGCTTGTAAAGCAGCGAATCCCTGAGCGATACGGGTTTACCATCGAGAATCTTGACCCCGACCTTGCGCGCATGCTCCATGAAGTAATGAAAAATATCACGCTTGATACTGGCGGCGTCCTCCATGCGGATCATTACCTGGGTGAGCATATTTTCATATACTCGCGGCGGCGCAAAATAGTAAGTGGGCCCGATCTCGCGCAAGTCGTTAGCCACAGTGGTAGCGTCTTCCGGACAGCTGACACAAAATCCGGCGACGTAAGACTGCGCGTAAGAAAACAGGTTGTCCCCGACCCAGGCCATCGGCAGGTAGGCGAGCACTTCTTCGTGCGAGGTCAGGCCCTCGCGAATGATGCCGTTACGCGCGGTGATAATGACGTTGTCGTTGGTCAGCACGACACCCTTGGGATGTCCGGTGGTGCCCGAGGTATAAAGCATGATCGAAACGTCGGCACCGACCCCGGCTGCTACCTGCTGTTCGTAGAAATCCGTGTGCTCGTGATCAAATTCGACACCTATCTGCTGAACCTCTTCGAAGTCATGCAGAAACGCGTGTTCGTAGTGGCGCAGGCCGCGCGTTTCATCGAAGATTATGTGTTCGACCCGTGGGCAACGATCACGCACCTCGAGCATCTTGTCGACCTGTTCCTGGTTCTCGACCAGCGCCATTTTGACGTCGGCATTGTCGAGTACATAGGCCATTTCCTCGGCCACCGCGTCCTGGTAAAGCGGCACCGGGACTGCGCCCAGCGCCTGCGCTGCGGTCATGCCCCAGTAAAGCCGGGGGCGGTTGTCGCCGATGATGGCGAGCTTGTCGCCACGCTGCAGTCCAAGGCTCGCCATGCCGCAGGCGAGGGCACGAATTTCAGCCGCGGCTTCAGCCCAGGTCCAGGATTGCCAGATACCCAGGTCTTTCTCGCGGATTGCATCCTGGTCGGGACGCAGCTTTGCGTGACTGTGTAACAGCTTGGGAAAGGTGTCTAGCGTTGTATCTTGATCCTTCTGGCTCATATATGGCTAGCAATTTTGTCAGGGTTTTTCATCGACAGATCATCTTCGGTTAAAAGCTGGATAATGTCGAATCCGAAAGTCGGTATTACAACGGTAATTAATAAGCCTGTAAAATATTTTTAGTCATATCCGTCGATAACGTCTGTCAAGCAGTCCGAATCACCACTTTATTCAATCCTCATAATTATAAAAACCGCGGCCACTCTTGCGTCCCAGGTAGCCTGCATCGACCATCTGTCGCCAGATCGGGCAGGGGCGGTACTTTGAGTCACCGAAGCCCTCGTGCAGAACTTTGATCACCGCGTAACAGGTATCCAGACCGATCAGGTCGGCCAGCATTAACGGACCCATGGGATGCGCCATGCCCAGTTTCATGATTTCGTCGATACCTTCGGCACTGGCCAGGCCTTCGTAGTAGACATAGGCCGCTTCGTTGATCATCGGAATCAGGATGCGATTGGCGACAAACCCGGGACTATCTTTGGCTTCGACCGGAATCTTGCCGATGAACTCGCTGAGTTCGTCTACAACCCGGTAGGTTTCATCAGTGGTTTGCAGGGCGCGAATAACCTCGACCAGTGCCATCATTGGTACCGGATTCATGAAGTGCATGCCGATAACCTGGCCGGCGCGCTGCGTCGCACCCGCAATGCGGGTCAGTGAAATCGAAGAGGTATTGCTCGCCAGGATCGCGTCGGCCTTGCAGATCTTGTCCAGTTGCCCGAACAACTCCAGTTTGAGGGCTTCATTTTCGGTGGCGGCCTCGATGACGATATCGACATCCGACAGTGCGTCGAGCGAGGTCGTGGTATCGATGTTGGCGAGGGTGGACTGCTTGTCGTCCGCGCTGATTTTTTCTTTCTTGATCAGTCGGTCGAGACTACCGGCGACCGTATCCAGACCGCGTTTGACCTGCGCTTCGCCGATATCCTGCATGATGACCTTAAGTCCCGCGGCCGCGCATACCTGCACGATGCCGTTACCCATGGTTCCGGCGCCAACCACGCCAACTGTTTTGATGCTCATTTTTACCTCAATTTGTTATCCCGCGGTTTAACTCGATACGTCGGACTGGCGGGATCCAGTTTAAATGGATAGTTTCAAAATATTGTGCGCTCTGCGAGCGCGATTAGTTAACTGGATCCCGGCTTTCGCCGGGATGACCTCTGCCTGCGGCAGCTGTCACATATTCCGGCGATACTGGCCACCAACTTCGAACAGTGCGTTGGTGATTTCACCGAGCGAACAATAGCGCACCGCGTCGACCAGCTGGGCAAATATATTTTCATTCCTGATCGCTGCCTCGCGCACGCGCTCGAGTGCCGCGGCACCGGTATCTGCATGGGTCGCGTGAAATTCACGCAAGCGCTTGATCTGGCTCTGCTTCTCTTCGTCGGAAGAACGCGCCAACTCGATTTCGTAGTCCTGCTGGCCGTTCGGGTTGAGAAAAGTATTGACGCCGATTATCGGCAGCGAGCCGTCGTGTTTGCGGTGTTCGTAGAGCATCGATTCATCCTGGATCCTGCCGCGCTGGTATCCGGTTTCCATCGCTCCGAGCACACCGCCGCGTTCGGAGATGCGCTCAAACTCCTGCAATACCGCTTCCTCGACCAGGTCGGTGAGCTGCTCGATGATAAAAGATCCCTGGTTGGGGTTCTGGTTCTTCGCCAGCCCCCATTCATTGTTGATAATGAGCTGAATCGCCAGCGCACGTCGCACCGAATCCCCGGTCGGGGTCGTTATCGCTTCATCGAAAGCGTTGGTATGCAGGCTGTTGCAGTTGTCGTAAACCGCGATCAGGGCCTGCAGGGTGGTGCGGATATCGTTAAAATCCATTTCCTGCGCGTGCAGGGAGCGCCCCGAGGTCTGGATGTGATACTTGAGCTTCTGGCTGCGTTCGTTGGCGCCGTACTTGTGCTTCATCGCGGTTGCCCAGATGCGCCGCGCGACGCGGCCCATGACCGTGTACTCGGGATCCATGCCGTTACTGAAGAAAAACGACAGGTTGGGCGCGAAATCGTCGACGTCCATGCCGCGCGCGAGATAGGTCTCAACGAAGGTAAAGCCGTTGGCGAGCGTAAACGCAAGCTGGGAAATCGGGTTGGCGCCGGCCTCGGCGATGTGATAGCCGGAAATTGAAACCGAGTAAAAATTGCGGATGCGATGATCGATGAAGTATTGCTGGATATCGCCCATCATCTTGAGGGCGAATTCGGTGGAGAATATGCAGGTATTCTGCCCCTGGTCTTCTTTCAGAATATCGGCCTGCACCGTGCCGCGGATATTTTCCAGCGACCAGCTGCGAATCCGGTCGAGTTCCGCCTGCGTCGGCTGGCGCTTGTTTTCATCGACAAATTTAGCCAGCTGCTGTTCGATGGCGGTGTTCAAATACATCGCCAGGATGATCGGCGCCGGTCCATTGATCGTCATCGATACCGAGGTCGTCGGGCTGCACAGATCGAAGCCATCGTAAAGCGCTTTCATATCTTCCAGGGTGGCTATGGAAACTCCCGAATTACCGACCTTGCCGTAGATATCGGGACGTTCGTCCGGGTCGCAGCCGTACAGGGTGACCGAATCAAAAGCAGTCGAAAGGCGTTTCGCCGCGGCGTGCTCGGAAAGTTGTTTGAATCGTCGGTTGGTGCGGAAGGCGTCGCCTTCGCCGGCGAACATTCGCGTCGGGTCTTCACCCTCGCGTTTGAAAGCGAAAACCCCGGCGGTAAACGGAAAGTTACCCGGCAGGTTTTCCAGCAGTAACCATTTCAAAAGCTCGCCCTGG
>CALDDP010000306.1 GCA_937936805.1 uncultured Gammaproteobacteria bacterium | reverse complement strand
GATCGATATCCATCCAACTTTACATAATATACATTATGCGCAGTTATATATTCGGGATGGATCTGGCAGGCCGGAAGTTTCAGGCTAATTAGTAATCATTAGTTGCATTTAAAAGCTGATAGATGGTGGTTTATGATTAAGCTTTAAAGCTATAAACTATTCACCCGCCAAGCTGAGACCCCTTATGGCCGCTAGAAAAAAATATGCTAAACCCGTTTACCTGGTGGACGGTACACGCACGCCGTTTCTAAAGGCTCGCGGCAAACCCGGGCATTTCAAACATGCTGATCTGGGTATATCTGCGGCCAGATCGCTGTTATTGAGGATGCCGTTTGAACCGACCGAGTTCGACGAAGTTATCTTCGGTTCAACCATGCCGGGACCCGACGAAGCCAATATCGCGCGCATTGTTGCGTTGCGGCTGGGTTGTGGCGATCACGTGCCGGCTTACACGGTGCACCGAAACTGCGCATCGGGCATGCAGGCACTCGACAATGCGGCGATGTCAATCGCCTCGGGTCGGTCGAATCTGGTGCTGGCCGGCGGTATAGAAGCCATGAGTCATGCCCCATTATTGTTTCACCCCAAAATGGTGAGCTGGCTGGCCGACTGGTGGGGAGCACAATCGATTGGTCAAAAGTTCAAAGTTGTGGGTCGATTCAGTCCGCGCTTGCTGGCACCGGTGATTGCGCTACTTAAAGGCCTGACCGACCCGGTGGTTGGTCTTAACATGGGCCAGACCGCCGAGAAAATAGCCTACCGGTTCGGTATCACGCGTGAGGAAATGGATCAATTTGCGCTCGAGAGCCATCAAAAGCTGCACCAGGCGCAACAGGATAACGAGTTAGCGGAAGTCGTGCCGCTGTTTGATGCTAACGGCAATGTTTATCACCTCGACGACGGTGTGCGCCCCGATTCGAGTCTGGAAAAACTCGCCAAACTGCGCCCTGCTTTCGACAAGCCTTACGGTCTGGTGACACCCGGAAATAGCGCACAGATAACCGATGGTGCCGCGGCACTGGTCATGGCGAGCGAAGCGGCGGTCAAGAAGTACAATTTACCGATCCTCGCCAGGCTGGTTAGTACCGAATGGGCGGCGTTATCCCCGGCCGAGATGGGACTGGGTCCGGCGCACGCGATCGCTCCCCTGTTGAAATCACAGGGTATGAAGATTGGCGATATCGATTACTGGGAAATCAACGAGGCCTTCGCCGCACAGGTACTCGCGGTGCTCGCCGCGCTAAATGACAAGGATTACTGCAAGCAACAGCTCGGCTTACGTTCGGCAGTTGGCAGGATTCCCGCTGATCGACTCAATATCCACGGTGGCGGCGTCAGTCTCGGACACCCGGTGGGAGCCAGTGGTGCGCGTATCGTGCTACATCTGGCTAAGGTGCTTGAACAGAAAAATGCCAGCACCGGTATTGCCTCGCTATGCATCGGTGGCGGCCAGGGTGGTGCGATGCTGATCGACAGGAGCGCATCATGAGTAACCCGGTAACTGACTGGCATAGCCATTGCGACGATGACGGGATCCTGTGGTTAACCCTCGATCTGCAAGATGCCGATACCAACGTATTGTCGGTATCGGTTCTTGAACAACTGGATAGCCTGATCGACCAGGTCAACAGTAATCTTCCCAAAGCGGTCATTTTTCGCTCCGGCAAAGCGAAAGGCTTTATCGCGGGGGCTGATGTGAAAGAGTTTCTCGACCTTAATTCCACGCAGGAAGCCCTGATCATGATCAAACGGGGCCAGACCCTGTTTGCACGCATCGCGGCACTGTCCTGCCCGACCGTTGCGTTGATTGAAGGTTTTTGTATGGGTGGCGGCACCGAACTGGCGCTTGCCTGCGACTATCGTGTGGCGCTGGATGACGCGTCAACGCGCATCGGTCTACCCGAGGTAAAGCTCGGTATTCATCCCGCCTACGGAGGTCTGGTGCGTGCCACCGCGATAATCAACCCGTTGAAGTCACTGGAGATGATGCTCTCCGGTCGATCTTTGACCGCGCGGGCGGCGCGCGCAATCGGGTTGGTGGATGCGGCACAACCGGAACGTCAGATCGAGCGTGCCGCGCGCGGCATGGCCCTGTCCCGGCCGGCAAAACAGAAAATGCCGCTGCTCGGCCAGGTACTGTCGTTGCCCGGGGTGCGTAATCTGCTCGCCGGGTTTATGAAGCGGCAGGTAGCTAAGAAAGCACCCCGCCAGCACTACCCTGCCCCATATGCGATTCTCGATGTCTGGGCCAGTTACTACGGTAACAGCAAGCGCATGCTTGAAGAGGAAGCGAATTCGGTCGCGCGCCTGATACAGGGTGACAAGGTGCGTAGCCTGGTACGGGTATTTTTCCTGCAGACGCGCTTAAAGGGGCTGGGTGATAAAAAGTCATTCACGCCCCGGCATGTACATGTCATCGGCGCGGGTACCATGGGCGGGGATATCGCCGCCTGGTGCGCATTGCGCGGTTTCAATGTAACCCTGCAGGATCGTGAAGCGAAATATTTGAGCAACGCGTTCAAGCGAGCGCATCAACTGTATGCCAAACGGCTGAAAACCACGCCGGAGCGTAACGCCGCGCTGGATCGTTTGATACCGGATGTTGGCGGGGACGGCGTGTCCAGGGCTGATGTCGTGATCGAGGCTATTTTCGAAGATGTCGAGGCCAAGCATGCGATATATAAAGATGTCGAGCCGCGCATGAAACCCGGCGCGGTACTGGCAACCAATACTTCGAGCATTCCGCTCGAAACCCTGGCAACCGCGCTGCAGGAGCCTGACCGGCTGGTAGGTATTCACTTTTTCAACCCGGTCGCGATGATGCCATTGGTAGAGATTGTCAAAACCGCGTCGTCTTCTGAACAGACTATCCAGCATGCGATCGCGTTCACGCAGCACATCGGCAAGTTGCCGCTGCCGGTGAAGAGCTCGCCCGGCTTCCTCGTCAATCGCATCCTGATGCCCTACCTGGTGGAGGCGTTCACGCTTTACGATGAGGGTGTTGCACCCGAAGCGATCGATAAGGCCGCGACCGACTTCGGCATGCCGATGGGACCGGTTGAACTCGCTGATACGGTTGGTCTCGATATCTGCCGGTCGGTGGCACAGAATCTGTCCGCGGCTTACGGCATCGAAGTGCCGGCGGGGCTTAACAAGTTTGTCGACTCGAAGAAACTAGGTAAGAAATCGGGACGAGGATTTTACGAGTATAAGAAAGGTCGGCCGGTCAAGGATAAAGACGTGGATATGGGCGATCAGAAAGTGATTCAGAATCGACTCGTATTTCGCTTCCTGAACGAGGCCGCCGCCTGTCTTGACGAGGAAATCGTGGACGACAAGGACCTGCTCGATGCGGGTGTTATTTTCGGCACCGGCTTCGCACCATTTCGCGGTGGGCCGATGAATCATAGCCTGCGTGAAGGCGTCGAGACGATTGTCGCCATGATGGCTGATTACGAATCGCGGTTCGGCGAACGTTTTCATCCGGCGGCAGGCTGGAAAGGACTTAGCGAGTAGATAAACCCCGCTGTGGATACAGCCCCGGTAACGAGTCTGGATCCGGGTCAAATCCGAATGGGCGTCTTGGAGCTGCGGCCATAACCAGCTGCCATAAGCGCTGACCCTGCCAACTCGAAGAGTGTTTTGCGTACAGGGCCCGGTCAAGCCTGGAAAGTTCCTCGTCCAGTTGCGGGAATCCTGTTCTGGCGTCGATCTGCTTCAGGCTATTGATGTTGTCAGCGGGCCAACGCTGCCGGCCCCATTCGAGCATTTCACGGCGGGCGTTTTGTGGGTGATTCGCCAGACAGGCTTTTCTCAAGGCGCGCAGATTGCGCCGGCTGGCTAATTTGGAGCTGATTTTCCGGCTTAGCTGACGTCGCATCGGTGTTCTGAACAGTAGAGCCATGCCGGTTATCGACGCCGCGACCAATGCTATCCACGGCCAGTGATTACGCAAAGACACCGTTGCAGGTCCAGTCGCCAATGCGGGGTTCAGGCCGGCGCGAGACGAGTCAGACGGGTCGGACCATTTTTGCGGGAGATTTGCCACGCGGAACGTTCTGCTTTCCAACCGCGCTACTCTCTCTACATCCTCACTGACGTCCCACCATTTCAGAATGGTTGCCGGTAGCGTTATTTCACCCGGCTGTGAAACTACCACGGCAAATCGTTGTTCCAGTCGTCCAATCACCTCATCACCCTGGTATTTACTGGAGCGCGCTGCCTGGTCGGGATACATCCTGAACTTGTCGGATCGACCGGTCACGAGATCCGATGGCAAGGTTTCGCCCGGCAGTCCGCGGGCTTCGATGGTCAGTTTAAAACCCAGCGAATCTCCAACCTTCAGGTCTTCGGCGATCGCATCCCAGTGCCGGGAAATATTCAGTTGTCTGGCGGGTAGCCAGGTATTGCCGCTGAACTCGGCTGGTGGATGTCGAACCTGCAGGCGCAAGGATTCGCTATCGCGATAAATCCGTCTCGGTGGCACTGTCGACTCAGCACCGGCCGCAACCGCTTCCTGTTGTATCAAGCCTCGATAGCTTGCGGGAGACAGGTTGATGGCACCTGCCGATTGCGCAACCAGCACAATACTTCGCTCGAGCACGTTGAATTCCTTGCCGTTGCGATTGATTGAGTACCTTGAATCTCGCCCGCTTCGATAAACTTCCAGGCCATCGGCCCCCGGTTCAAGAATGCTGCCATCGGAGACAGGTGTGTTGTGCAGCAAACGCGTGATTATTCTTGCCGGTTGGCCGGCGTAGGGATTTTGCGGCTGCGCCTCGACCTCGAGAAAAACATCCTGCCTGGCAATTAACGCCGGCGTTTGCCGGCTGACTTCGAGGCTAAGTTCGGGTGTGAATACGCTGCCAACTTTTATCGGTGGAATGATCAGGCGGCCACTGCGGCGTGGCAGGATATCGATTTTCCATTGCATGCGATTAAACAATTCGTTGGCTTCCAGTGTACGTGCAATTCGAGACTGGACATTGAGGACCTCGAAACTGGTTTCCAGCCCCGCCAGGTCAAGTGCGTAGAGCGATGGTATCTTGCTATCGAGCTCGATAACCAGTTCTGCTATGTCACCTTCGAAAACCTGCTCCGGTTGCAGGATGGCGGTTTGCGCCTGACCCGGGGAGTAGAAATGGGCGAGAAGCAAAGCCAGGCAGATTTTTGAGACTGGATGCATGCAGATTAACGTTCCTGTCGCTGCTGGCGTTGAAAATCGCGTAGAAATTTGCGCCGCAACAAGTCAGTCGAAGTTTCGGGTAAAGCGCTAATCCAGTGCTCAAGCTGTTCGGTGTCGGGCAGTTGCGCGGCGTCCTGCCCCGGCATAACGAAACGCTCCATTTCCTGTTCGAGACCATCGAAACGTTCAAACGGGTCTACCTGCCCGGACTGCATCGAGGTACCGAGCCCGGGCCCCGATTGTTGATCGTCGGCAGGATTCGTCAATTCCTGTCCGGCAACCCCGATCCGCGCTTCTGTCGCGGCAAGATCCGCATCGCTCGAGGCTTCACCAGCGTCGCCTTCTCCCGATTGTGCGGCTGCCGTTTCATATTGCTGCTCCAGGTAGAGCTCGATCAGGCGTTTGTTGTGCCTGGCCGGGCCAAGTTGCGGATTTAGATCGAGCGCTTTTTGATAGGCCAGCACAGCTTCGGTAAATTGCTGCTGTTGCGCGAGCGCGTTACCAAGATTGTAAATTGAGTGCGCTGATTCATCCCTGCTGTACATCTCCACAGCCTGCTGATACTGCCCGCTCCGATAGTAGGCAGAGCCCTGCAGCAGCGGATTCGTGGATAGTTCATACGAGGTTTGAAAATCACCCTGTTGATAAGCTTCAAAGGCAAGCTGCTCCGGATGGCTCCAGAATGAATCCCAACCCTTTGCATAAAGCTCGCCATCGCCCGGAACCGTCAAGCCTAACAGTACCATCCAGATCAGATTCCGGCGGAACAGCAGCAATGCCAGCGGCAGCATCAGCAACACCAGCCAGGCGCCGTCGTTGGCTGCTGCGCGGTCGGAACCATCGTCGCTTCGATCTGATTCGACCAGTTGGTTTGCGCTCAACCTCGACAGCAGGAGGTCGCCTGATGCGTCAGAGCCGGTTATCGACACCAGGTCGCCCTTGCCTGCCCGTGCCACGCGATCCAGTAGGGCAAAGTTGGTCTTGCTCAGCACGACCTTGCCCTGGGTATCACGCAATAAGCTGCCCTCGGTATCGAGCGCCGGCCCGCCTGCGGGGGTACCGACCGCCAGCACGTGGATCCGGTGGCCTTCGCTAGCCGCCGCCAGTGCAGCCGGCAGGGCCGCGTCATTGCTGGTAGCGCCAGCAGTCACAATGATAATCTGTCCCCTGCCCGCAACCGAGGCTGCCAGCAGATCCCGGGCAGAGCGGATAGCCAGGTCAATACGGGTACCATCCTCCGGCATGGTAGATGGATCGAGTGCATCTATAAATGCGAGCAGTGTCGAGCTGTCCGTCGATAACGGGGATACCGTGAATGCAGCGCCGGCAAAGACGACCAGGCCGGTTTCACCATCAAAGTCCGTGGTAATGATTTCTTTTACCGCGGCAACGGCATGGGCGAAGCGCTGCGGACGCACATCTTCGGTCAGCATGGCGCGTGACAAATCGAGTGCTAACACCCGCGCGCTGGCCGATTCCAGCATCGGGTAGGACTGTTTGCGCCAGCTGGGCCCGGCGGCCGATAGTATTCCGAGAGTAAAAATAATGGCCAGAATCCAGGTTAGCCAGTCGTTGCTTCTCGAGCCGGCAGGACCGGCCAGCATTTTATCGAGTAACGCGCTGTCGCATATCCTGTGCCACATGGATTGGCGTCGGGGGTATTTCGAATAGGTCCAGACCAGCCACCACAGCAGTGGCAACAGGAATAACCAGAGCGGGTTTAAAAACTGAAAGTTGGCGAGTTCTATCATGAGCCGGCGGCAAGCCGCGACTGTCGGATCGACCAGGTGATGAAAAACAGCATCACCAGTAATCCTGCGATAAGCGGCAGCATGAACAGTTCGTTGCGTGGACGGTATGTCTGGTAGTTGTGTTCTACCGGTTCCAGTTTATCCAGATCCAGGTAGATATTGCCGAGGGTCGATGCATTGGTGGCACGAAAATATTTACCGCGCGTGATCTCGGCGACCCCCCTGAGCACCCTTTCGTTGAGAGCGACTCCCGGAGGTATGTTTTGCTGACCGTAGGTTCGGCTTAAAGTCCGGGCATCGGTGCCGACGCCAATGGTATAGATTGTCAGACCCTGTTGACTGGCCAACCGGGCAGCGATTAACGGATTTTCGAAACCAGCGGTGTTCGAGCCGTCGGTAACCAGAATGAGCACTTTGTGCGTACTATCCTGGGCGCGCATTGATTTCACCGCAAGACCGATTGCATCGCCAATTGCCGTATAACGACCGGCCAGTCCGGTACTGACATCCGCCAGCAGTTGCTGCAATGTATCCAGGTCAAAAGTCAGTGGCACATACGTGTAAGCGTTGCTGCCGAACAGGATAAGCCCCAGGCGATCGCCTTCGCGTCGCTCGATGAATTTTCCGACTACTGCTTTCAGCACGTCGAGACGGCTCGCAGCTTTCGAATTAATCGTCATATCGACTTCGCTCATACTGCCGGAAATGTCAACCGCGAGGATTAAATCCCGCCCGCTTACGGTGCGTGAAACGGGTTCCCCCAGCCAGAACGGGCGGCCCGCGGCGATCACCAGGCAAATCCACAACAGCCATGCGCAGATGCGCGCCAGCTGCTGTGATGATTGTTTGATCGAGAATCCGCTAAACGGGTAGCGATCAAGCAAGGGCACGGCGAGTGCCTGGTCAGACTGATCTGCCTGTGGCAGCATTTTTCGGGCAAGCAACGGCAACGGCAGTAACAGCATTGTCCACCACCAGTCGAATCCGAGCATTAGTCCCTGCCCCGCTGTTGCAGGCGTGGTTTTATCGCGACTAACCATTGTTCACACAATTCGACCAGCTGACCGACGTCTGCATTAGCCTGTTTGCGATAAACCGAGCTTGCAAGGATATTGCCACCGCCGTTACTAAAGCGATTTTCTCCCAGGCTTTGATCGAGAAAATGCAGCCAGTCTTGACCGGTAAGACCCTCGAGCTGTCGTGCTGGAAACGCCAACATGGCCACCTGTTTTAGCCATTGCGCAAGCTGCAGAGAGAGTTCATGGCTATCTCTGTTGTGCCTGTAAGTCGATTTGATGCGCTGTAATTCCTGCTCGGCCAGGCTGGCCATGCGATTGACCCTGCGATACCTGATTAGCAACCAGACCAGCGCGGCAATGGTGATGATTACGCCGATAGCGACCAGGTAGGCTGGCGGGATTAGCCACCAGTCGGGCGCATCCGGCGGCTGAATATCTTTAAGTTCCCGCAGTAGTTCGTCGACGGTCATTTCAAGGCCAGGTTTTTCGTGATCTGTGCGCTGGTATCGCTATTGCAGGAAATCGGAATTAGCGGCATATTCAATGTCGAAGCCATGCTTTCGATACGGTTGCGATGCGCCTGCTGCCACTGCTCCAGCCAGTTATCGCGGCCCTGCCCGGCTAAATCGAAATCGAACTTCTGCTTATCCGCCCGCACCTGGTAATGACCACCCGGCCAGGCATTGATCTCGGTATCATCATGGATCCAGTAGCTGCTGATGTCGTTATGCCTGGCGATAACCGACAGTAATTCCAGCGTCTCGTCGTCGATGCCGATAAAGTCAGAAATCAGGGCGATAATTGCTCCCGGTTTGACCACGCGGTTAATTTCACGCAGCAGGAAATTGAGGCGGTTAGCGCCTGTATCTGCCGGCAGGGGGATATTGCTGGCCTGAGCCAGGTGATGAAATACGCCGAGTAAACCCGAGCGGGTTTTTGCAGGCCTTATTTCGTGGTGGGACTCGGGGGATGCAATCAGTCCGCCGATGCGGTCGCCGGCAAAACTGGCTAGCCAGCCGACATGCGCGGCGACCTGGGCTGCGGTCCAGGATTTAAAACTGAAACGGGTACCAAAATACATCGACGCCGACAAATCGATGGCAAGTAGAAAACGGCGTTCCTTTTCCTCGGCAAAAATCTTGGTATGTGCCTGGCCGGTGCGCGCCATGACCCGCCAATCCATGGTGCGGACGTCGTCTCCGTATACGTAGGCCCGCGATTCTTCATACTCCATTCCGCGTCCACGCAGGCGCACTTCACGCGCACCGGAGCGATAACTCCTGCGGCGGCGAATATCGGCCATCGACAAGCCGGATAAATATCCGCGCACCCTGACCAGGTCTTCAACCTCGACGCTGATTCCGGGAATACTTTCAGCATCGGCGTTCATTTTTAGGCGGTTGGTACTTTGGTCAGTAATTCATCGATAACCTGTTCGACCGATATGCCGTCGGCCTCGGCCTGATAGGTTAACAGGATTCGATGCCGCATGATTTCGTGCGCCAGTTGTTGTACGTCTTCAGGAGAAACATAATCCCGGCCTTCCAGCCAGGCCAGTGCGCGGCAACAGCGATCAAACGCGAGACTGGCGCGCGGACTGGCGCCATACTGTATCCAGTCAGCCAGGGCAGCCGAGTAAGGCCTGGGATTCCTGCTGGCATCGACCAGCTGGGCAATGTACTGCTCGACCGGCTGCGCCATGTACAGCTCGAGAATTTGCTGGCGAGCATCGAGAATGACCTGTTGCGCGAGCGGCAGCTTCGCGGGAACAGCGAGAGCAGCCTGGTCCTGCAGGGCTTCGCGGCGCACCTGCTGCATGATTTCGATCTCGGAGTCGACCCGGGGATATTCGATCGTAACTTTCAGCAAAAATCGATCGAGCTGGGATTCGGGTAGCGGGTAGGTTCCTTCCTGTTCGATTGGATTCTGGGTCGCCATTACAAAGTACAGACCGGGCAACGGATAGGTCGTCTTGCCGACCGTTATCTGTCTTTCCTCCATCGACTCCAGCAGAGCCGATTGCACCTTGGCCGGTGCGCGGTTGATTTCATCAGCGACAATGATGTGATGAAACAATGGGCCCGGCTGAAAATTGAAACTGCTGTCATGCGGCCGGTAGATGTCGGTTCCGGTCAGATCAGCTGGCAGCAGGTCGGGGGTGAACTGGATACGCTGAAAGTCGCCTTCGAGGCCGCTGGCAAGAGTCTTTACCGCCCTCGTCTTGGCGAGCCCGGGCGGACCTTCGACCAGTATGTGTCCGTCCGCAAGCAAGCTTACCAGCATTCTTGAAATCAGTTGGCCCTGGCCGAGAATACGAGAGTCCATGAAATTGCGCAGAGCCAGGACTTGTGCACGCAGTTGATTGGTTTCGGCTTCAGGCATTTCCGTGGGTTTTTCAGGGTTAATACCTGCCATCACGGGTTAAATGGAGCAGTCTGATGGCTAAGGTTAAGCGGTCAGCATAAACACCCTGTGGTCGAATTTCCAGCTCTGCCGGGGGTTGACGGATTTATCGCGGGTAAACCAGGCCGCCCGGTCGACGGCTATTCCAGGTGCGCATTGGGGGATGCTAATTCAGGCCGAACAGTCTATTCGCGTTGTCGAAGGTTGCGTTCGCCAGGCTGGCAAGCGATTCGCCACGAATTTCAGCCAGTTTTTCGGCGACCAGTCTTACCCGGCCCGGGTGATTGGTTTTGCCGCGATGGGGTGCCGGTGAAAGCCAGGGTGCATCGGTCTCGATCAGCAGGCGCTCGAGCGGGATTTGCTGCGCCATATCGCGTACGTTCTGTGCCTGGTGAAAGGTAACGATGCCGGATATGGAGATGTAAAAGCCCAGGTCTATTGCCGCGCGCGCCATTTCCCAGTCTTCGGTAAAACAGTGCAGCACTCCCCCGACCTTGTGGGCCTCGTGCTTGCGCAACAGTTTCAGGGTGTCTTCACGGGCGTCGCGGGTATGAATTACCAGCGGTAAGCCACATTCTCGGGCCGCCTCTATATGGGTTACAAAGCGTTCGCGCTGCCAGTCGAGATCGCCGGATTGGTGAAAATAATCGAGCCCTGTTTCGCCAATGGCGACCACCTTGTCGCGGGTGGCGAGTGCGCATAGCTGTTCTACAGTTGGCTCCTGCACGTCCTCGTAATCGGGATGGACGCCGGCGCTGCAATAGATGTGTTGGTAAGGTTCGATGCGCTGATGCATCGCGTCGAAGGATTCGAGGTTAACCCCGATGCAGAGCATGCGCGTGCACCCCGCCTGCTCGATGGTACTCAGCAACTCATCGAAACTATCGTTGAATCCGCCGAGATCGACTCGGTCCAGATGACAATGGGAATCAAAAAACATTCTTCAAGGGTAATCTTCTGAAAAAGTCACGGGCGAACGATGTAAATGAGGCTCTCGCAAAGGCGCAAAGAATATAAAAGATATTTCAGGTTACTCAGGCAGATACACCTTTACCATTTTACTTTGGCGTACTTGGCGAGAGCATTATAAATCTGCCACTGTTTTTTGACACGGATACTGCGGAAAAAATAGCCAGGAAAGGTGTTTTTACATTGTGTGGGTCGGGCGATCTGCCTGCAGTGCCCCGGCGAGGAAGCCTTCGATCTTGTTACGCGTAGTGCCGTTATCCTGAGCGCTGAACTGTACCCCGATACCGGCAGCCTTGTTGCTCTGCGCACCTTGCGGGGTAACCCAGATAATTTTTCCCGCGACCGGCAAACGATCCTTGTCTTCCATCAGGCTCAACAGCATGAATACTTCGTCACCGAGTGAATATTGCTTGTTGGTAGGAATAAATAAACCGCCATTTTTAACATATGGCATATAGGCCGCGTAAAGCGCGCTCTTGTCCTTGATGTTGAGGGAAAGTATGCCCTGACTACCGGGTGCGCCCATTAGATCAATCTCCGGGAAAGAATTTGTTTTAATGATATTAGCACGTCTTCGAGCTGAAGTTGGAGATCGAGGTTATTTTCTTCAACCTGTAGCTGATACTGTGCACGGTGTCGCAACTCGAGCAACGCCTGTGCACTGCGCCGGTCGGCACCGGACCGGCTCTCCGCATCGGCGTCGACACCGCTGCTCTGGTAGCAATAAGCGTTGAGCGTCATGTTTATCAGGCGTCTGATAATGGCGGTTTCAGCCGATAAAAGTCCGCGACAAAGGTCGCTTACGCTCAGTTCACCGCGTAAAAACTGGCTGAAGCTGGATTTAAACTGCGCGACTAGTGAGGCGTAGTCGTTTCGCTGAAGTTCCAGTGCAAGTACCGGGTCGCCACTGGCAAATTGCAGGTAGCTGGTAGCTGTCGCATCTTCGACACCCTGCTCGCGTAACCAGTTTAGCGCCTGTTCCCGTGTGGGCGGGTTAATACTCCAGCTCTGACACCGACTGCGCAGGGTGACGGGAATATGTCCGGGGTTATGCGTGACCAGCATGATTAAAACCCGTGCTGCTGGTTCCTCGAGAGTTTTTAGCAGTGCATTCGCACTGGATTTGTTCATGGCTTCCGCAGGATAGATCAGGGCGATTTTCATGCGCTCATACTGGCGGGTTAAATTGACTTCATGTATTAGTTTACGTATTTGCTCTATATTTATGTTTTTATTCAGTTTTTTTGTTTTTTCATTGTGCTCTAATGTCACCAGATTAAAATCTGCATAAGTGTCAGCCTGCATCATCCTGCAGGCTTCGCAAACTGCGCAAACTGACAGACCGGATGGGTTGTCACACAGTAACAGCATCGACAGATAGCGACCAAAACCGGTGATATCCTGCTCGCCGGGGGTATCGATTAACACCGCATGCGGTAAATGCTGCTGTTGCTGGAGGCTCAGCGCGCGTTGCAGGATATCCGCTTGCCAGGGCAGGAATTGGGGCCTGTCGTCATCCATTAGCGAGGCTCGAGACTGGCTTTCAAACTGAGCCCGAAGCGATCATTGATAACCGTGATTATATCTTCGCTAACCTGGTCCATGCTCTGGTTGGCGTCGATGACATAGTATTGCCGTTGATCGCCTGAGGCGATTTGTAAGAACGCTTTGCGCACCCTGGCATGATAGTCAGTCCCCTTCTTTTCAAAGCGGTCTTCAATCCCGCCTCGAACCCTGGCTCTCGCCAACGCGATCGATTCCGGAATATCAAGAATCAGCACCAGTTCCGGTTTGAAGTCACCAACTACCGTTTGATGAATACGTTCAACCGTATCGAGCCCCAGATCACCCGCAATACCCTGAAAAGCGCGGCTCGAATCGGCAAAACGATCGCTGATTACCCATTTGCCCTGCGCCAGCTGAGGCCAGATGGTGTCACGCAAATGTGAACGTCTTGCGGCATACATCAACAGCAACTCGGTCATGCTATCCCATTTTTCGGGTTCCCCGGTTACCAGCAGCGCGCGGATATCCTCGGCTGCAGGCGATCCCCCGGGTTCACGTGTCAGTATTGCCTGCTCACCCGCATCGAGCAGCGACTGTAACAACCTGTTTGTTTGTACGCCCTTGCCCGAACCATCGACGCCGTCGATAACTATCATGCGATTCTGACTGGATTTGAGCTTCACGATCTACTTGGCCTTGTTCAACTGGTATCGCTTGACTGCGGTATTGTGTTCGTCCAGTGTTGCTGAAAATTGATGTGTACCGTCACCCTTGGAAACAAAATACAGGGCATCTGTTTTTGCCGGATGCAGCGCTGCGCGAATGGCTTCAAGCCCGGGTAATGCTATCGGCGTCGGCGTCAAACCCGCATGCAGGTAGGTATTGTAAGGGGTGTCTTTCTTTAAATCCCGGAAACGTATGTCGCCATCAAATTCTTCGCCAAGGCCATAGATGATCGTCGGGTCTGTTT
The DNA here is from genome assembly GCA_937936805.1 of uncultured Gammaproteobacteria bacterium. Classification (GTDB taxonomy): domain Bacteria; phylum Pseudomonadota; class Gammaproteobacteria. The sequence goes on along the minus strand of CALDDP010000306.1, from coordinate 2,119 downwards.
GCAGGCGCATATTTTTTTTCAGGCGGCGAATGAAAACGCCACTGATGAGGGGACGCTCGAAGCCGGCGCCGGTTTCCTTTTCGATTATCGAAGCCAGGATCAGGGCTTCGTATTCGGACTTCAGGGGCAAGTCCTCATCACGCTGATTCCATTCGCGGGTTAAATGATTTTGCATTACCTGGAAAGCGCGCTGTAGGAAATCGAGATCGCTGGTCCCCTTCGGAAAGCGATAGGTATCCGGAAAAAACATGCCTTCCGGGTGCAGTTCGGGATGACCGATCAAGGCCATGATTTCCTGATTGCTTTTTCCCTGCAGGGTATGTTCGATGACAGGATCTTCAGCGATCGCAGCCAGCATCTGGCGAAAAGACCAGCCTTCGATAACGGTAAAGCTGTATTGGATTGCGCTGCCCTGGGTAAACTTTTCGAGTAAATCGTCGGCCGTCATTCCTGATTCGATTTGATACTCGCCCGCCCGAACCCTGGTTTCGACGCCTTTGACTTTTGCCAGCAGGATAAACAGCCAGGGATCATTGATAATATTTTGCATGCTCAAATCCTGTGCAATCGATTTGATATTGCTACCCGACCTGATCAGAAAAACGGTGGGTTCCTGTGGCAAAGCGACGTTGCCGTGTTGAAATCGCAGTAATTGATAAATAAGAATCGCGATGACCAGTACCGTAGCCAGAATACTCCAGACAAACAATTGCTTGATAAACTTTGTCATTCTGATCCTGTTAATCGACAGCTGCAGTTCGATTCAGTGTCGCCAACAACGCCCCCGAGGATTCGCCGGGGGTTCGTGGCCACCGGCGGGTATTGATAGCATGCTGGCAATCATTGTCGTTTCCGCTTTGCCGGGCCAAATCCTGATGATCAGCGATTAACATCGAGCAGCGGAGGTTTTGCGCACCGCCGATGCTCGAGGTTAACGGATATAGAGGGTTGTCGGGTATGCTGCGGCTAACCGTTGTCAGGTCTGCTACGGCATCGAGTTTGTGACAGATAATCACGGTACATCGACCGGATCGACTAGACTAATTTGAACACACAGGTGCCGTTGGTTCCGCCAAATCCGAAGGAATTGGACATGGTTGCCGACAGCTTCACCTCCCGGGCCGTGTTTGCAACGTAGTCCAGGTCACATTCCGGGTCCTGGTTATCAAGATTAATAGTCGGTGGAACCACCTGGTCGCGCAGCGCCAGGATGGAAAATATTGCCTCGATACCTCCGGCAGCCCCCAGTAGATGTCCGGTCATCGATTTGGTTGAACTGACTACCAGTTTATAGGCATGATCGCCCATCGCCAGTTTGACTGCGTTGGTTTCAGCGATATCCCCGGCCGGGGTCGAGGTACCATGCGCATTGATATAGCCGATATCCTCTGCGTTCAGGCCCGCATCATTCATCGCATTGGCCATGCAGCGTGCAGCGCCCTCGCCTCCCTGGGAAGGAGCAGTCATATGGTAGGCGTCACCACTCATGCCATAGCCGACCAGCTCGCAGTAGATATTGGCGCCACGTTGTTTTGCCATTTCGTACTCTTCCAGAACTACTACCCCGGCGCCGTCGCCGAGCACGAAGCCGTCACGATCACGATCCCAGGGTCGACTTGCCGCTTCAGGATCGTCATTACGGGTAGACAATGCCCTGGCTGCAGCGAAACCACCAACGCCGAGCGCCGAGGTCGCCATTTCCGAACCACCGGCGACCATCACATCCGCGTCGCCGTAAGAAATCATGCGCGCTGCATCACCGATATTATGTGCACCGGTAGTGCAGGCACTGACGATAGAAATATTCGGACCTTTCAGGCCGCGCATAATCGACAGGTTACCCGACACCATATTGATAATGGAGCTCGGTACGAAGAATGGCGAAATTTTGCGGGGGCCACCAGCGACATAGGCGTCACGATTTCTTTCTATCGTCGGTAATCCACCTATTCCGGAACCGATTGCGACACCGATACGTTCGGCGTTTGCCTCGGTGACTTCGATGCCGGAATCATCCAGTGCCTGAATGCCGGCGGCAATGCCGAAATGGATAAAGACATCCATCTTCTTGCTTTCCTTTAGCGATAGATAATCGGTGGGGTCAAAGTCCTTGACCGAA
>CALDDP010000305.1 GCA_937936805.1 uncultured Gammaproteobacteria bacterium | reverse complement strand
ACACGGTCGCGCCCTCGGCGCCGGCGAAGTCAAGTATTTCGGGCAGGTGTTGCCGCAAGCGAAACAGGTTACCTATCGCATTGATATAAAACGAGTAATCATGCGCAAGCTGGTGATGGGTATCGGTGATGCCACGATGGAGGTCGACGGCCGGGAAATCTATAACGCAAAGGACTTGCGCGTCGGGCTGTTCACCTCGACCGCCGAATTCTAGACAGAATATAAATCACGTTTTGACCATGCTTAGCTACATCGCCGCCGTCATCGCAGGGTTGGCACTGCTTATCTGGAGCGCTGACAAATTTGTCGAGGGCGCCGCCGCCATGGCTCGCCTGCTGGGCGTGTCGGTTATGATCATCGGCATTACCATTGTTGGCTTCGGTACTTCAGCGCCGGAGATCGTAGTCTCCATCATTTCTGTTCTGCAGGACACGCCCGATCTCGCTATCGGTAACGCGCTCGGCTCCAATATTGCCAACATTGGATTGATCCTCGGTGTCACCGCCATCATCGTACCGGTCCCGGTTGCGATACACCTGTTCAAGAACGAGTATCCGTTACTGATACTGGCCACGGCAATCATGACGTGGAGCCTGTTCGATTTATCGCTGGATATTGTCGATGGTTTCGCCCTGATGGGGCTGCTCGCACTGAGCCTTTTGCACCTGATACGTGAGCATCGCAGGCATCCGGCCCAGTACGCCAGGGAGGAACACGAAAGCGAGGAGATGATTCATACGATGCAGATGCCCGCGGCCATCGGCTGGTTGACGCTGGGACTGCTGGTGCTGGTTGGCAGTTCCAAGTTGCTGGTGTGGGGGGCAACCGGTATCGCACTGGCGCTGGGGGTCAGCGAATTGATCATCGGCCTCACGGTGGTGGCGTTGGGTACCAGCCTGCCCGAGCTGGCGGCATCAATAGCAAGCCTGAAAAAAGGCAAGCCGGATCTCGCTATCGGCAATGTCATCGGTTCGAACCTGTTTAATTCGCTCGCAGTTATCGGGCTGCCAGCATTGCTCACCAGCTTTAGTATCAATGATGCCGCACGATGGCGCGATTTACCGGTCGTAATCGGTCTCACATTGATGCTCATATTGATGTCGCGCTTCCCGACTGCCGTACCTCGCCACCTGACTCGCAGCAAGGGGGTTGTCCTGCTCGCGGCTTTTGTCATTTACCAGCTATATTTGTATTATGGGGCCGTCGTGAGATAGCTATGACAAGACACGCCTTTATCGAACTTGGCCTCGCGGTGCTAAATACCGAAGCGGAAGCTATTTCAGCCCTGACCGGGAGACTGGACCAGGGATTCCATGCTGCCTGCGAACTGGTATTACAATGCACAGGCCGCATCGTGGTAACCGGTATGGGTAAATCCGGCCACATCGGCAATAAGATTGCAGCCACGCTGGCCAGTACCGGCACACCCGCCTTTTTCATGCACCCCGGCGAAGCCAGTCACGGCGATCTCGGCATGATAACCGCACACGACCTGGTGATAGCGTTATCGAACTCCGGCGAGACCAGTGAAATTACCTTACTGTTGCCCTTGTTGAAACGCATTGGTATTCCGCTGCTGGCTCTGACCGGTAACCCCGCCTCCACCCTGGCACGCATAGCCAATATCCACCTCGATGTCAGCGTTGCCAGGGAAGCCTGCCCGCTGGGTTTGGCGCCTACTTCCAGCACCACTGCAGCGCTGGCCATGGGCGACGCGCTGGCGGTGGCGGTTCTGGAAGCTCGCGGTTTCACCGAGGAAGATTTCGCCATGTCACATCCAGGCGGTCAGCTTGGGCGACGTTTGCTGCTTCGTGTCAGCGACATCATGCACACCGGTGACGCTATTCCACTGGTCAGCACCGAAACTACGCTCAAGGACACCCTGCTCGAAATGACCGTCAAGGGTCTCGGCATGGCAGGAGTTATCGATACCGCAGGAAACCAGCTGGTCGGGGTTTACACCGATGGTGATTTACGTCGCACCTTTGCAAAAATGCCGGATATCGAGACCGCGCTGGTGCGCGACTACATGACTGCAAACTGCGTAACCATCGAGGCGGATCGTATTGCCAGCGAGGCGTTGAAAATCATGCACGACAAGAAAATTAACTCGCTGATGGTGGTTGACGAAACATTGATCGTTCAGGGTGCATTAAACATGCATGATTTATTAAGAGCCGGTGTTGTATAGGAAAAAGCAATGACCGGCAGCGTTAACGACATCGCCAGACAGATTCGCCTGCTCATACTGGATATCGACGGGGTCATGACCGATGGCGGCCTGCAATTCGATAACCGGGGAGAAGAATATAAAACTTTCAATTCCCTGGACGGTCATGGTATTCGCATGCTGCTCGACTGCGGAATCGAAATTGCGGTAATTACCGGTCGCAATTCAGGAATCGTCAATCATCGCATGAACGAACTCGGGGTCAGGCATATTTACCAGGGATATCGTGATAAGTTACAGGCATATGAAAAATTGCTACAGGATACCGGTCTCGAGTCCGGGCAGACTGCCTATGTCGGCGACGACTTACCGGATTTACCGGTAATGCGCAGGGTAGGTCTGGCCATTGCGGTACAAAACGCCCACGTTTTCGTGAAACAACATTGTGACTGGGTTACCACCGCGCGTGGCGGTAACGGGGCGGTGCGGGAAGTCACCGATTTCATCTTACAGGCTCAGTCATTGCTCGCAGCCAGACAGGACAGTTACCTCGAATGAAACTGCGCCTCATGGTCCTGGTGATAATTCTTGGCATTGCCGCTAGCGTGCTCGGCTGGGTGTATGAGTCGCGCCTGCGTTCGCAGGACGATAAGGCCGATCTGATTATTCCCGACAACATCGACTACTTTCTTACCAATTTGCGCTATCGCGTGATGAACAGCGAAGGCATCCTCGATTTCGAGTTTAACAGCCCCCGGCTCGAACACTATCCGGGCACCGATGTGAGTAACATCGATGTGCCATCGATGCAGATATACCGTGAGGCCGACCACTGGTTGGTCGATGCACTTAACGGTGAGTTCCAGCACCAGGATAATTTATTGCGCCTGCGCAATCAGGTGGTGATACAAAAGCTGGGCGATAATCCCTTCCAGATGTATACCGAGAGCATACGTTTCGAACCCGACCTCAACCTGGTTACCAGCGAGGCGAAAGTATTAATGCGCAGTAATCAGGCTCAAATCGAAGCCGAGCAAGCTATTTTCGACCTCGCCGGGAGAATTTATCGATTCAACAGAACACATTCGGTTTATCGTCATGGCGACAGTTAAGTTCGCCGCCTTGCTGCTATTGCTGCTGCCCTGCCAGCTCTGGGCGCTTGCCAGCGACCGTGACCAGCCAATCGAAGTCGAGGCCGACGAGCTCGAAGTCAGGGAACAGGAGGGCATCAGCATATACCAGGGCAACGTCAAGCTGGTGCAGGGCAGCCTGGAAATTAATGCCGACCGCGTGGTGATCCATTTCAATGATGCCAACGAGCTAACGTTAATGGAAATGACCGGTGCGCCAGCTACTCTGCGGCAGCTCGACGATAATCAACAGGAAATGCGTGGGGAGGCGATGCAAATCGACTACTCGCAAACTGACTCGCTTCTCGAACTGCGCGATTCTGCACGTTTAAGCCAGGCGGGAGATGTTATCGAGAGTGACATTATTCGTATCAACACCGAGAGCAATAGTCTTCAGGCGGGCAGCACGAAATCCGATCAACGGGTAAAGATGCTGATCCAGCCGAAACCGGATTCACAAGCCGCTGAATAAATCCTGGATGAGCGATACAAATTTACTCGAAGCCATTGAATTGGCCAAATCGTACCGCAAGCGCGATGTCGTCAAATCGGTTTCGATGCAAGTTAGAGGCGGTGAGATAGTCGGCTTGCTGGGCCCTAACGGTGCCGGAAAAACCACCTGTTTCTATATGATTGTCGGCCTGATCGATAATGACTCCGGTGTCATCCGTCTCAACGACAAAACCATCAGCCATTTGCCGATGCATCGACGGGCTAAACTGGGGATAGGCTACCTGCCCCAGGAAGCTTCCGTGTTTCGGCACCTCACGGTGCAACAGAATATTCTGGCCATCCTGCAACTGCGCAAGGACCTCGATAGTTCCGCACGCCGGGAGATGCTGGAACACTTGCTGGAAGAATTTCAAATAGAACATTTGCGTGAAATAGATGGCATATCGCTCTCTGGAGGCGAACGTCGACGTGTCGAAATCGCGCGAGCACTGGCAAACCAGCCCGAATTCATCCTGCTCGATGAGCCCTTCGCCGGGGTTGATCCGATTTCAGTCATCGATATCCAGTCAATAATCCGCCAGCTCGCCGAGCGCGGTATCGGTGTATTGATAACCGACCACAATGTACGCGAAACCCTGGGAATATGCGATCGCGCCTACGTCATGGGGGATGGTGAAGTTCTGGCCGAAGGCAACCCGGCACAGATCCTGGAAAATAAAATAGTCAGAAAGATTTACTTGGGAGACGATTTTAAGCTATAAATAGGTGCATGGGAGACAATAGATATCCTGGCGAAAATGCTAACAATAAACGGCCTCGCCTATGAAACAAAGTCTGCAACTGCGCATAGGGCAAAGCCTCACGATGACGCCTCAGTTGCAGCAGGCAATCAAACTGCTGCAGCTCTCCTCGCTGGAATTGCAAACCGAGATCCAGGCAACCCTTGACGCGAATCCACTGCTCGATCAGGACGATGACCTCGGTGAAATAACGGTTCTCGATCCGGAGGCAACCCGCGAGAACAGCGGCAATGGCGAAGACCTCACCGATTTCAAAACCCCAGAAACCAAGGTCGCCGAAAATCGGGCCGAACAGCTGTTACCGGATGAACTCGAAATCGATGCTCGCTGGGACCAGATCTACGATAACCTGCCCAATTCATCAAGTCAGTCGACCGCTTCGGGGACTGATAATCGCGACATGTTCGAAAACCAGTCAGGGGAGGAGGATTCTCTAAAGACCCACCTCATCTGGCAACTTGACTGCTCCCATTTATCTGCAACCGATCATGATATCGGCCTTGCAATCATCGATTCTATCGACGATAACGGCTACCTGACGGAAAGCGTCGAGGAGATTCATGAAGGCCTGACTCGACAGCACGACTCGCTGGAGCTAGACGAAGTCGAGGCGGTTCTGCACCTGGTGCAGCGTTTCGATCCGGTTGGCGTCGCAGCATCCTCGCCTAGCGATTGCATGGCTATCCAGCTGGGGCAATATGATCCCGCAACACCGCACCTCACCAAAGCGTTGGTGCTGGTAGAAAAATACCTCCAGCAACTTGCTAACAACGACGTGGCCTTGCTTAAGCGGCGGCTGCAGGCTAGCGACAGTGAACTCGCGGAAATTATCAAACTGATCCAGAGCACCAACCCCCATCCCGGGCATAGCATCAGTCAAAACCATGCCGAGTATATCGCCCCGGATGTTTATGTCAGCAAGCAGTCCGGCAGCTGGCGGGTCAGTGTCAACCCCGATCACGCGCCACGTCTCAGGGTTAACGATCAATATGCAAGCCTGATAAGACGCAGCGACAGCAGTGCTCAGAACACGTATCTGAAAGATCATTTACAGGAGGCCCGCTGGTTCATAAAGAGCCTGCAAAGTCGCAATGAAACCATGCTGCGTGTCGCCAGCGCAATCGTCGAAAGACAGCAGGCATTTCTGGATTACGGCGAAGAGGCAATGCAACCGATGGTGCTGCGCGATATCGCCGAATTGCTGGAAATGCATGAATCCACCATATCGAGGGTGACGACTCACAAGTACATGCATACGCCGCGTGGTATCTTTGAATTCAAATACTTTTTTTCGAGTCACGTAGGCACTGCCGACGGCGGTGAATGCTCAGCCACGGCGATCAGGGCGATTATTAAAAAATTTGTCGGCGCCGAAAAACCGGAAAAACCACTAAGCGATAACAAGATTGCAATTTTGTTGGGTGACCAGGGAATTAACGTAGCCAGGAGAACCGTAGCCAAATACAGGGAAGCGTTAAATATTCCGCCATCCAATGAACGTAAACGTCTCTTTTGAGACATAAACGATTCGCAGCGATGTGAATCACACAGCCAAGGAGATTACAGATGCAAGTAAGTTTAAGCGGTCATCATGTAGAAATAACTGATTCCATGCGCAATTATGTGAACGAAAAAGTCGGCAGGTTAGATCGACATTTCGACCAGGCGCTGGACATTCATATTGTACTTACCGTGGAAAAGTTGCGTCACAAAGCGGAAGCGACCCTGCACGTCAGCGGCAGCAATTTACATGCCGACGATGTGCGCGAAGACATGTATGCCGCGATTGATGGCCTTATTGATAAACTCGACCGCCAGGGAAAGAGGCACAAGGAAAAACTGAAAAGCCACCGGCCCAAGAACACACCTGCCGAGCTGGCCTAAAAACCAATCAGGGGGATATTAATCCCCCTTTTTTTTAGCCGGCACGGCGTCCAATACGCTTGCATACTCGCTCAAATCCACTAAGATTCGCGCATCCAGTTCAAGCAACATGCATTCAAGCTCGATTTAATGACAATTTCAGCACTTTTGTCACCGCAACGGATATTCCTGGATACAGAAATATCCAGTAAAAAAAAGCTTCTCGAGTTGATCGCAAATATCGTCGCCGATCAAACCCAGATGCCGGAATCTGCAATCTATAACAACCTGCTCAATCGCGAGCGACTGGGCAGCACCGGTCTTGGCCACGGCTTTGCGGTACCGCATGCGCGGGTGGAAAACCTGGACAAAACCATCGGCTGCCTGTTTCGGCTCAAGGAACCGGTCAATTTCGAATCTCCTGACAACCAGCCGGTTGACCTGGTGTTTACCATCATCATCCCCCAGGAAGCCACCGAAGAGCACTTGATAATACTGTCCTCGCTGGCCAGCATATTCTCGCAGACCGATGTTTGCGAGGCGATCCGCGGGGCAACCAGTAGAGACGAAATCGCCCAAATTATCGAATCGGCCGAGCAATGAGCTCATCGCTAAAAATTCACCAGTTTCTCAATCAGTATCAACACAAGCTCCAATTAAACTTCACTTCCCGGCAGGTCGGGTTGAACCGTGAAATCCATCTGTCGCGCCAGGTAGCTGACACTTTCGACGCGGCCGATTATTTCAATGTCATACGCACTTCCAGTATCGTCGTCGTCGGCTATCAGGAATCTCGATACATCCGCAAGCTCGACACGGACGAGCAAAAAAAATTATTCAGAACCCTCTTCCGGGGCCCGGTATGCGTAATAATCTGCAGTCAGGGTAACCCGCTGCCGCAGCCGATGATTGAGTTCTGTGAATCCCGCGAGATCCCGGTTCTGCAATCGGAGCTTAGCGATTCCGAACTACTCGAAATTACCCGCTACCTGCTGTCGCGTGCGCTGGCCGATAAAACCAAAGAGCACGGTGTCTTTATAGAAGTCTATAGCCTGGGCGTGTTTATCACCGGAAAAACGGCGGTAGGCAAGAGCGAACTGGCGCTATCCCTCATCTCCCGTGGACATCGACTAATATCCGATGACGTGACCCTGTTTACACGCAGCACCCCGGATGTGGTCGAAGGCAGTAGTCCGCAGCTACTTACCGATTTCCTCGAAGTACGTGGCCTCGGTGTCGTTAATGTGCGAGCAATGTTTGGTGCTAATACCCTGAAACGGAGCATGCCACTGAGTCTAATCGTCAACATGGTCGAGCTTGATCAAAACAACAGCGCCGAGTTCGACCGGCTCGGCAATAATCTGAAAACCCGCAGGATTCTCGGGCTTGATTTTCCGCAAGTCACCCTGCCCGTGGCCCCCGGCCGCAACCTTGCCGTACTGGCCGAGGCGGCCGCGCGTAATCACTTACTGCACAACAGCGGGTATAATTCGGCAGATGATTTCATCGCTCGCCAAAACCGGGCGATTGCACAGGATTCCGAAACTAACGAGTAACCCTGGTAGGAGAAAGACTAAAGTGAAGCTGATAATTGTCAGCGGCCTTTCCGGATCCGGAAAAACCGTAGCCCTGCATACCCTGGAGGATGCCGGTTACTATTGTATCGATAATTTACCGCTCAGCATGCTCCCGGAACTGGTCGATAATCTGGTTAACTCCTCGCCGCAGCCCTATGACCTGGTTGCGATTGCTGTCGATGCCAGAAGCCGGATTGACAACCCGGGTCGATTCGACGAAATCTTGCGGCTCATGGACAGGTATTCGCTCGAGCTCAAAATCCTGTTCCTGACCTCCGACACATCGAGATTGCTCAAACGCTTTAGCGAAACTCGCCGCAAGCATCCGTTATCGAGAGAAGGCCTGCCGCTGGCCGATGCGATCCAGCAGGAAAAGAAACTGCTCGAAGATATGCATGCAAACGCCGATATTTCAATCGACAGCTCGAACCTGAATGTACACGAGCTGCGTCAGTTGATCATCGATCGACTGGTGTCGCAATCAACCACCGAAATGGGAGTATTGATCCAGTCCTTCGGATTCAAAAACGGCGTGCCCGCAGATGCCGATTTTGTATTCGATGTCCGCTGCCTGCCTAACCCCCACTGGGAAGAAAATCTCAAGCCTCTGACAGGACGTGACCAGGCAGTCGTCGACTACCTGCAGAACTACCCTGAAGTAGAGGAAATGTTTACCTCAATTTATAACTTTCTGATCGACTGGATTCCGCGCTTCGAAAAGGAAAATCGCAGCTACATGACAATATCGATCGGTTGCACCGGCGGCCAACACCGCTCCGTATACATGGCCGAGCGGATCGTCGCGGCATTCAAACCGACGCGAAACAATCTTTCCATTCGTCACCGGGACCTGTAATGAGTGTAGGCATCTTACTGGTAACGCACGAAGAAATCGGAGCGCAAATCGTCACTGTCTGCGATGCAATTTGTAAACACCGGGAGACGCCTGTCGCCATGGTATCAGTGCCTGCGGATCTAAGACCGGAAGTGCTGGGTAAATATGCTGATATGATCCGCACTGCCATGCTCGAGCAGGATAGTGGCGATGGCTTGCTGGTGCTAACCGATGTCTACGGGGCCACGCCCGATAACCTGGCCAGGTATTTCAGTACTGAATGCAACGCACGAGTGATTAGCGGGATTAACTTGCCGATGCTGTTACGTGTATTAAACTACGCTGATCAACCGCTGGAGCAACTATGCCAAACGGCATTAACGGGCGGGATAAAAGGGGTTCAAACGGATAAGGAATGATTGCAGAAAATATCACCATAATTAACAAGCTCGGTTTGCATGCGCGCGCTGCATCAAAGTTGGTCAATTGTGCCAGCCAGTTTGAAAGCGAGGTCTTTCTTATTCGCAAGGACAATCGCGTTAACGCCAAGAGCATCATGGGCGTTATGATGCTTGCCGCCAGCAGGGGCGTTGAGTTAGGGCTGGAAATTGAAGGTAACGATGAACAATCATGTCGCGACGCCCTGGTTGACCTGATAAACGACCGCTTCGGCGAAGACGAATGACCTAGGGCCATGGTAGAAGACGATATCGAACAGCTGCGTCAGGAACTGGCAGTAGCGTTGGAAGCCGATGACAGCAGTGAGATATCGAAAATTCTAAGCACAGTCAGCGTAGCGGAAACTGCGATGCTGCTGGATTCGCTGCCGGCACAACAACGCGATTCGATATGGCCACTAATCGCACCGGATGATCTCGGTGCGGTGCTACTCGAAACCCAGGACGAGATCAGTGATGCCAGGCTGAAACTGCTCGATGCAGAAGAAATTTCGGCGATCGTCGAGACCCTTGCGGATGTCGACGACCAGGCTGACATAATTCTCGCACTGCCGACCGACAAGCTCGTAGAAACCCTGCACGCGCTGGACGCGCACAAGCGTGAAAAGCTCGAGTCGGTGCTCTCCTACAGTGAAGATACCGCTGGCGGCCTGATGAATATCGATCAGGTCACGATCCGGGCCGACGTATCGCTCGACGTGGTATTGCGTTACCTGCGTATCCGCGGCGAACTGCCCGACCATACCGATCAGCTGTTTGTTACAGATCGTCACGACCATTATCTGGGGGCATTGTACTTGCGGGATTTGCTGACCAACGATCCCGAGGTCGAAGTGCGCACTATCATGCGTACAGATATCGATGCAATGAATGCGCATATGTCCGACACCGAGGTGGCGCGTGAGTTTGAGCATTTCGACCTGATCAGTGCCCCGATCGTCGATGAAAAACATAAATTGATCGGTCGCATAACCATCGATGACGTGGTTGACGTAATTCGAGATGAGGGCGATCACTCGATCATGGGCATGGCCGGCCTGTCAGAAGAAGAAGACATGTTTTCACCGGTTCTGATCACCTCCAGAAGACGTGGCATATGGCTTGGAATTAATCTGCTGACAGCGTTCCTGGCGGCTTACGTTATCGGTTTTTTTGAGAGTATCCTCGATCAGGTGGTGGCGCTCGCGATCCTGATAACGATAGTACCCAGTATGGGGGGCATCGCGGGCTCACAAACTCTGACTATCGCCATCCGTGGCCTGGCGCTGGGCCAGTTGGGTAGCTCGAACTACCGCTCACTAATTAAAAAAGAGATATTGGTCAGTTTACTGAATGGACTGTTGTGGGCGCTGGTGGTCGCTTCATTTTCAATAGCCTGGTTTGGCAATTACGGCATAGGCCTGGTCATCGCGTTTGCCCTGGTGGTAAACCTGGTGGCCGGTGCGCTCGCGGGAGCTGTAATACCGGTAGTCCTGAGGCATATCGGCGTCGACCCGGCGATCGCCGGTGGCGTGGTACTGACGACAGTAACTGACGTTATCGGTATTATCGCGTTTCTCGGTCTCGCCACCCTGGTGCTGGGCTAGACCCGGTATTTTCTTTTGTTGCCGGAGCGTCAATGCCCCGACCGGGCACGCTGCGTAACGGTCGATGCCGATTGACATTGCGCCAAAGCGACTGCAAGGAGCAGGCCCCGTTACGGCAGGTATGGCGACGTCCGCAGCGGCTAATGACTCATGAACAATCGCACTACGTCGCCCGTCCGCTGTCTGGCTACCTCGCCAATTTCGCTAATCCTCTCGGAATCGATCTCAATTCGATACAGCGCCACCTCGTCGATCAACAGTTCCATGCCATCCCCGCTTCTGCCAATACGATGCGTATTAACCCAGGCGTCTGCCACGTGAATCGCGCAGGCCGCCAGCTGGTACTCGTCGCTCTGCCCCGGTTGATGATGTTTGCCCACCGGTTCACAGATCGACTGGGGTAGATTCCACAATTCGAGTAAACGCGCACCGATATCAGCATGCGAGTAGTTCAGAATTTCTCTTTCCATATCAAACAGGCTCTGCCCCTCGGCTTCCTGACGCTCCAGCAACTCGGCCATCAGGCCGGGTAATTTCAGATACATCACTAGCCGGCCGAGATCGTGTAGCAATCCGGGTATATAAAAGCTGTCGGCATTCGGCAGTCCGGCCTGCTGGCCGAGTTCACGTGCCATGATCCCGACTGCAATGCTGTGCTCCCAGAACGTCTCCATGTTTACCGTGCCCGGTGGTATGCCTTCGAATGCCTTGACTACAGCGGTAACCAGCACTAGCTCGCGAATCTGGCGCAGACCGATCGTCCCTACCGCACGCTCGACGGTTTCGATCGTGGTAGGAAAACTGTAAAAAGCGCTATTCGCCATGCGCAGCATGCGCGCACATAAATCCGGATCACTGCGCAGCAGGTTGGCAATCACCTCCATGGTCGATGTCGGATCAACGATAGTCTCTTCCAGTCGATAATAAATATCCGGCAGACTGACCAGCTTATTGACTTCAGCAACCAACGATTCGAGGCCGCCAGCAGATTGCGCTGCCGAAGTACTTGATGGATACAGACTTGCCATTCCGGTAAAACCTTTCAACTCGAGGGTAGGTGATTACCGGATCGACCGGCGCGCCGATTTCTTTAATCTATTGTGACCGGTCGAGAGTCATGGGTTCTTTACGGCCACAGCAATGCGGCACCGAATACGCCGCTGGCATCACCACGCTCGGCCTGCAGGATGGGAGTTTCGACAAAGTCGGAGAATACATAGTTATGCAACAGCGCGGGAACTTCACGATAAATCGAATCAATGTTCGACATGCCCCCACCGAGCACGATCGCATGTGGATCGAGAATATTGATCACGTGCGCCAGGGCGCGAGCCATTTGATCATGGTAGAGGTCAAGCATGCTACGGCAGTCAATGTCACCCGCGGCAGCGGCCGCAATGATATCCTGGCTGCTGATCGACTTGCCAGAGCGGATTTTATAATTACGCGCTAAACCGGGACCTGACAGAAAAGTTTCGATACAGGTCGTCTTGCCGCAGTAACAGGAGGGTGCGCCATCTTCGCTACGATGCCAGGGTAAGGGGTTATGCCCCCACTCTCCACTAATCGAATGGGGTCCGTTCACCAGCTTGCCGTCGATCACGAGACCACCCCCCGTACCGGTTCCGATAATTACACCGAAAACCACCCTGTAGTTCCGGGCGGCGCCACTGAGCGCTTCCGAGAGAACAAAACAATTGGCATCATTCTCAATACGAACCTCTCTCCCGAGCCGGCCTTGCAGGTCAGTCAGAAAAGGCTGGCCATTCATGCAAACCGTATTGGAGTTGCGCAGCAGTCCGGATCGCGGTGAGATCGCACCCGGGATACCGACACCGATGCTCATATCAAACTTGAATCTAGCCTCGACGGAATCGACCAGATCAGCGAGCATAGTCAGAATTTCGACGTAACTACCTGCGGGAGTAGTTACCCGTTCGCGATATATCGGTCGTTGCTCCGGGTCCAGCAAAATCACCTCGGTTTTGCTGCCACCGAGGTCGATTCCCATCTTATATGTCATCATTATTTCCCTGCTTTGTTGGCGCTGAAACCACTCTATACAATTTTTTTATAACTATTTCGATAAAATAATATTTTTTAATGGTCATAATTTCGTGGCAAATGAAATCAATGAGCTAGAAGCCTTTGCTGACGCCATTTCTAGTACAGATAATTGACTTATCCACAGGATATTCCCTGTAACTCCACAGAACCATACACAACATAATGTACTTGACCTTCCGCCAAAACACACTATATTGTGTGTCTGGTTGATTATTCACCTTTTTAACGAATAGTAAGGCTGGCTGTCTCAAACCTGTCCATAAAAAGTTCAAATACTTGAGTTCGATAGTTATAAATTACTTTAACTGTCCCGGGGAGAGAAATAGCCAACGGTAATAAACGTGGACCACATCCACGTATAACATCTTGAAATAACGGATCGGGCTTTAAATGCAGAATATCGAATCACCCTTAACCGATGCAAGCGTCGCTCCTGTCGAGCCGGTAGCAGCGGTTGTAGCAGACAATACCAGTGCACTCAGCAGTAAATACAACGTGGTACGCCGTAATGGCAAGTTAACCAGTTTTGACAAGGACAAGATTGCCATTGCAATGACCAAGGCATTCCTGGCTGTCGAAGGCGGACAGGCTGCTGCCTCGACGCGGGTTCATGAAACTGTCGAGCAATTGACCGACCTGGTGGTTGGTACCCTGACTCGACGTCAGCCTGACGGTGGCACCTTCCATATTGAAGATATCCAGGACCAGGTAGAGCTGGCCATGATGCGCAATGGCGAACAGAAAATTGCGCGTGCTTATGTGCTCTACCGTGAAGAACGCGCGACTGCTCGCGCGCAATGCAAGATAGATCCGCGCCAGGAAGTGCAGGATGATGAGCGCATCGAGCTTAACGTAAAGCGTTCAGATGGCAGCATCGAACCACTCGATACGCGGCGCCTGCAAATCATCATCAACGAAGCCTGCGAAGGCCTGGAAAGCGTCAGCGCCGAACGGGTTTTTGACGAAACCCTGAAAAACCTGTTCGACGGCGTGGCCAGCAAAGACGTTGGCCCTACCGTAGTGATGAGTGCGCGCGGTCTCATCGACCGCGAGCCCGAATACTCGCAGGTGGCAGCACGACTGTTGCTCGACGGACTGCGCACCGAATCCCTGAGCTTTATTGGCGATGGCTTGCCAAACGCAACCTTTGCCGAGATGAAGGAGCGTTACTGCGGGTATTTTGGTGCTTACATCAAGCGTGCAGCCAAGCTCGAGTTAGTCGATACGGAACTGCTCAAGTTTGATCTTGAACAACTGGGGCAGGCGCTCAAACCCGAGCGCGATCAGCAATTTACCTACCTCGGGCTGCAGACCCTGTACGATCGTTACTTCATTCACTATGGAGATGTACGTTTCGAACTGCCCCAGGCGTTTTACATGCGCGTCGCCATGGGCCTGGCGATCAACGAAGTCCAGCGGGAAGAGCGCGCCATCGAATTTTACGACCTGCTGTCATCCTTCGACTTCATGAGCAGCACCCCTACCCTGTTTAATTCGGGCACCCTGCGGCCGCAATTGTCGAGCTGTTACCTGACCACGGTACCCGATGATCTTGATGGAATTTTCAGCGCCATCAAGGATGACGCGATGCTATCGAAGTTTGCCGGCGGTCTCGGCAACGACTGGACTCGCGTTCGCGGCATGGGCTCGCACATCAAGGGCACCAATGGCAAATCTCAGGGAGTGGTGCCTTTTCTGAAGGTAGCCAACGATACCGCGGTAGCGGTTAACCAGGGCGGTAAACGCAAGGGCGCGATGTGTGCCTACCTGGAAACCTGGCATCTGGACATCGAGGATTTTCTCGACCTGCGCAAAAACACTGGCGAGGAACGACGCCGCACCCATGATATGAATACGGCCAACTGGATCCCGGATTTATTCATGAAGCGGGTTGCCGAGGAAGGCCAGTGGACTTTGTTTTCGCCCTGTGAAGTTCCTGATTTACATGACCTCTATGGCGCTGATTTTGAAACCGCTTACGTCGCCTATGAAGAAAAAGCCGATAGGGGTGAAATCAAGTCTTTCCGCCGTATCAAGGCGATAGATCTGTGGCGCAAAATGCTTGGCATGCTATTCGAAACCGGTCATCCATGGGTAACTTTCAAGGACCCCTGCAATATACGCTCACCGCAGCAACATGTCGGTGTAGTGCATTCATCGAACCTGTGCACCGAGATCACCCTGAACACTTCCGATACCGAGATAGCGGTCTGTAACCTGGGTTCGGTCAACCTGCCTCAACATATCGATGAAAACGGACTGAACCTGGAAAAACTCGAACAAACCATCAACACCGCCATGCGCATGCTTGATAATGTGATTGATTACAATTACTACAGCGTACCGCAGGCACGCACTTCCAACCTGCGCCATCGCCCGGTTGGACTTGGCGTGATGGGATTCCAGGATGCGTTGTACAAGCGACATATTCCCTATGCGTCGGAAGAGGCAATCGAGTTTGCCGATGAATCGATGGAAGCAGTCAGTTACTACGCGATCCAGGCCTCAACCCATCTCGCCGAGGAACGCGGTACTTATTCCAGTTACCAGGGTTCGTTATGGAGCCAGGGTATCCTGCCGATCGATTCGGTAGCAAAACTGCGTGAAACTCGCGGCGACTACCTGCAGCAGGACGAAAGCTCCCGCATGAACTGGGACAGTTTGCGGGAACGTGTAATAAGCGTTGGTATGCGTAATTCGAACACCATGGCAATTGCGCCCACCGCCACCATTTCTAATATATGTGGCGTCAGCCAGTCGATCGAACCGATTTACCAGAACCTGTTTGTCAAATCGAACCTGTCCGGTGAATTCACGGTGGTCAATCCTTACCTGGTCGATGATTTAAAGCGGCACGGCCTGTGGGACGATGTCATGGTCAATGATTTGAAGTACTACGACGGCAGCGTACAAAGTATCGATCGGGTACCGGAAGAATTAAAGTTGATTTATGCGACCGCGTTCGAAGTCGATTCACGCTGGTTGGTCGAAGCCGGATCACGCCGCCAGAAATGGATAGACCAGGGGCAATCGCTCAATCTTTACATGGCAGAACCCTCCGGTAAGAAACTGGATAATCTGTACAAGCTAGCCTGGGTACGGGGCTTGAAGACAACCTATTACCTGCGCTCGCTGGGAGCAACCGCGGTCGAGAAGTCCACCACCCAGGAACCCGAGCCGGAAGTCGAGTCGGTACCAAAAGTCTGCTCAATCCTCGATCCGGATTGTGAAGCATGTCAATAACCGGCCATAGAATAACAAGCAGGAGAACAATATGTTGAACTGGGACGAACCATTAACCCCACAAGTATCGCAACCACCGAAACCGGCCATGGATGCGCCTGTGCCGGAGGCAATGCCCGCGAGCATTCCTGTCGCGCGCGAGGAAAAACGCACCGAACCGGTAATCCAGCCTGCGCCAACGCCGGCATCGGCCAAACCGATCAACCCGGAAGACAAACGTGTCGTAAATGGCCATGCAGATATAAACCAGCTGGCACCGTTCAAGTATCCATGGGCCTGGGAGTACTTCCTTAACGCCAACAAGAATCACTGGACTCCGCTCGACATCAACATGACCCAGGACGTGCATGACTACCAGCACAAACTCACCCTGGAAGAACGCCATGTATACGAAAACGTTCTGTCTTACCTGACCACTTCAGATATTCTCGCGATGCGCAATATCGGGCTTGCCGTGATGGAGAAAATGTCAGCACCCGAACTGCAGATTTACCAGGCCCGCCAGGTCTATGAGGAAGCAATGCATACCTGGACTTACCAGCATTG
>CALDDP010000304.1 GCA_937936805.1 uncultured Gammaproteobacteria bacterium | reverse complement strand
CAGTCAGCGGGGACGTCATCCCAGCGGGTGCCGGCGGCGATACCATCCTCGGGCCAGCCCTCGGCTTCATCATAAATAAACCCACAAACGATGCACTCCCAACGCTTCATCGATTCCACCTCAGTAATGTTCCGTTAACAGGATGTAGTGTTGCGCGACATAGGCGAGGTATTCGATTTCACGCCCGGTCAGCGGGCGCTTCTGCGTTACCGGGTTGCCGAGATACAGGTATCCGGATTCCAGCCGCTTGCCTGGTGGCACCAGGCTGCCCGATCCGACAATGACCCGATCTTCGATCACCGCATTGTCGGTAATGATTGAACCCATGCCGATCAGGCACTGATTGCCGATGCGGCAACCGTGTAACAAGGCCTTGTGACCCACGGTAACCTGGTTACCGATATGTAGTTCGGCGCCCTCGGAGCTGTATTCACCGCGGTGCGTGACATGCAACACGCTGCCATCCTGGATATTGGTGTTATCGCCGATACGGATCCTGTTGATATCTCCCCGGATCACGGTAAGTGGCCACACCGAACAATTTTCGCCAATCTCGACATCCCCGATGACGACCGCGGATTCGTCGATGTAAGTGTTGGCACCGATACTGGGGCTGGTATCTTTGAAACTGCGAATCATAGTTTCGCCCTGGATAAAGAAACGCGTATAGTAACTATTTTTTCGCAACGCGCATCGATTTTTGATGAAACTTCCCGCACTGACAATCCCCTGGCTGCCTCCCGAGCCAGGCTCAAAACTCGACCTCTACGCCAGGTTGATCCGCTTTGAAAAGCCGATCGGGTTTTATTTGCTGTTGTGGCCAACGCTCTGGGCGCTGGCGGTCGCGGCGGAGGGCGCGCCCGATGTCTGGATTCTATGCGTGTTTGTGTTTGGCGCTTTCCTGATGCGTTCCGCCGGTTGTGCGATTAACGACTACGCCGATCGGGATATCGACCTGCACGTGGCGCGCACGCGGGAACGCCCGTTAACCAGTGGCGAGATAGATCCTCGCGAAGCGCTGGCGGTGTTTGCGGTGCTTGCCGTGATCGCCTTTCTGCTGGTGTTGACACTGAACCGTTTTACTATCCAGCTTTCCGTTGTCGGCATATTACTCGCCGCCAGCTATCCGTACATGAAACGATTTCATTACCTGCCCCAGGTGCACCTGGGTGCCGCCTTCGGCTGGGCGATCCCGATGGCTTTCGCCGCGCTTACCGAAACCGTGCCCAAGCAGGCCTGGTTGCTGTACGTGGCCGCACTGGTGTGGGCGGTTGCCTATGACACCATGTACAGCATGGTAGACCGCGAAGACGATGTGAAACTTGGCGTGAAGTCGACCGCAATCCTGTTTGGTGATTTCGATCGCGGCATGATTGCGATCTTCCAGCTGCTGTTCTTGCTGGCGCTGGCGTTGATCGGAATCGATCTGCAATTTTCCGCTGTGTATTACCTCGGACTGGGAGTCGCCGCGTTATTACTCGGTTACGAACAGTTCCTGATTGCCGATCGCGTCCCGGCGCATTGTTTTGCTGCCTTTCTGCACAATCACTGGGTCGGTGCGGTGGTTTTTGGCGGCATTATGGGGCATTACTACTCGATTTAACTGCCCTCAGCCGTGGTTAACCCTCGGCGATAATCTGCGTTAATTCTTTGGCCAGCGATTCAACCAGTTCGATTTCCTCGCTGCTGAAGGGCTCGTCCCGCTGCGCCATGCTGCTGAAATCCATGCAGGCCCAGGGTTTGCCGTGCAGCAGGATCGGCACACCGATGTAACATTCGAGTGGTAATGAGCGATACAGGGGATGATGCAGTTCGAGTGGCGAGTTGTCCTGGCTGGTTACGGCAATGGTTTGCTGTTGCTCGAATACTTCCCGACTATAGCTGTTGCCAAGGGCATATTTTTCCCCGCGAACATAAGCGCCTGAGTTGGACTGCACCGCTATAATCTCGTAGGTGTCATTTTCGATTCGCGCCAGTACTCCCAGCGTGAGTGATAAATCACGCATACCACGCGACAATAGCTTGTCGACGCGATCTTTGAACTGGGTAACCTGCGTTAAAATGGCAATTCTCCATATCGGGCACTTAATACTAGTAGCGGGCAGGACTAAAACTAATTGTAATTTCCTATTTCGCAGACTGTTCGCAAGCCCTGTTTTGGACGGCAGGTTGCGGTTTACCAGTGCACCGTGCAGAAATCAGCTGGCTGGGCACGAAAACCTGATTGATTAAAGTAATCGAATCGGCGCCTGAGCGGGTTTTTCCGCCCGGTAATCGGCGTATCAGCGTCAATTTCGCGGTATTTGAGGTGACAGGGATTACCCGATAAATCAGCAAACTGGCGATCGCATTTCCCGTGGTCAAGCCTGCCAGTGCTGCGTCAACCAGTTGCGCAGGCTGACCACGTTTACATCATCCTGCAGGCTGTCACGGCAGATAAAATAGTAACCGAACTCGGTTTTCAATGACTGTTTGACCGGGCGCAGCAAGCGACCCTGGGCAATCAGGTCGTCAACCAGGTGACGCCAGCCCAGGGCGACGCCCTGGCCGGCGCAGGCCGCGTCGATGACCAGCGGATAACTGTTAATTTGCAGGTTACGATTAGCCAGCGGCTGATCGATATCGTTGCCGCCGAACCACAGGCGCCAGTTCATCCAGTTCCAGTGACTGTCGGCGAGATCGATTAATTGCGCCTGCAGTAACCACTTTACCCAGTCATCGTCGGCAAGGTCATGATCGAATTCGGGGCTGCATACCGGGAATACCTCTTCGTCAAACAGGCCTACCGCCTGGAAACCGGGCCAAAAACCGTCACCGTGCATAACCGCGGCCTGGACTTCGCTGCCGAGGCTTTCGTTGTAATCATCGGAGGCAACAATGCGTAAGATAACCTCGGGCATCAGTAATCGCAGTTGTGAGATTCGCGGACTTAACCACTGGGTGGCGAACGACTGGTCGCAGCCAATCACCAGCTGCTGGGCAATTTCGATGTTCTGGATATCCATCGTCGCACCGGCCAGTTGTTTAAGTATGGCCACCACCGTGTGCTGGTATTCCCGCCCCTCGTTGGTTAGCTGTACCGCGCGATGTGAACGCGTGAACAGCTTTACCTGCAGGTTTTGTTCGAGGCTGCGAATTTGCTGGCTGATCGCGGCCTGTGACAAATGCAGTTCTTCAGCGGCGCGGGTGAAACTGAGCAGGCGGGCGGCCGCTTCAAAAGCGATCAACGGGTCAAGCGGTGGCAAGCGGGTTTTCAGCATAATCTATAAGTAAATATGATCTATTTTGATAATTATTTAGCGTTTGATCGATTATATTCATTAGTTTAGATTATAGATATTAAAAAATAACGTCTTGGAGTCGATACCAATGAATGTTGTGGCCCTGCAAAAACGTACCGGGGATTCGCCTTTTGACCGGAATCCGGAGCGGTCTTTTACCATCCCTGCGCGCTATTACCTGGATGCCGATATCCTGCAGCAGGAGAAAGAAGCCATTTTCTATCGCAACTGGTGGTACGCGGGGCATCAAAGTCAACTGGTCGAACCGGGCTGTTACCTGACCGTTCAGGTTTGCGATCAAAATATCATCGTCATCCGCAGCAAAAGCGGTGAACTCAACGCCTATTACAACGTCTGTCAGCATCGCGGCCACGAACTGTTATTCGGTAGCGGCAAGGTACGCACTATCACCTGCCCCTATCACGCCTGGTCATATGGATTCGACGGCGAACTCAAGGCGGCGCGCAATACTGAAAAGATGGTCGACTTCGACAAGTGTGAATTCGCATTGAAACCGGTACAGGTGGAAGTATTCTGCGGCCTTGTGTTCGTCAATCTCGATCTGCAGGCTGCGCCATTGAAAGAGCAGGCGGCCGATCTCGAAACCGAAATTCGAGAATTTTGTCCCCGTGTCGATGAGGTGACGTTTGCGCAGCGCGATGATTATGACGTCGCCAGTAACTGGAAAATCATGGTCGACAATTTCCTCGAGTGTTACCACTGTCATCCTGCCCACAAGGACTTCGTCAACCTGGTCGATATGAAGAGCTATAGCTCGAAAATCAATGGAATTTATTCGAGTCATATTTCAAACGCGGCGGCTACCACCGAAAGCAGCGCCTACCAGTTCGAAAAGGGCGAGGTCGATTTTGGTTACGCAGGATGGTTCCTGTGGCCTAACCTGACGATATGGATTTATCCCGGGGAACCGAATATTTCGACGCTGCAAATCATCCCCAACGGGGCCGGGCGAACCATCGAATACCAGGACTGGTACCTGCCGAATCCCGAGCCCAGCCAGCAGCAGCGCGACGCGATGGATTACCAGCGCGATGTTTTGCAACCCGAAGATGTTAGCCTGTGTGAAAGCGTGCATCGCGGTTTACAGTCGAAAGGTTACAACCAGGGCCGTTTCGTCGTTGACCCCGAGCGCAGCGAACTGTCCGAACACGCGGTGCATCATTTCCAGCGAATGTACGTCGAAGCCATGGACAGCGATATCTGACCTGCGGCACGATACTTGACGGTTTGGGGCAGAATGCTGATCTTTCAACCAATCAGCCTTTAGTTAAGGACTTCCCACCCCCGGTAATTTAGTTGGTAGTTGGTACTAAGTAGTTAGCGACGCCCTTCGGGGCGTCGTTTGCTTTTTAATCTTGGATGTCCCCTTTGGGTCGGCTATCGCCGCTGATCTATGGATTTTGAGTGTCGGCTTTCTCGTAAGCAGTCGCTGAAATCCGCTTCACAGGCTTCTCGAATCGGCCTATTCTGTTGAAAAACTCCAATTTTTTCTCATCGGAGAAATTATTTTCGATTTAACGAATTCTAAAATTTGATATACGGGGAGAGAGCTACAACTAACTATCTCAGCCGACAGAGCTAC
>CALDDP010000303.1 GCA_937936805.1 uncultured Gammaproteobacteria bacterium | reverse complement strand
TCGCCCCAGCTTTGCAGTTGCTCCACCGCGGCCGCACGAAAGGTATCGCCGGCGGCCAGCATAACCTTGAGCCCCTGGCTTTTATACTGTTGGGCGAGCTTGCCGACTGTAGTGGTCTTGCCGGCACCGTTGACGCCCACCATCAGTATCACGAATGGCTTTTTAGTCGAGCTGACGTTTAACGGGATAGCACAGGGTGCGAGAATCTCGGACATGGTGCCCTTGAGTGCGTCGATCAGGCTTTCACTGTCTTTCAATTGCTTGCGATGCAGCGATTCGGTCAGCTGAGAGGTAATCTTTTGTGTCGCCTGCATGCCGACGTCCGCCATCAGTAACTGATCCTCGAGCTGTTCCAGCAATTCATCGTCAATCTGCTTCTTGCCGAGCAGCAGGTCGGCCAGTCCGCTCGACAGGGTTTGCCTGGTTTTCGACAGGCGTTGGCGCAGCGATGCGAACAGGCCAGCAGGCTTCTCCGCGTCATTCTTGCTGGCAGATTTAAATCCAAACATCGTTTTTCCGGGAATCAGAATTCAGGCACAATATGCTAACAGAAAGCGATTCCATCTGTGCACTTCTAAGCCGCAAAAAGCTCGAGTAATGCAAAGTCATATGAAACCCCAGGTCAGAATCATCGGCGGAAAATGGCGCGGTCGTAAACTGCCGGTAGTTGAGGTCCCCGGTTTGCGACCGACCCCGGACCGCGTGCGCGAAACCCTGTTCAACTGGTTGGCACGGGATTGCCCGCAGGCATCGGTGCTCGATTGTTTCGCCGGCAGCGGGATACTTGGATTTGAGGCATTATCGAGAGGTGCGGCGCGACTGGTTGCGCTGGAGCAGCACTCGCGGGCATTTGCCAATCTGCAGCTTCAGGCCGAACGCCTGCAAATCAGCGCTATTGAAGTCATGCCTGGCGACGCCCTGGATTCAATCGGTCAGCTGCGGCAAAAATTTGATATCGTTTTCATTGATCCTCCCTATGCCGAGCCCCAATTGCGCACTCAGGTGTTCAGCTTGCTGGAAGAACGGCATTGCCTGCAAGCCGGTGCGCGCATTTATTTTGAATGGCCTGCCCGGGAAAGCTTTGATCTGCCATCCCCCGGTCTGCAATGGTTAAAACAGAAAAGCGCGGGACAGGTCAATTATGCTATAGCGGAATGGCAGCTAAGTCGTTAAAATCAGCCGACTCTTCCGCCCACCAGCCGGCGCTGGTACTCAGAGGTAACCTATGACAGGTATTGCAATTTATCCTGGTACTTTCGACCCGGTGACGCGTGGCCATATCGATATTTGCGAACGCGCGTTGAAAATGTTCGACCATGTCGTAATCGGTGTCGCCGACAGTCTCGCCAAGGAACCATTTTTCAATATCGATGAACGACTGGATATGCTGGAAACGGTATTTGCCGACAATGATGCCATTTCAGTTAGACCTTTTTCCGGTTTGCTCATCGACTTTGCGCGAGACAATAGTGCCGATGTCATAGTGCGAGGTTTACGCGCCATATCTGATTTTGAGTATGAAGTTCAACTGGCAGGCATGAATCGCTCACTGGCGCCTGAAATAGAGACTGTTTTCCTGACCGCGGCGCAACGCTATGCGTTCGTGTCATCCAGCCTGGTGCGGGAAATCGCCCGTCTAGACGGGGATGTTTCCGAGTTCCTCCATCCTGAAATCCTGCGTCGTTTGACGGCAAAGCTGCTGGCTTGTAAGTAAAAGGTTCGACTGGAGTATTTAGCCGTGGCCCTGATGATTACCGATGAATGCATCAATTGCGATGTCTGCGAGCCGGAGTGCCCGAATGACGCGATTTCCCCAGGCGAGGAGTTCTATGAAATCGATCCGCTACTGTGTACCGAGTGCGTCGGGCATTTCGAAACCTCGCAATGTGTAGAGGTTTGCCCGGTCGATTGCATTCCGTTTAATCCGCAATACCCGGAAACCCAGGAACAGCTGCTGGAAAAATACCAGCGTCTTACCGGAGAGGAATAAAATGAATTCTATTCTGCGAAATATTATCAGGCCTCAGCATATTGGGGCTTTTTTATGTCTGTGGTTTTTTGCTGGTCATCTGCAGGCAGGCGAATATGCGGTCGCTTCAGCGAGCCCGTTGGCAACTCAGGCGGGGATCGACGTACTGGAATCGGGCGGTAATGCTTTTGATGCAGCAATTGCGGTAACTTCGGTGCTGGCCGTGGTGGAACCCTACTCGTCGGGTATCGGCGGTGGTGGTTTCTATCTTTTGCACCAACAGGCTGCGAACCGACAGGTGATGCTGGATGCCCGCGAGCGCGCTCCGCTTGCGGCTCATCGCGATATGTATCTCGACGCCTCAGGCAAGGCCGACAAGGATTTGTCGCTTAACGGTGCGACCGCTGCGGGGATTCCCGGAATTCCGGCGGCGCTGGAACATTTGCAACGAAATTATGGTCGTTTGTCACTGCAAAAGACCATGGCAGATGCTATCGGTTATGCACAGAATGGTTTTGAAATCGACGACTATTATCGATCGGTGGCGAAATGGCGACTGGAGGTTATGCAACGTTATCCTTCGACCAGCGCTGTATTGCTGGTCAATGGAGAAGTACCTGCCGAGAGAGCAGTCATCAGGCAAACCGATCTGGCGAAAACGCTGCAATCCATCGTCAGCAATGGTAAAGCCGGATTTTACGAGGGCGACGTGGCGCAAAAGCTGGTGACCAGCGTGCGAGCTAACGGCGGGATCTGGTCGCTTGAGGATTTGCAGCAATACGAATTGATAGAGCGCGAACCCGCTCGTTTCCGCTATGGTGACGCGGACATCATCGCGGCCAGCTTGCCTTCGTCGGGAGGGATTGTTCTGAACAGCATCTTCAATATGCTAGATCAACTCGATCATGATCAGGCCGAGCCGGTTGAAGCGATTCATCAGTTGGTAGAGGCGATGCGACGCGCCTTTCGCGATCGTGCCGAATTCATGGGCGATATAGATCATGTTGAAGTCCCCGTGGCAAGACTGAGTAGCGCGGCCCATGCGCAGCAATTGCTGAAGAATTATTCTTCTGCAAAAGCCACTGCCAGCGCCGACCTGCGCGGCGTCGCGGCCACCGAAGGTGGTAATGACACAACCCATTTCTCGATAGTCGACGCGGACGGGAACCTGGTTGCCGCTACCTTGTCGGTGAATTACCCGTTTGGTTCAGGTCTTATCGCGGATGGTACCGGGGTTCTGTTAAACGATGAGATGGATGATTTTTCGGCGAGCCCGGGGGTGCCTAATGTCTGGGGATTGCTTGGCACCGAAGCCAACGCTATTGCGCCCGGCAAACGCATGCTGTCGAGCATGACACCGGCTTTTGTGCACACTCCGGAGCGATCGCTTGTTACCGGCACACCCGGTGGGAGCTGGATAATCACGATGAACCTGCTCGGCATTCTGGAGTTTCTCAATGGCGGTAATGCCGAAGCCATCGTATCGCGACGCAGATTTCACCATCAGTACGATCCGGATGTCATCAGGTATGAAGCAAATACTTTTCCTGCTTCCACCGTCGAAGCCCTGATGGAGAAAGGCCATCAATTCAAAGTGTACCCCTGGCGCACCGGTAACATGCATTCGATTATCATCGATAAAAAAACGGGTAAACTCGATGCCGCTTCCGATCCCCGGGGCGAGGGGCAGGCGATCATCGCCGGCGATTAGGAACGCTTCATTCGGCGTAGCCGGGCATTTCCCGATCGAGCACGCGCTTCATCGCGTTGAAGTACAAATCATCACGCTTGCCCTTGTGACGATCGTGTTCGTCCGGAGTCTGGACCTGATCGATAACCTGTTGTGAAATCGGCAGTAATTTCTGTCCGGTGCTCATCGCGCGAATCTGCGCGCGACATACCCGTTCGAGCAGATATAGTATCCGGTAGGCCCTGGCGATCGAATCTACCGCAACCAGGACGCCATGATTCCTGAGAAATACAATCGGTTTGTCGCCCATTAGTCCCGCCAGGCGCTCACCTTCCTCGAGTGTGTCTGCGGTGCCGTAGTAGTGATCATCGTAGGCGATTCTGCCGGCGAAGAACGCCGAAGTCTGGCAGGCTGGAATCAGACGATTATCTTCCAGCATGTTGAGCGCCAGTGCCCAGTTCTGATGCGTGTGGAAAACCACGCGCCGCCCGCTAATGCGATGAATCGGTGCGTGGATGCATTGTGCGGAAAGTTCGACGATACCATCGCCTTCGAGGGTTTCACCGGCCTCGTTGAAGACGAGCATATCGCAGGCCCGCGCTTCAGACCAGTGCATGCCGAAAGGCAGCACCAGGTAGCGATCTTCGTATCCCGGAACGGTTACCGTGAAATGATTGTCGATACCTTCCTCGAGTTCGTGTAATACCGCCAGGCGCAGCGATGCGGCCAGGTCGACTTTGGCCTGGGTGACCGGATCCATGTTCGAATCGATAGCGTGGATACTCATACTCACTCTCCAGTAAACTAAATTGTTGCGATGATAGTGCAATTATGACTCGAGAGAAACCGGAGCTACCCTGGGAAAAAGCCCACCAAAGGCGCTCCCAACCGGCATGCGCCGGTTGGTCCATCCATGGAATCGCTTGGAGCGCGGCGTCCCTGCCGCGCTACACTTTGGTGGGCTTTTCCCCAGGGTAGCTCACTATCAGGGCGATAATATGACAATGTCCATACCTCCGGATTTCTTACCTGCGATATTCGGGGTCCGACGTATCGGAATGTCTTAGCGAGGGTGGTCTGGGACAGAATAACTGGGTACGAGCTGCAACTAAGAGCGATCGGCGGTCATGACTGGCATGTGGGGCAGTAATAGCTCGAGCGCTGCGCCTGCACGAGGTGCTTGACGGTGCTGCCGCATTTTTTGCATGGCCCCCTGTTACCATAAACCTGCAGCTCATGCCTGAAATAGCCCGGCTTGCCGTCAGCCTGGGTAAAGTCCTGCAGCGTGGTGCCGCCGTGCCCGACCGCCGACGCCAGGGTATCGCGTATGGCATCGACCAGTCTGGCAATGCGCGGTTTACTGATTCGCCGCGCCGCACGGGCTGGACGAATTCCGGCCAGGAACAGTGCTTCGCTGGCGTAAATGTTGCCCACGCCGACGACAATATGGCTGTTCATCAATACGGTTTTTATCGCCGCGCTGCGTTTACGACAACACTGCCACAGGTAGTCAGCATCGAAAGCTTCGCCGAGAGGTTCCGGTCCCAGTTGTCGTAACAGTCGATGCTGCAACGGATCTTGCGCACAATACAGCAGTGCGCCGAAACGACGGGGGTCGCGAAACTTCAATGCCTGTCCATTACCGAGCTGCAACTCGACATGCTCATGGGTTTGGGCGGCCGACCCGGTCGGCAGAATGCGCATGCTGCCTGACATCCCCAGGTGCCAGATCAGGTGGCCCCGGTCGAGATGCATAAGCAAGTATTTTCCGCGCCGGGATACCCCGCGTATCTGCCTACCCCGCAGGTCTGATACTTCGTCGCTGATCGGCCAGCGTAATCGCGTTTCACGCAGGATGACCTGCTCTATCAGCTGATTACAGACATGAGGTTCGATGCCGCGGCGGGTGGTTTCAACTTCGGGTAGTTCGGGCATCAGCTTCTATTTCTCATAGAATACCCAGGACAGCGCGATACCACCCAGCCAGGATTCGGGTTCGGTGACGAGTGGGCTGTCGTCGATTACCGAGTTGCGCAGGTTGTCGTAACGAACAAATCCGCCCAGCCAGAATTTGCCGATACGCTTGCTAACGGTGAATTCACTGCGCAACCCGCTATAACCGCCGTCGGCGTCGTAGGCCGGTCGTGAACTGGTCGCTTCGTCACTGGCAACCGAATAAAAATATTCATGATAATCCTTGCTGGCAAACAGTGGACTTATACTGTAGCGCAGTTTCCATTCGCCAAGCCGGTTCGCCGGTTTGCGCCATGCCAGACGCGGTTCAAAGACTTCACCGACATGATCGAAATCGCTATCCAGGGTGTAGGCGTAGCGCAGCAGCAGGTCGAACCAGAGCGAGCCGTACTGTAACTTGTGCAGCCGGTAGTTCAGCGCAGGTCCGATTTCGAACAGCGGGTTGAGATTATCCATACCCTTGCGCTCGGAGGTATTGTCGTCCCCCGCCATAGCAAGATTAGCACTTAGCGTGAGTAACAAATCTTCAGATTCAAAAAAGAAGGCCCTGACGCCGTTATCGACACGTACGCGGTCGCCACGATACTTGATGTAAGGGAGCGGTAATACATGGGTTGAGGAGGACGATGAACCGCGATAATCGGGCAGGCTGATTACCCCCACCCCTGCACCGAGCTCGAGGCTCGGCAAAGGCCCCTGCGCCAGCGCGTCTGCTGCGAGCAGTAACAAAGCTACGCTAGCCAGGTGTTTCATTGCGGCGTAATGAAATCAGCTGGTAGTAAAGACTGGCCGGAAAATGATACTGCAATCCTGTCTGCGGATTTGCGATAACTATTCCGGGATCGATCGACATTACGAAGAATTCGTAGCTGCTGCCATCCGCCAGGCTGGCTACAAGCTTCTGTCGGGGCATCTCGCCGGTGTCGAACGGTTTTATTTTGCTAGCGTCCAGTTGTTGCCAGTTGTTTAGCAGGCTGATGATTTGATCTGACTCGAATCCTTCCTCTCCGATCACCTGCCAGCTGTCATCGGCGTTTCGACTGATATCGAACTCGGCGAGTTTTAGTTTGTTTAATCGGTATCTGGGCGGCAACAGGCGTCGATCGACGATGCCGGCCAGGCCCTGCGAGAAAAGCAGCAGGTGTATATCGGGCAACAGGAAAACGGTCGAACCTGTCATCAGGTAACGTCGTTCGCCGATGTTGTTGGTTGCGCCGAAGAGCAGCTGGGTATCGTTGAGAGTCAGCACGGCCTCGGGGAACTGCAGTCCGAGTTTGGCCAGGTTTATCTCGTCGGCCGGCAGGCGTGAGTCGGTCTCGCTATTGACGATACTGAGCAAGCGCTCGATATTGATGCTGTTCGCAGGCCAGCGAATCGGCGTTTCGATCAGCCAGCCCTGTGCATCCCGTCGCAAGCCTAGCGACGCATCGGCGGTTTGTATGCCTATAGTCTGGATGTCTGCCGGCCGGAGCGTGCTGATACGTTGCTCCGGTTTATAACCGGTGGTCACGTCGAAGCGGTTACCGACATAGGTTAAGATCACGATCAGGACGATCAGGACGTAGTTGATAATCCAGCGTCGCGAAAACATCAGCGTTTACGGCGTGACAGCCAGACGCGTAAACCGCTGGCAAACAGAGCCAACGGTAACACCAGCAGAAACGTAAATGCGATCGCATACTGGCTGTATTGCGACAGTTCCAGGCGGGTATCCGGCGCCGGCCGGGGACTGATTGCAATCAGTCGATCATCGTGGCTCAACCAGTTCATCAGGTTAGTCCCGATCTCGAGGTTGCTACCATTGCCGAGGTAACGATTCGACAGAAAGTCGGCATCACCGATGATGACCACACGCTGTTCGAATACTGCACTATCGGTGCCGGACTGGCTGCGTGCCAGGGTCATGCCGATATTCAGTGGCCCGGCAAATTCGTCGTCATTGTCACCATTGAAAATTTCGCCACGCAGTTCACCGGTTTCATTCCAGCTGCGCTCGTCGCTGCGCAGAAAATTTTGTCGTTGCCATTCCTCGGCCCCATGATATTCGAGCGCCTGCACCTGTGGAAACAATGACATGCTCTCCAGGTTGCGCGTGATCGCGTGACGCGGATATTGGGCAACCAGTGCGAAGTCGACCCGATCGAGCCCCATCAGCTGGCTGTTGGGGTCGACGATGATCCCGGGTAGAAATTCGATAGCCAGGTGATCTGCCAGCAAATCCAGCCCCTCGATGGCCTGTTCTGGATCAGCCAGCCAGAGCAAGCTGCCGCCCTGATCGATATAGTCACGGATGATTTCAATTTCACCGGGTAGCAATGGCACCTTGGGGCTGGCCAGGATCAGGACATCAGTATTTACAGGAATACTGCTGGCTTGCGTCAGGTTCAGGCTCTCTATGGTATAGCCCTTGCTCGCTAGTCGCGTCGCCAGCAGGCTGAAATCATGATTGGCCTCGCGATAGGGGTGGCGCTCGCCATGCCCTTCAAGGAATACCAGCCAACGCTCGCCCTGGCGCAGCAGGCGCTGGATCGCGCTGCTGACGTTGGCCTCGTTGATCTGGGTAAGCTTTTCACTGCGCCCCTGGAACTCCAGCAATACCTCGCCATCGTAGCGAATATCGTGTGCACGCAGCAGATCCGGATGTAGATCCGGATTCAGGCTCTGAAAGCTGATATTGGATTGCAATTGCTGATAGCGCTCGAACAGGGCTTCGAGCAAAGGTTTGCTCTCGTTTATCGGGGATACGAACAGAGTGATCTGGAGTGGGTACTCGATACCTTCGAGCATCAGCGCCGATTCCTGTGACAGGCTATTGCGTTGATTGGCGCTCATGTCGATGGTGTATGGATAACGATTAGTCAGCCAGGCAAGCACAGCAAGCAGAGCGACAAACAACACCAGGAACAGTCCGGACTGGAGGCGAAACTGCAGTCGTACCCGCGAATCCACCTTCATAGCAGACGCTCGCGATCGAGTTGGCGAATTGTCAGGACCAGGAAGCCCACGATCAATAGCAGGTAGTAGGCAATATCGCTGCTGTTGAAAACGCCTTCAAGCATTGAATGGTGGTGCTGCAGTAGCGAGAGGTAAGAAAGTACCGAATGTCCGTTACTGACCGAGCCTCCGAGCCAGTCGATAATCCACAGCATAAACAATACGCCAAAGGTGCTGATCGCGGCGATCGTCTGGTTGTCGGTCAGGCTCGACAGGTAAAGCCCGATCGCCGAAAAAGTAGCCAGTAGCAATAGCATGCCAAGGTAAATTGACAACAATTTGCCGCTATCAAGGCTGGTGCCAAGGTACAAGGATAACGGCATCAGCATTAACATGGTGAGCAGAATAAATACGAACAGCATCAAGCCGAGGAACTTGCCGAGTACGATTTCCGACATGCTCAGAGGCGCCGACACCAGTAAGCTCAGGGTGCGATTGCGTTTTTCTTCCGCGAGCGAGCGCATTGTAAGTAGTGGCATGACCATTAGCAGGATGATGGCGGCTATGTGCATCAGCGGGGTTATCACGATATCTGTGACGCCGGGTGTATTCTCGAACTGCATCAGCTGGGGCTGCAGCAGAAAATAGTTATCCAGGTTGGTCAGAAACAGGAAGCCGAGAATAACCTGAATGACAGCGAGCAGAATCCAGGCCAGCGGTGAACAGAACATGGCGCCGATTTCGCGTCTGGCAATGATCCAGATCATCCTGCGTTCACCTCTTCGTTATGGGTCAGTTCGATAAACAGGTCTTCGAGGGATTGTTGCTCGGGAATCAGTTCGTACAGACCCCATTGCTGTTGCGCCGCTGCCGCGACCAGTGCATCTGTGTTGGTATCAGGGGCAAGAAAAACGCGAAAATGGCCGGCGTCGAGCGCTTCGACATGATCGACACCCGCCACGGCAGACAGGGCTTCGAGCGGTACATTGTTGCGCAGTGCCAGCTTGACCGAGCTTTCGTGACCCTGGTTCAGGGATTCAGTGGAGGCGCTGTAAATCAGCTCACCCGCACGGATGATCTGCACCCGGTCGCAGGTAGCCTGGACTTCGGAGAGTATATGCGTGGACAGGATTACGCTGTGCTGGCTGCCCAGGTTGCGTATCAGGGTCCGTATTTCTCGTATCTGGATCGGGTCGAGCCCGACCGTTGGCTCGTCGAGGATAACTACCTGCGGGTCATGCACTATCGCCTGGGCGATGCCGACGCGTTGCTGATAGCCTTTTGACAGGTTACCGATCAGGCGCCTGCCGACCTCTTCCAGTCCGCATTGCTGTTTCACCCTGTCTACCGATGCATTAACCTGGCCGCGCGCAATGCGGTGCAGTCGCGCGCAGTAACGCAGATACTCGTCAACACCTGCATCACGATAAACCGGCGGTTGCTCGGGCAGATAACCAAGATGCTGCTTGGCCTCCCGTGGTGATTCGAGGATATCGTGGCCGGCGATGCTGACTTCGCCTTCGCTCGGCGCCAGATTACCGCTGATTACCTGCATTGTGGTCGATTTGCCGGCGCCGTTCGGTCCCAGGAAACCCAGCACTTCACCCGCTTTTAAACTAAAGCTGAGTTGGTTGATCGCGCGGTGATTCTGGTAAAAACGGGACAGGTTTTCAACCTGAACGAGTACCTCTGCCATGGATTCCCTGGGGAGTTTGTTTCGCTGTAATCATACCTAACTGGTTACGATATGAAACCCCGTTAAGCGAGTATGCTGCAAGCATAAAAAAACCGGCTGGCGCCGGCTTTTTATCAAGTTTGACTAAA
Source organism: uncultured Gammaproteobacteria bacterium (assembly GCA_937936805.1). GTDB lineage: Bacteria > Pseudomonadota > Gammaproteobacteria. The sequence continues at coordinate 2,635 of CALDDP010000303.1, read as the reverse complement.
GCTACTTGATTTTGGATTCTTTATATTCGACGTGCTTTCGAACCACCGGATCATACTTCTTGAACACCAGCTTGTCGGGGGTATTTTTTTTGTTTTTGTCGGTGGTGTAGTAGTGACCCGTGCCCGCAGTTGAAACCAGCTTGATCAAATCTCTCATGACGTTACTCCTAGCACTTGATGCCGCGCTTGCGCATGTCGGCGATAACCGCGTCGATGCCGTTTTTATCGATAATGCGCATGCCCTTGGTGGAAATACGCAACTTTACCCAGCGGTTCTCGGATTCAACCCAGAACTTGTGGGTATGCAGGTTCGGCAGAAAGCGACGACGCGTCCTGTTATTAGCGTGCGACACATTGTTTCCGCTAACAGGTTTTTTACCTGTTACTTGACAGACCCGGGACATGGTGGAACTCCGTTGAAATGCAAGATATATTCGAGGGCGCGAACTCTACCAGAAGCATATCGAGGATTCAAGCCGCTTAAAGCCGGAATCTTTCTATTTTACAGGGATTTGGCGTTTCCTTTTAGCCTTCTCTGCAGCTAAGATTGCAGCCTGCCAATCAACCCCGGATATTAGCCTGATGGACATCGTTTTCATACATGACCTGCAAATCGAAACCGTGATCGGAATTTACGACTGGGAGCGCAAGATCCGGCAGACCATCAGTCTGGACATCGAGATGGCGACCGATATAAGCAAGGCGGCAAAGAGCGACAGTATCGATGACACCTTGAGTTACAAAACCGTTGCCAAGCGCCTGATCGAGTTCGTGCAACAGAGCGAGTTCGAGCTGGTCGAAGCGCTCGCCGAAAAAATATGCAGCATTGTCATGGACGAATTTTCCGTCCCGTGGATTAAGTTGACACTGCATAAACCCGGCGCTGTGCGTGGTTCCAGGTCTGTTGGAGTGATCATCGAACGTGGCGTCAGGCCGTCATGAGTGCCCGCGTTTTCGTAAGCCTGGGCAGTAATGTCGATCGCGAAGCCAAGATCCGGCTGGCGGTCGAGTTGCTGCGCGCGCGTTTTGGCCAAATTGACCTGTCCCCGGTCTATGATTCAGAAGCGGTAGGTTTCGATGGTAGTAACTTCCTCAACCTGGTGGCGGGTTTGAGCACCGATCTCGAGGTCGAGGCCGTAGTCGCGATATTTCGGGATATCGAAGATCGACTTGGGCGCGATCGCAGTCTGCCCAAGTTCGCCAGTCGTCCGATCGATCTTGATATTCTGAGCTACGACGATCTGGTTCTCGATGCACCCGGAATCCGCATACCTCGTGCGGAAATCCTTTACAATGCTTTTGTGCTAAAACCGTTGCAAGATATCGCCGGGGATCGGTTACATCCCGAAACCGGGGAAACCTATGCGGTGTTGTGGCAGCGAATGGCTCCCTCCGCGCCGCGCCTGGACACTTATACAATGCAGTTTTAGTGGTCCACAAAAGGCGATCCCGAACGCTGCAAATGCCGTTTGGTCCAACCCTGGAATCGTTTGCAGCCCGAGGCGTCCGAGCGGCAGGCTAAGCAAGAATTTTATGCAGGGCGGAGATCAGTGCATCGCATTCGCGGTCGCTGCCGATTGAGATGCGCAGGCAGTTGTTGATGCGCGCCTTTTTGAAGTGACGCACCAGGATACCGGCAGATCTCAAGTCATCGTAGAGCTTTGCGGCCGCGGCGCGGTGATGGCGCACAAGAACGAAGTTGCTACTCGACGGGAACACCTCGAAACCGAGTTGTTGCAACTCTATACTTAAGCGCTCCCGGCTGGCGATGACCTGCTCGCGGCATTGCTGGAAGTAGTCTTCGTCAGCGAGAGAGGCAAGGGCACAGGCGCTGGTAAGGATGTTTACCGGATATGAGTTAAACGAATTTTTCACTCGCTGTAATGCTGCGATCAGGTTTTCCTGGCCGAACGCGGCTCCAAGCCGCAGTCCAGCCATGCTGCGCGATTTGGAAAAAGTCTGTACCACCAGCAGATTGGGGAATTCCGCAATCAGCGGACACGCTGATTCGGCGCCGAAATCGACATAAGCTTCATCGATAATTACTACCGATTCGGGATTGTCAGCGAGCAGTTCACGCAGGGCGCCTGACTCGAGGGCAATGCCGGTGGGTGCGTTGGGATTGGGAATAATAATGCCGCCGTTAGTTGACGCGTAGTCCCGAATATTGATACAGAATTGTGCATCCAGCGCCGGCTGCTGATACTCGATCTGGTAAAGTTTGCAGTAAACCGGATAAAAGCTGTAGCTGATGTCGGGAAACAGGATCGGGTAGTCCTGCCTGAAAAATGCCTGGAAAGCGTGTGCCAGCACCTCGTCAGAGCCGTTGCCGACAAAGACCTGGCTGGCGTTTAAACCCTGGTAAGCGGCCATCGCGTGAACCAGATCGGTACTTTCCGGGTCCGGGTATTTGCGCAGCCGGGCCACCTCGAAATTGCGCAGCAGGTCGGCAACCGAAGGTGATGGCGGATAGGGGTTTTCATTCGTGTTGAGTTTGATGTATTGCTGATCCCGCGGCTGCTCGCCGGGAACGTAAGGATCGAGGTCCTCGATTTGCTTGCTCCAGTATCTATTCATATTTTCATTCTAGCCTGTTAGCAGTCGGCCTCCGTCGACGCGGATGATTTCGCCGGTG
>CALDDP010000302.1 GCA_937936805.1 uncultured Gammaproteobacteria bacterium | reverse complement strand
TTGATGTATTGCTGATCCCGCGGCTGCTCGCCGGGAACGTAAGGATCGAGGTCCTCGATTTGCTTGCTCCAGTATCTATTCATATTTTCATTCTAGCCTGTTAGCAGTCGGCCTCCGTCGACGCGGATGATTTCGCCGGTGATGTAGTCGTTCGTCGCCAGGAATAATGCGGTATCGGCGATTGCCTGCGGCGTACCGCGGCGCTTCAGCGGCACCTGTTCGATGATTGCCTGTTGCTGTAGCGCGGAAACTGCCTTGTCGTCGCCGGGCCACAGGATGGCGCCTGGGGCAATGCCGTTTACGCGGACTTGCGGAGCCAGTTCCTGTGCCAGTGATTTGACCAGCATCTGGTTGGCGGCTTTGGCGCTGCTGTAGACGCTGTGCTGTTCTAACGGCAGCACGGCGTAAATATCAACCATGTTGATAATGCAGCCTGAGCTGCGCCGCAATGCCGGGTAACAGGCCTGAGATAAAAACAACGGCGCCTTGTAGTTACTGGCTATCAGGTCATCCCAGGCCCGCTCGTCGATCTCACCGAACCTGGTCGGGTAGAAACTGGATGCATTGTTAACCAGTATATCCAGCCCGTCAAAAGCGCTACAGGCCTGTGCCGCGAGCTTCTCCAGCCTGGCAACCGAGCTTAGCTCGGCGCTTAGCGCGATCGCCGAATTTTTGCGCAGCTGATTGAGTTCGTCGACCAGCGCTCGTGCCGCCGTCAACGAGCTGTAGTAGTGGATAATGAGATTTGCACCATTTTGATGTAGAGTGCGTGCGATCTGTGCGCCCAGGCGATTAGCCGCACCGGTTACGAGCGCGGATTTTGCAGTTAATAACATCGATAGAACGGAAGCCTTAAAACGTCATCATATCATTCTCGCAAGCCGACGCCAGGCCGAAGCTGCGAATCATGGAGTAACGCTGAAGTGCCGACCCAATTCAACACGCAGGGAGTGGAACTGCCGCCGCCAGGAAAAACTGCGTTGGCACATAGTTCCCGACTGGTGCAGGCAATCATTGGCAGAATCGAACAGCGGGGCGGGTTGATCGGATTTGATGAGTACATGCAAATGGCTCTGTACGAACCGGGTCTCGGATATTACTCAGCGGCGACTCCCAAGTTTGGTGCGCAGGGTGATTTCGTGACTGCTCCCGAAATATCACCGATGTTTGGATTCTGTCTGGGGCAACAGGTGAACGCGCTGGTTGCCCAGGGGGCTGGTGCAGGCATTCTCGAGTTCGGCGCCGGCAGTGGCAAGCTATGCGCGCAAATTCTGAATTCGTCGCCGGGGCTCGAGCAATACCATATTCTCGATTTGAGCGCCGAACTGAAGCAACGGCAAAAGCGCTATCTGCGGGCTCATCTATCGGCGGAACTGTTTCACAAAATTGACTGGTTAAGCAGCCTGCCGACGGATTTTGATGGTATCGTGCTCGCCAACGAGGTGCTCGATGCCATGCCGGTGCATATCCTGCTCAAGCAGGGTGACTGGGCGGAACTCGGGGTCGGCTGCGATGGCGGGAAATTATCCTGGCAGTCCTTTGCGCCAGGCAAGCCGTCGCTGGATGCGATCCGCTCCATCGAGGCGCGACTCGGCGAGCTGCCCGATAACTACTGTAGTGAATTGAATTTGAATTACTCACCCTGGTTTACCGCGCTTGCGGAAAGTTGTAAACGTGCCGTGGTGCTGATCATCGATTACGGCTATGAGCAGGCGCATTACTATCATCCTGCGCGCAGTCGCGGCAGCCTGATCTGTCATTATCAGCACCGGGTTCACAGCGACCCGCTGATTTATCCGGGATTGCAGGATATCACTGCGTTTGTCGATTTTGATGCCTGTGCCGATGCCGCCGAGAACGCCGGTTTTGAACTCGTCGGAATGGTCCCCCAGGGACGGTTTCTGCTCGCCAATGGTTTGCTCGAAGAGGCGCAGCGACAGTCCCTGGAAAGCGACACTGCCGCGCAGCTGGCGGTGTCCCAGCAGGTGCAGACCCTCAGTCTGCCGCAGGAAATGGGAGAGAAGTTCAAAGTGCTGGCAATGCACAAAAACCTGTCGCTGGAAATGCCGGCGATGCGGCGGGAGCGAGCTTATGGATAACCTGGAAATTATTGTGCTCGCGCTGCTGCAGGGGCTTACCGAGTTCCTGCCCATTTCGAGTTCCGCACACCTGGTGCTGGTGCCGCAGCTGCTGGGGTGGACCGAGCATGGCCTGGTGTTCGACGTCGCAGTGCACATAGGATCGCTGGTCGCGGTGCTTTACTATTTTCGGGTTGAAGTAAGAAGCATGCTCAAATCCTGGTTACGCTCGCTGTTTGGCGGCGAAGCCGACCAGGACAGCTTACTTGCCTGGTGGGTCATCATCGGCACCTTGCCTGCGGTTCTGGTCGGCTTCATGTTGCAGCGCCCGATTGAGGAAACACTGCGGGCCCCGTGGATTGTGGCCCTGGCGTCGATCGGTTTCGGTTTACTGTTGTGGCTGGCCGATGCGCGCGCGCCGCGAACCCGAACCGAGTTCGAGTTGAATCTGAAAGATGTATTGATTATCGGATGCTTCCAGGTTCTCTCGTTGATTCCGGGTACCTCGCGCTCGGGAATCACTATCACGTTGGGACTCTTTCTTGGTCTGACCCGCAAGGCGGCGGCACGCTTTTCTTTCCTGCTCGCCATACCGGTGATTTTTGCCAGTGGGGTATTGCAGTCGGTGCGTATGGTGACCGAAGTGCACCCGATAGGGTGGCTCGATCTGATGCTGGGGGCGGTCGTATCGGCGATCAG
>CALDDP010000301.1 GCA_937936805.1 uncultured Gammaproteobacteria bacterium | reverse complement strand
CGCCGTTGCAGATCACTCAAACCGAGCTGGTCGAGTGCCGTGGCTACGGCATCGGCCTGTTCGCGATTAAGACGCAACGACGGCTCGACGCCTAACGCGACGTTGGTATACAGATCGAGATGCGGAAACAGGTTGTGCTGTTGAAAAACGATCGACACCGGACGCGATGCCACGCTTGCTGTTTCAATTGCGATACCGTCGAGTAATATCCGGCCTGAGCTAGGTGCCAGGAATCCGGCAATGAGATTCAACAAGGTCGATTTACCCGACCCGCTGGGCCCGATCAGGCTTAAAATCTCTCCCGCCGCAACATCAAGGTCGAAGTGCATCGGTGGCTCCGCGTCAGCCGCGTAAGCAAACTCGAGCTGTTTTATTTCAAGCATCGACCTTACCTCCAATCACGCGCTCCAGGTACCAGAATACGCTCAGGCTGAGCACCAGTAACAGCAGCGCGGTTACCGTGGCCTGGGGGATCATATAAGCTCCCAATTGCTGGTAGATCAATAGTGGTAACGTCGCACTGTGCGGGGTACCGAACAATGCAATAACGCCGAGATCGCCCATTGCCAACGCCGCGACCAGGGCGACAGCGAGACCCAACGGCCGCCGTAACAACGGCCATTCGAGATGACGAAACCGGCTCCAGCCCTGTAGCGCAAGGCTCTGACACAGATAGTGGTAGCGGGCATGATTCTGCCGTAACGCCGGGCCCAGGCTGCGGATAACAAACGGTAACCCCATCAGCGCATTGATTGCGATTACGATTGGATAAACCCAGGCAAAAACGTCGAAATGCGGTGACAACAGGACAAACAATCCGCTACCAATAACCAACGGCGGCACCACGTAAACAATCGAACCGGCAAGGTCAACCAGGTTGGCCTTGCCGGTTTTGCCCGCCAGCGAGAGAGTGGCGCTGTATTGCAGCAGGAACCATCCTGCGGCAACCGAAAACAGTGCCGCGAACAGACCGATAAAAAGCGTAGTAACGACCGCCCGCCAGAACCCTGCAGTGCCGATTACCTGCCATAAAGGCCCACCAAGGGCATCGATCAGCATCGACAGCAACGGCATACCAACAAAAACTCCGCTCGTCAGGATAAGCATGGTGTCGAGCCATTTGCGCCGCCCGGTGACGGGCTTTGAAAACGAAGCTATGGTGATTTCAACTTCGGGTAAACGCTGCAGTCGCAGTGTCGTTATAGCAACCAGGGTACAGATCGAGAGCTGCAGCAGGGCCAGTACCACCGCTCGAGCCGGATCAAAGTCAAAGCGCAGCGATTGATATATTGCAACCTCCAGCGTGGTGCTTTGCGGGCCTCCACCGAGCGTTAGTACGACCGCGAAACTGGTCAGGCAGAGCATGAATACCAGCAGCATGACGCCCGGTAACGCTTCTCGTAACGCGGGCCATTCGAGAAACCGCCAGCGTTGCCAGGCGTTCATGCCGAGTTGCTTCCCGAGTTGCCAGTGGTGAGCCGGGATCGTCTGCCATTGGGGCAACAGTAGCCGGACCGCGAGTGGCAAGTTGAAAAACACATGCGCCAGCAAGATGCCGTTAATCCCGTAAAGCGACCTGCCGAGAGAAAGCCAGCCCCCGCTACCGTATACCGAAACCACTCCCATCACGGCTACTACCGCGGGTACCACCAGCGGCAACGCAAACAGGCGCAACAATAACGCCCGCAGGGGGAAATCCGCCTGCGATGCGAAAGCGCGCGCCACCAGAATGGCCGGCAGCACGCTGCACAGCATAGACAGCAGGGCTTGCCAGACGCTGAAAAATAACACCCGCCGGATATAAGCGCTTTCCCAGAAACGCAGATCGCCGGGTTCATAACCGGGGATTGCGCTCAGGTTCAATAGACCCGCCATCGGGGCCAATACGATCAATGCCAGTAATGCAAGTACCAGTCCAGCCGCAAATGCGCGCGATCTTAACCTGGCCATTGGTTATCGAGACATGACCTCGAGCCAGTCATCTACCCAGGCTTTACGCTTGCTCGTCACCAGTTCATCGCTTAACAGTAACGCCGGCGACGGGTCGATCAGATTACCGAAATCTGCGGGTAGCTTTGTGCGCGGCAGGTTTGCCGGATACATCCAGTTGGTGGTTGGAATAATGCTTTGAAAGCCGTCACTGAGCATGAATTCGAGGAAGTCCCGCGCCAGCTGCTTTTGCTGGCTGGCACGTACCAGCCCGGCTACTTCAATCTGCTGATAATGACCTTCGCTAAACCGCGCTGCGGCAAATCGTGAATCCTGCTCGGCGATGAGATGATAAGCCGGGGATGTCGTGTAGCTTAAAACCATGTCGGCCTCGCCCTTGAGGAACAGCCCATAGGCTTCACTCCAGCCCTTACTCACGGTGACAATGCGTTTTGATAGCCGGGCCCAGGCTTCGTCAGACTCGTCACCGAAAACCTTCTTCATCCATAGCAACAATCCCAGTCCCGGGGTTGACGTGCGCGGATCCTGCACCAGGATGGTAGGGCCCGCTTCGTCTGCCACCAGCTGGCGCAGACTCGTTGGTGGATTGTCGAGCCGCTCCTTATTGTAGACAAACGCGAAGTATCCATAGTCATAGGGCAGAAACATATCATCCTGCCAGGGCTGCGGCAGCGACAATTCTGGCAAAGTGATGCGATGCGCCTCAAATAGCCCGCTGGCGCGGGCGTCAGCGGTAAGACTGGTATCGATACCGAGTAACAGGTCCGCGCGGGTGTTACTGCCCTCGAGCTTAAGTCGATTGAGCATCGAAACCCCATCCTCAAGACCCACCAGCTCGAGGCTGCAGCTACATTTCGCCTCGAAAGCAGCTTTGACCTGCGGGCCCGGCCCCCACTCGCTGGTAAAAGAATCGTAGGTGTAAACCACCAGGGTCGGCGTTGCGGCCTGTGCCGCAAAGGACAGTACCAGCGCCAACAACGTACCACCGGAAAATCGTAAAACCCTGAACATAATTTTCTCCATTTAGCTGAATTTAAAACGGAGAGATGGGAAACAGCTTTGATCCGCTCACATCCCTACGCCAGTGTTAACTGGATCAGGTTCATCGGGTTGACGTCTGCAGGACGTCTCTCAGCTCTGGCGAGCACCCCGTTGAGGAGAGATGACTATATTACTAGCGAAATACCAAAGCAAGCCGGCTTTAGCGCAGCTCGTGAATACAGCGGTCAGATCAGGGTTTACCGGGATGACGGTTAGACAATGCGGTTAGTCAGGGCAGCAAGCGCAGACCTGTGGATAGTGTGCCGAGGAATGTCGCCTGCCGGTGACCGCGGTTTTGGGTTACCTCTTGTACTCAAGCGATGGCTGCAGTTCCTCGAACAACTTGTATTCCGTTTCGCCCATGCCTAACGATTCATAAGTTTTTTGAGCGGCGATATTGTCGCGCTCGACATAGAGTCGAAAGCCACATACCGCCGGTTCCTGCTCGGCAAGCTCTTTGACTCGCAAATACAGCTCCCGGTAGAGGCCCTGACGGCGATAGTCGGGCCGCACGTAAACGCTTTGAATCCACCAGAAAATACCGTTGCGCCAATCGCTCCATTCGGTGGTTATCATCAATGATGCCTGAATGCCGTTATCTAGCTCAACCACCAGGTAGAACCCCATTTGCGGGTTATCGATCATGGTTTTCACGCCTGCGGTAATCACTTCGGGTATCAATTCGACACCCTCAGTTTCATGCGCCATCCTGATATTGAAGTCGGCAAGTTCGGCGATATCCTGCGAGAGTGCCCGACGTATTATCATGATTATTTTTCCTGTTTCTGTTTACCACGCATGGTTTTACGCGCTGCTTTCCTGGCTGCCTTTTGGCCGCGCTCTATTATCACCTGTTCCAGTTCAGCTGCAAAGCCTGCGGGTGTTTCCAGACAAATTCCGCCGAGATCGCCGCTACGCAGCTCGCTAATCAACAGGCGGGATACTTTTTCCAGGTCTACCCGACCACCGGAAACAATACAGCCACGTTTACGCGCGATCGCTTCCAGCAATTCGATCTCGGAACCTGGCAATGGCTCGATTTCATAGCGCTGAATCAGGCGCTCGGGATAGATCCGCATTAGAAATTCGGCGATAAAACTCGCGACATCCTGGAGTTCGAGCGCGGTATCACGAATCGCGCCTGTAGCGGCCAGTCGATAACCACTGGCCTCATTCTCAATATTCGGCCAGAGCATACCCGGCGTATCTATCAGGGTTAAGTCGGATGATATTTCGATACGTTGCTGCATACGGGTAAGCGCAGCCTCGTTTCCCGTCTTTGCTATACTCCGATTCGCGAGCCTGTTTATCAACGTTGACTTTCCCACGTTGGGGATACCGGCAATCATCGCGTAAATCATCGTCGAGCGATTATTCCGCGCTGGTACCAGCCTGCGGCATAATGCCGGCAACTCCGCTATCGTATTGTCGTTAGTACTGCATACCAGGGTTTTGACCTGGTTTTGCCGTTCCAGGCTGGCTATCCAGTCGGCAAGACGGGCCGAATCCGACAGATCACTTTTATTGAGCAGCTTGACGCAGGGCTTGTCGCGGCGCAACTCCGCCAGCAGAGGGTTCTGGCTGGAGCCGGGGAGACGCGCATCAAGCACCTCGATCACGAGATCGACCTGCGGCAGGATTTTCCTGAATTCCTTGCTCGCCTTGTACATATGCCCTGGGTACCACTGGATCATGATTAGCCTGTCGTTAAGTGAAGCGGTTATTCTCGCCAAGTCTATTCGCAATGTCATTAAACGTTTAAACTAGCGTAATGGGTGAAATCAGGCATCGAGTCGGAATTCGAGGCAGCGCCGCGGATATATACGAGTTACTAACCACTGATGGCGGACTCTCCAAATGGTGGACAAGCGATACCAGGGGTGCTGGTCAGCCAGGCTCGATAATTGAATTTCGCTTTGGCGGCAGCGGACCCGATTTCGTCGTAATGGAGCTGATCCCGGAGCGCCTGGTGCGCTGGCGACACTCCGGTGACATACCCGGAGACTGGAAGGGTACAGAAATATCGTTTGAACTACGCGAAGACGAAAAGCAGACGGTTGTTCAATTCAGCCACTACAACTGGTCGAGTTCTGATGCGTTTCTGGCGCATTGCAGCACCAAGTGGGGAGTTTTTATGATGAGTTTAAAGTCCTGTATTGAGACCGGTAAAGGGCAACCCTGGCCGGACGATGTTCATATCGATTTCGACGAGTAATAATGAGCGATCCAGACAACATAATCGCTGAGCTCGAATCCGAATTTGTCGAGCTTTACAAGATCCTCAAGTTCGAAGGACTCAGCGAGAGCGGCGGTAACGCCAAACAGTCCATTGCCGATGGACTGGTCAGTGTCAACGGCGAGGTTGAAACGCGCAAACGTAAGAAAATACGGCCCGGTGACCAGATAGATTTTATCGACCATCACATCGATGTTATCGGCAAAGCCGACCAGCAAATTGATTGAATCCGTTTCGGCTGCGGCGCGCCGTCGCGACATTGAAAAACTAGCTTCGGGTAATTGAATTCTCCAGCCAGTAGCGCCGTGCAAAGGCAACTTAACAAAACCACAATAATTGCGCTAGAATACGCCTCCCTTACAACATGGCTCTGGATTTACGTTCCAGGAGGCTCGATGTCATCAGCTATCGTTATCGCTGCGCTATACCGTTTCGTGCGGCTCGATAATTTCGAAGAATTACGCCAACCCCTGCTGCAATTAATGCTCGATAAACAGATTCGAGGCACCCTGCTGCTGGCCGCCGAAGGTATCAATGGCACGGTAGCAGGCAAGGCGGAAGCAGTCGAACAACTGCTTGACTACCTGCGCCAGGACGATCGATTGCGTGGGTTCGATTGCAAGTTTTCAAGCGAC
>CALDDP010000300.1 GCA_937936805.1 uncultured Gammaproteobacteria bacterium | reverse complement strand
CAAGGAACTCGACGGTGCTTCGATTTGCATTCAGACCGGTACCACCACCGAGCTGAACCTGGCGGATTATTTCCGTTCGAATAACATGAGTTACGAGCCGGTAGCGATCGAAACCAACGAAGAAGGCCAGGTCAACTACCTCGCCGGACGTTGTGACGTTTACACCACTGACGCGTCAGGTCTGGCGGCTACTCGTGGTACTTTCGATAATCCGAATGGACATGTCATTCTGCCGGAAATTATTTCCAAGGAACCGCTTGGGCCGGCCGTTCGCCAGGGCGACGATCAATGGGCCGACGTTACCCGTTGGGTGTTGAACGTTCTGATCGCGGCTGAAGAAGCTGGACTCACCCAGGCAAATGTCAAGGGTCATGCCAATAAAGCCGGAAGTAACGTTGATATCAACCGTATGGTTGGTACCGAGGGCGATTTTGGTTCGATGATTGGACTTGACAAGCAATGGGCGGTACGCGCGATCTCCGCGGTAGGCAACTACGGCGAGATTTTCGAGCGTAATATTGGTGTCAATACTCCCCTGGGTCTTGCTCGTGGTTTGAACGCGCAGTGGACCAATGGTGGTATTCTGTATGCCCCTCCTGTGCGTTAAATTGCAGTAAAAATGAAGCGGCGGTCATTCGAGACCGCCGCCTCACCTAGTCTAAGATGTACGATGAGACTGAAGATCCGGGGGGCTAACGAAAAATGACGACAGCAGATACATCCAGCGAACGATCATTATTATATCGCCTGTTTAACGATAAGGAACTGCGCTCGGTCACGATACAGGTCATTACGATGGCCTTGATACTCGCCTTTTTCTTTTTCATTGTCAGCAACGCGGTCACAAACCTTGAAACCATCGGTAAAGGATATAGCTTTAGTTTTCTCTGGGATGCATCGAATTACGATATTAACCAGCATCTTATAGAGTACAATTCTCAAAGTCCGCATTGGCGAGCGGCCCTCGTTGGCCTCATCAATACCCTGCTGGTGGCGGTAGCCGGAATTATTCTGTCGACGATTGTCGGCTTTCTCCTCGGCGTGTTACGCCTGTCCAGTAACTGGTTGATTAACCGGGTCGTATACGTCTACATCGAATACGTGCGTAACGTACCGGTGTTACTCCATATTTTACTGGTCCACGGCATTGTGGTGAACACGCTGCCTATTCCGAAAAATGCGCTGATGGCCTTCGACGGCACATTATTCCTGACGAATCGGGGATTTTATACACCGAAGCCCCTGTTCGAGCCGGCGATGTGGGCCGTACTGATCGCATTCGTTATCGGCATCGGCTTCACCATCTGGTTCAAACGGTATGCCAAGAAAGTGCAGGACGCGACGGGTAAGATTTACCCCGTTCTGTGGATTAGTCTCGGCGCGATTATACTCTTCCCGATAGTCGTATTTTTTCTCGCCGGTATGCCATTAACCTTTGAATATCCGGAACTCAAGGGTTTCAACTTCAAGGGTGGATTGGTATTGAGACCAGAGTTTGTCGCGCTGTGGTTAGCGTTATCGCTCTATACCGCCGCTTTCATCGCGGAAATCGTGCGTGCCGGTATCCAGGCTATCAGTCACGGCCAGACCGAGGCCGCATTCGCGCTCGGCATCAAGCCCAGTCGCACCATGTCGCTGGTGATTATCCCGCAGGCATTACGCGTTATTATCCCGCCACTTTCCAGCCAGTATCTCAATATTACCAAGAATTCTTCGCTCGCAATCGCGATCGGATACATGGATATCGTGGCGACCATCGGTGGGATATCGTTGAACCAGACAGGACGCGAAATGGAATGCATGACTATCGTGCTGAGCATATACCTGATGTTTTCGTTGCTTATTTCGGCGTTTATGAACTGGTATAACAAACGTATGAAACTGGTGGAGCGCTAAGATGAGTACTGAACAATCATACCCAGTAGGCGAACATCCGAGCCTGCCGCCTCCAACCAGTGAAGTCGGAATTATCGGCTGGGTTCGCCATAACCTGTTTTCATCGACAACCAACATTGTCATCACCGTTCTGACGATCTACCTGCTTTACGTCATACTGCCGCCGTTGTTGAACTGGATTATCTTCGATGCGGTATTTTCGGCCGATTCACGTGATGATTGTCGTGCAATCGCCAAGGCGGGAGGTCACGAGTTGGGCGCCTGCTGGGCATTTATCGGCAAGCGCTTCGAAATATTTGTTTACGGATTTTATCCGGTTGAAGAACGCTGGCGGATTAACCTGTCGTTCTTCCTGATGCTGGCCGCGCTGCTCCCGGTGCTGTTTGACCATATTGCCTATCGCAAGCAGGGATTATGGTTTTCGTTAATTGCACCATTCGTAATAGGATGGCTGCTGTTGGGTGGCATGGGTCTGACACCGGTGTCAACCGACAAGTTTGGCGGCTTCATGCTGACGCTGGTTATCGGTGTTACCGGTATCGTAGGTTCCCTGCCATTGGGCATCGCTCTCGCGCTCGGGCGGCAATCGCACATGCCGGCGATGCGCATGGTCTGCGTCGCGTTTATCGAGTTCATTCGCGGTGTGCCGCTGATCACGCTGCTGTTTGTCGCCTCGACCATGCTGAATTATTTCCTGCCGCCGGGTACGACCTTCGACCTGTTGCTGCGTGTACTGATCATGGTGACCCTGTTTTCGGCGGCCTATATCGCCGAGGTCATCAGGGGCGGTTTACAGGCATTACCCAAGGGGCAGATCGAAGCCGCCGACTCGATGGGATTGAAATACTGGCAGTCGATGCGTTTGATTATATTGCCGCAGGCGTTGAAGATTTCGATTCCCGGGATCGTGAATACCTTTATCGGCCTGTATAAAGATACGACGCTTGTCATCATTATCGGCCTGTTCGATCCTCTCGGTATGGGACGGGCATCGCTGGCCGATACCAAGTGGCAGGGACTGTCGACGGAAATTTACGTGTTCGTTGCGATCTTTTTCTTTGTATCCTGCTTCTCGATGGCAAGATACTCGCTTTATCTCGAAAAGAAACTCCATACCGGACATTAAAAAATAACCAGGGTATAAAACTATGAGTAGCCAACCAGAAGCATCCGATCTCCACGTATCCGACGAACTGGTCATTAAAATCAAGGACATGCATAAATGGTATGGCTCCTTTCACGTTCTCAGGGATGTCAATCTCGATGTTTATCGGGGTGAGAGAATCGTTATCTGCGGTCCTTCCGGTTCCGGTAAATCGACCTTGATTCGTTGCATCAACCGGCTCGAGGAACACCAGCAGGGCGATATAATTGTCGACAATGTCGAGTTGACCAACGATTTGAAGAATATCGACGCGATTCGTCGCGAGGTCGGCATGTGTTTCCAGCACTTCAACCTGTTCCCACACCTTACCGTGATGGAAAACTGTGCCCTGGCGCCGATCTGGGTCAAGCAGGTCCCACGCAAGGAAGCCGAAGCAACGGCGATGAAGTACCTGGAGCGGGTAAAAATTCCCGAACAGGCTGATAAGTATCCCGGCCAACTCTCGGGCGGCCAGCAGCAACGGGTTGCGATCGCTCGTTCGCTGTGCATGAATCCAAGAATCATGTTATTTGATGAGCCGACCTCGGCACTCGACCCGGAAATGATCAAGGAAGTGCTCGACGTCATGATCGAACTCGCCAAGGAAGGAATGACCATGCTGTGTGTAACCCACGAAATGGGATTTGCCAAGACGGTTGCGAATCGCGTCATATTCATGGACGGCGGGCAAATCATTGAAGAAAACAACCCGCATGAATTCTTCGATAATCCACAGCACGATCGAACCAAGCTTTTCCTGAGCCAGATACTCGCGCACTAAGAAGCTATTTTATGTCATCCCGATACGTCGGATCCCCGCGCAAGCGGGGGATCTCATAGCGTTCGCATATTCAAAACTTATTATTCTTCAGCAATGACGCCGGGGGTTCCTTCGAACGCCCGGCATGACGCAACTATCTGAGTTCACGCTTCTAGTCTGCGCTACCCAGCAGGGCTTTCAGATCGGCGAAGGTATCGAGCCCACGCTGGTGTTTCTCACTATCTGACAGTTTGCTCAATGTGTGCTCTGCGCCTTCGAGGTCGGCTTCGGGTAGTTCATACATAAACCGGCTGACCTCGCATTGCAGCATATCACCGAATTTCTGCCGGGTTTTGGCATAACTCAGCGTCAGGTTCGAAGCCGCACGCGTGATCCCGACGTAGGCCAGTCGGCGTTCCTCTTCTATACCGTCATCATCCTGTGATTGATGATGCGGCAGGCTGTCTTCTTCGAAGCCGACCAGGTAAATATGTTCAAACTCGAGGCCCTTGGCGGCGTGAATCGTCATCAGCTGGACTGCATCCTGCGGTTTTTGATCCTCGCCATTTTCGAGTATCGACATCAGTGACAGATGCGCTACCACGGCGTCGAGTGATTTGTCGTCACGCTCCTTCTGCAGGTTTCCGATCCAGCTGATCAGTTCCATAACGTTCTCCATAGCCGCTTCGGCCTGCTTGACCGAGGTGCAGGTTTCACGCAGCCAGTCGGAGTAATCAATCCTGGAGACGAGTGCTCGACACAGATCCATCGCATCATCCTGCAGGGCCTGTTGACGCAGCTCCGCGATTAACTCGATGAACCCCTGGATACGTATCCGTGCGCGGTTGTTGATGGATTCGAGCAGACCCAGTTCGCGCATGGCGACATCTAGGCTGCGTTTCCTGGATCCGGCGTAAGTTGCCAGCGCCTTGATACTGGTGGCACCAATTTCGCGGCGCGGTACATTGATTATCCTGAGCAGGGCCTGGTCGTCGTCGGGATTGCTGAGCAGGCGCAGGTAGGCGAGGATGTCCTTGATCTCGCGTCGTTCGAAAAACGCGTTGCCGCCAGCGACCTGGTAGGGAATCGAGTGGTCACGCAGGGCTTTTTCATAATTCCTTGACTGGAAATTACTTCGATAAAGAATCGCAAACTGACTGCATGGAGTATTTTCCTGGAAGCGTTTACTGAGAATATCGACCACTACCCGGTTGGCTTCGTCATCGGCATTCTTGCAGGGAAACACCCGGATCAGTTCGCCGGCGGCGGAAGCCGACCAGAGTTTCTTTTCATAGAGGTGCCGATTGTTGGCGATTAACTGGTTTGCTGCGCCGAGAATGCGACTGCTGGAGCGATAGTTCTGCTCGAGCTTGATCACTTCGAGCGCGGCAAAGTCCTGCTGCAGGCGTTGCAGGTTTTCAGGACGGGCACCGCGCCATGCGTAGATCGACTGGTCGTCATCGCCGACCACGGTTAATTTCTGGCGTATGCCGCAAAGTGCCTTCACCAATTCGTACTGACTGGTATTGGTATCCTGGTACTCGTCGATTAACAGGTAGCGGATCCTGTCCTGCCAGTTGTTGAGTACTTCCGCGTGATCACGAAACAGCTGCACCGGCAGCATGATCAGGTCATCGAAATCCATCGAGTTACAGGTCTGCAGGTGTTGCTGATACTCTTCGTACAGGCGAGCCTGGGCCTGCAGCAACGGGGTATCGGCGGTTGCGGCAGCGGCTGCGGGAGCCACGAAATCATTTTTCCAGCGACTGATCTGGTACATGGATTGCCTGATATAGTCGGAGTCCTGTTCGAGTCGATGGGCAAGTTCGCCGAGGCAGGTCTCGACGTCGCGTGAATCCATTATGCTGAAACCACGACGATATCCCAGGCGATGCGATTCATGGATCAGGATGCGTTGCCCGAGACTGTGAAAGGTCGATATCTTCAGCCCTTTGGTGGTTTTGCTGTCTATCAACCGTGTCACGCGCTGACGCATTTCGCGAGCCGCCTTGTTGGTAAAGGTGACCGCGCAAATATGCTGCGCGGCGTAACCCTGCCGAAGCAACCACGCGACCTTGCGCGTAATAACGCCTGTTTTGCCACTGCCGGCACCGGCGAGCACCAGACAGGGCCGGTCGATACATTTGACCGCCTGTTGTTGCGGCTGATTGAGATCTTGCAGGTTCAAGGATGCTAAACTATCGTGTCTGGGGCGAGTAATAATTCAAATACAGTAATATCGGGTTAAATCCGGCGCATGATAAAACTTTCCATAGATGATGCAGGCTGGTTGCAGTCCGTTGAAGTGATTCGGTCACCCAATTTCGATGCCAGACCCGACGGTACAGGCGTAAAACTGGTCGTCGTACACGGCATTAGTTTACCACCTGGCGAATACGGTGGTGGTCATATTCAAAAGTTTTTTTGCAACCGGCTCGACGCCGGCGTGCACGAGTATTTCGAGTCTATCTGCAGCATGACGGTTTCGGCCCATTGTCTTATCGAACGTGACGGAAACGTGATTCAATTTGTCTCGTTTAACGATCGCGCCTGGCATGCGGGTGAATCGCAATGGTGCGGCGAAACGGCCTGCAACAACTTTTCCGTCGGTATCGAACTTGAAGGTTGTGACCATCAGGCCTATGCCGAGGCTCAGTACCACAGTCTTGCCGAATTAATCAAAGCATTGCGGGACAGTTATCCCGACATCGACGCCGATGCTATTGCCGGCCACAGCGATATCGCGCCGGGACGTAAAACCGACCCGGGCCCTGCTTTCGACTGGAAAAAATTAAAGCAGCTAGTCTAGCGCGACCCACTGGTCGTCGAGATAGGCTTCAAGTGGTTTATAGCGCCGCTTGTAGCTCATTTTGTCGCAATCGCGAATCCAGTATCCGAGATAAAGGTAATCGAGATCGCGTGAGCGGGTTTCGTGGATTTGATTCAGGATCGCAAAATGACCGGGGCTACGAGACTCGTGGTCCGGATCGAAAAAGGTATAAACCGCGGATAAACCGTTGCTGGTCACATCGCAAACCGCCACAGACATCAAAATTCGGTTCAGGCGGAATTCGAAAAACAGGGTGTCGGCCCAGTCGCTAATCAAAAATCGATGGTAGTCGGATTTGCTGGGATTGGCCATGCTGCCGTCGTTGTGTCGACTGTCTATATAACGCCGATACAGATCGAAGTGTTCATCACGATATCGTCCCGGCATGACGGTGATTTTCAGATCCGCGTTACGCTTGATGACCCGTTGTTCGCTGCGTGAATACTGATGCCGCTTTACCGGCACCCTGACTGATATGCATTCCTTGCACTGCGGGCAATGTGGTCGGTAGATGTACCCGCCGGAGCGACGAAAACCGTGTTGAATCAACTCGTTATAAGTGCCCATGTCCATATCCATATGGGGATTGGCGAATGCGCTGACCGACTTGCGGTTATCAAGGTAACTGCAGGGCTCCGGGGTCGATGCAAAGAAATTGAGTTTTACCTGATCATTCATAGACTAAACCGTTAGGTTTATTCCTTAGTTTAGATCGTAAAATGACACTTGTAACCAATTTTTGTGCCTAAAATGCAGTTTTGAGAGCTGGATCCCGGGGCCCGCGGGGCTTTTTGAGATTTGCCTGTATGCTGGCTAAAGGTCGAAGAAAGTCCTGCTGTTTTGCAGGCTCTGCCGGGCCAGTAAAGCAACCGTTTTACCCTGGTGAAAGGCTACATTCTCGAGGATATGGGGTAGATAGGCGGGTTCGTTGATCCGGCTCGGGGGCCTGGGCTGAATATTTCGCGGCAGCAGGTAGGGCGCGTCGGTTTCGAGTAACAAGCGGTTATCCGGGATCAGTTTTACCAGCTGTTGCAACTCAAGCCCGCGCCGCTCATCGCAGATCCAGCCGGTGATACCGATGTAACAATCGAGGTCGAGGTAGTCGGTTAAAGCCTCGCGATTGTCGGTAAAGCAATGCACAACCAGCCTGCTGATATCGTCGCGATATTCGCGCAGCATCGCCACAAAACGTTCGTGTGCGTCGCGTTGGTGGCAGAACAGTGGCATCTGCAGGGCGACGGCCAGTTCCATTTGCTGCTGAAAAGCCATTTCCTGCACCGCATGCGGGGAGTAGTTTCTGTTGAAGTCGAGCCCGGTTTCGCCGATGGCGCGCACGCAATCGCGTCGGGCCAAATTTTCAAGTTCGGCCCGGCAGTCCTGGTTCCACTCACTGGCGTGATGCGGGTGGATTCCGCAGGTCGAGACCAGGCGTTCGGGATAATGCTCGCATAGCGCAATGGCCTGTCGGCTTTCCGCAATCGAAGTACCGGTCACCACCATCTGCATCACGCCGGCCTCACCGGCGCGCCGCATGACGGCATCGATGTCCTGTTGCAGGCTCTTGTTGGTCAGGTTGACGCCTACATCGATCAGCTCGATCATTGGCGAATGCCGGTACCGCGGGCCAGCAGGGTCAGGCAGGTGGCAAATAACACCACTATGAAAAACAGGATAACCGCTATAGCGGTCGACAAATCGATATCGCTAATACCGCGAAATCCATAACGGAAACTATTGACCATATAGAGGATCGGGTTACCCAGAGAAACCTGCTGCCAGAACTCGGGCAACAACTTGATGGAGTAGAATATACCGCCTAGATAGGTGAGGGGAGTCAATACAAAGGTTGGAATAATGGTGATATCGTCGAAGCTGTTGGCGAATATCGCATTTATCAATCCGGCAAGTGCGAACAGGCAGGAGGTCAGCAGCGCCACCAGCAATACCACGAACGGGTTGTAAATGCTGAAATCGGTAAACAGTAACGAGACCAGGGTTACCGCGATGCCGACACTGATTCCACGCACCATACCTCCGCTGACAAATCCGAGCAGGATAACCAGGTCGGGTACCGGTGCGATCTGCATTTCCTCGATGTGACGCGAATACTTGGCGCCATAGAAAGACGAAACAACATTGGTGTAGGAGTTGGTGATGATCGACATCATCACCAGGCCCGGCATGATGAAGTCAACATAAGTCATGCCGTCCATCTCGCCGATGCGTTGGCCGATCAGATTACCGAAGATGACGAAGTAAAGCGCTACCATTACTACCGGTGGAATGATGGTTTGCACCCAGATGCGGGTAAAGCGCATTATTTCCTTGCGTGTAATCGTCAGGTAAGCGATCCAGAATTGTCGGATCATCAGGCCGCGCTCGAGTTGTCTGGCTTGCTCGTCAACTTGACGAACAGTTCCTCGAGCCGGTTGACCTTGTTGCGCAGGCGCTCCACGACGATGCCTTGTGCATCAAGTTCGTGAATCAGATCATTGATCGAACAGCTGTCCGGCACTTCGACTTCGATGCTGTGATGATCGAGCTGGACAATATTGTCAAGACGTTGCAGCCGGGGAACCTGTGCCAGATCATCGCGCAGGTAAAGCACGAAGGTTTCGCTGTTCAACTGTTTGAGTAACAGCTTCATGCTGGTGTTCTGGATGATTTCGCCGTCGTCGATGATGGCGACGTTGCGGCACATGCGCTCGGCTTCTTCAAGGTAATGCGTGGTAAGTATTATGGTGGTTCCCTGGCCGTTGATTTGATCGAGAAAATCCCACATCGTGCGCCGTAATTCGATATCAACGCCTGCGGTAGGTTCGTCAAGGATCAGCAGGCGCGGTTTATGAATCAATGCCCGTGCAATCATCAGGCGACGTTTCATGCCTCCCGATAGCCGTCGCGCCTGCGACCGGCGGTGTTGCCAAAGCCCCAGCTGCTTCAGGTAGTGCTCGGTTTCCTGGCGAGCAATTCGAGCGGGCACTCCATAAAAACCAGCCTGGTTGATGACGATCTCTTCCACAGGTTCGAAGGTATTGAAGTTGAATTCCTGTGGTACCGAGCCCAGTAACGACTTGGCGACAATGAATTCCCTGTCAATCGAATGACCGAAAATACTGACGCTACCGCGTGTCTTGTTGACCAGGCCTGAAATGATGCCGATGCAGGTAGACTTGCCGGCACCGTTGGGGCCGAGCAGGGCAAAGAAATCACCTTGCTCTACGTGCAGGTCGATACCCTTGAGCGCCTCCAGGCCACTGGCATAGGTTTTGTGCAGATTTTCTATCTCTAGTGCAAACATACTCGCGACTGCTGTTAAATCAGCCGACAAGCTTAGGCAATCGCCCTTAAAAAGCAACCCCATTTCGCGTGCGGCGGCCGGCTTAGAAACAGCGCTAAAATGTTCGACTGTAGCCGGCGCAAGACGATAGTGTTAAGGCTTGATTCAGTTAGTTTTGCTTATATTGCCGTTTATCTTCAGGCAAGCAGGAGACTGGTATGAAAGCTCTGCAATCAACAATGGCGGTAATGGTTTTGTTAGTTGCCAATGCCGCTGGCGCCGCCAACAATGGTCATGGCCACAACAAGCACGGGTTTAAACCACGTCAGGACCTTTACGAGTATGCGCGGGTGACCAGTGTGCAACGCATATATCGTGAAGTAGAAGTATCCAGGCCGGTGCGTGAATGCTGGGAAGAGCCGGTTTACCACACGCGAAGCCAACCACGGCGGTCGGCTGGTGGCATGCTGGTTGGAGGCCTTGTGGGTGGATTTATCGGCCACCAGCTCGGGCGCGGCAATGCGCGCAAGGTAGCGACGGTGATCGGTACTATCGCCGGAGCCAAAATCGGCCACGATGTTGTCAACGGGCATTCCGGTCATGGCTCCCACGAGATTGCCCGCTACGAGGAACATTGCGAGACCCGTTACGAGGTCGACTATGAAAAAGTCATAGACGGCTATGATGTGACCTATAATTATCGTGGCCGCAGTTACCAGATTGAAATGCCGTATGATCCCGGCAAACGCATTAAAATGCGCGTCCAGTTTGCGCCTGTTTTTTAATTGTTATTTCCAGCGATGCAGGAGTTCCCATGCGAGCGATAGTCATAGAAGATGATATCGATATCCAGCAGCAAATCGTCGAGCGTTTGAAGTCAGAAGGATTTGCAGTCGATAGTGCCGATAATGGCGATGAAGGACTTTACCTGGTACAGGAATATCCGGCGGATGTCGCTGTCATCGACCTGGGTTTACCCAAAATGTCAGGGCTGGAAGTGATCAATCAAATCCGTGAAGAGGGTAATAAGATTCCCATTCTGATCCTTACTGCTAGAGGGCGTTGGCAGGACAAGGTTGAAGGACTGGACGCGGGCGCCGATGATTATCTGGTCAAGCCGTTTCATCATGAAGAAATGATGGCGCGTATCCGCGTGCTGATCAGGCGGGCCTCCGGATGGTCGGATTCACGTATTGTCTGCTCACCGGTAAGTCTCGATACCGCTACCCAGCGTACTTATGTCGATGAACGCGAAGTGGACTTGACGGCATACGAGTACAAGGTGCTCGAGTATCTGATGATGCATGCCGGTGAAGTGATCTCGAAGACGGTATTGACCGAGCATCTGTATGATGATGAAACTGATAACGATAGTAACGTGATCGAGGTTTTTATTCGGCGTTTACGCCAGAAGCTTGATCCGGATGAGAGCTTGAAACCCATAGAAACTCTGCGCGGGAGGGGTTATCGTTTGACACTTCAGCGGGCGGAGCAAAATTAAACCGAAGTGAAATCGATCAAATCCAGACTGACACTGGTGTCGATGGTGGTACTGGTCGTATTCATGGTGCTGACGGCTATAGCGCTGGAGCGGGCCGTGGTAAAACGCGCCTTGCAGGCCGAGGAAGACGGCCTGCAATTACTCATATACAGCCTGCTCGGCGCGGTCGATCAGGATCAACAGGGTCAGAGTATTACAGTGTCGGGTGATCGTTTATTTGAGCCCAGCCTGGTGACCCGCAATTCCGGTTTGTACGCACTGCTTTACGATCAGCAAAAGCGGGAAATCTGGCGCTCTGAATCGATTACGGTCGGCTTCCCTGCGATCGGAGTTACAGAACTCGGGAAATGGGAATTTGAAATTGTCGAGTATTTTGCTGCGCCGTACTTTCGACTCAGCTTTGCGCTGCAGTGGCCGGACGTGAACAGTGAACTGCAGCGTTACGATGTGGTTGTCTGGCGTAACGCGGTTGGATATTTCGACCAGCTCAGCCGCTTTCGCCAGACTCTATGGGCCTGGTTAATTGTTACCACTGTGCTGTTACTCGCTGTGATGTATATCGTGACCCGCTGGAGTCTGCGGCCGCTGCAGAAAATAGGCCTCGAAGTGAAGGCAATAGAAGATCAACAACAGACGGGGTTTGAGCAGGACTACCCTGATGAAATAGCGCCGCTCACCGAAAATCTGAACATCCTGTTAAAGCGCGAGCAGTATCAGCGCGAGCGTTATCGCAACGCGATGGACGATCTCGCGCATAGCCTGAAAACGCCGCTTGCGGTATTGACCGGTCTCAGTGATCGGAACGATCTGAGCCAGTCCCAGATAGAAACCCTGCGCGAACAGACTGATCGGATGAACCAGATTGTGTCTTACCAGTTACAGAAGGCGACCAGCGTTGCGGATATTCGTATCAGCAAGCCGGTCGATCTGGTCGGAATAGTTGACAAGCTGGTATCGGCGCTGGAAAAGGTCTACCAGGAAAAGGCTGTCAGGGTCGAGCGTAACCTGCCGGCGCAGATGCTGCTGCGAATGGATGAAGGTGACTGCCTCGAGGTGGTTGGTAACCTGCTCGACAACGCCTTCAAATACGGTACAAAAAGAATCGTAATCGAGAGTCTGGAAAGTGAAGACAAATCGATGACCCTGACCATCGAAGATGACGGTGAGGGCCTGGCTGCCGCCGAGATAGAGCAGATTCTGAATCGCGGTACCCGTCTCGATCAGGCGACCGAAGGGCAGGGCATCGGGCTCGCCGTTGTCGCTGACATAGTCGAGTCCTACAATATTGGGCTGGATTTTCGCGCTGCAAGAACAGGTGGGCTGAGGGTTAGCCTCAAGTTCCCCAGAATCTGATCACATCAGGCAGTCAGAACTCCTGGCGCAAGGCCGGGGCACCGGGTCGATGTATCAGCCGATGCGAGAGCTTTGCCAGGCGGCGCTTAAACCATCAGGTAGCGTTTTCTTTCTGTAGCCGGGGTGTCGAAATAGTCGGTCGTTTCGAGATTGGAAGCCTGTGCCACGGGTTCCGAGGAAACATGCTCGCTGATACAGATGCTGCAGCGATAAAAGGTGACCGAGCTCCGGGTGGTAGCTGTTTCATCGGTGATGAACATTTGGGAATTACAATTGGGGCACTTCATACTGGGATTCCTAGACTGGATTCCGGTAGTATAGTGATAAAATACTAAAGCACAATATCTTGCGGTATATATTTTTTACACATACAATATGTAGTGGTTGTGTCGATTTCACAGGGACGTGATTTTTTTCTTATAGCAGTCAGTAATTTACGCAATCAACCTCATAAACTACTTTATAAGTCCGCCCTAAGTTAACTATTTCCCCGCCGGTTTTACAGTGCCTTGAAGCCGATATCGGTGCGGAAATATGCCGAATCCCAGCTAATTTCTTCAACCAGTTCGTAAGCGCGCAATTGCGCATCCCTGATATTGTCACCGAGACCTACCGCGCACAATACACGGCCACCATCAGACCGGATGCTGCCATCTGCGCCGAGCCTGGTGCCGGCATGAAACACTTTGCCGGTCGCTGACTGCGGTGGAATATTTTCAATCAGGGCACCTTTCTCGTAACTATCAGGATAACCGTTCGCAGCCATTACTACGCCAAGACTGGCGCGTTGATCCCATTGCGTGGACTTGGAGTCGAGCTCACCCTGGCAGGCAGCCAGGCAAAGTTCAACCAGGTCAGATTGCAGGCGCATCATGACAGGCTGAGTTTCAGGATCACCGAAACGGCAGTTGTATTCGAGCACTTTGGCGACACCGTCGGCGCCAATCATCAGGCCGGCATATAAAAAGCCGCGATAACGATTACCCTCGGCATTCATTCCTTTCACGGTCGGTAGAATAATATCCCGTATTACCCTGGCTTCGATGTCTGCGCTGAGTACCGGGGCCGGGGAGTAAGCGCCCATACCGCCTGTATTGGGTCCGAGATCGCCATTGTCACGCGCCTTGTGATCCTGCGAGCTAGCCATTGGCAGTACCTGTTCACCGTCGACGATGCAGATGTAGCTGGCTTCTTCACCAGTCAGAAATTCCTCGATCACGACGCGGTGACCAGCTTCGCCAAAACGGTTAGCTGACAACATATCTGTGATTGTTGACCGTGCTTCATCCCGGGTTCGCGCAATGATCACGCCCTTGCCGGCCGCAAGGCCGTCAGCCTTGATTACAATCGGGGTGCCCTTTTGCTCGACATATTCGCAGGCGGCGTCGACCTCGGTGAAGCTCTGGTAGGCAGCACTTGGAATTGCATGGCGTGCGAGAAAGTCCTTGGTAAAGGTTTTGGAGCCCTCCAGCTGAGCGGCGTTGGCTCCGGGTCCAAAGATCGTCAGACCACTGGCTTCGAAGCGGTCGACGATACCGGCTACCAGCGGTGCCTCGGGGCCGACTATGGTGAGCCCGATTTGACTGGTGCTGGCAAATTCCAGCAATCCGTCAATATCTTCGGCACCAATCGCAACATTTTCCATGCCTTCTTCCAGCGCCGTGCCGGCGTTGCCCGGAGCGATGTACACCTGCTGCACCAGTTTCGACTGGGCTGCTTTCCAGGCGAGCGCATGTTCCCGTCCGCCGCCACCAACGATTAACACTTTCATCTAATACGCCTGCCTCAGTGCCGGAAATGTCGCATTCCGGTGAAAACCATCGCCATGCCATGTTCGTTCGCCGCGGCAATGACTTCGTCGTCGCGCATCGATCCACCTGGCTGGATGATCGCGCGTATGCCGACTTCGTTGGCGGCATCGATACCATCGCGAAACGGGAAGAAAGCGTCGGAAGCCATTACCGAACCGGCTACCTCGAGGCCCGCGTGTGCGGCCTTGATCGCGGCAATACGTGCGCTGTTAATGCGTGACATCTGCCCGGCGCCGACGCCGATAGTCATGTTGTCTCGTGCATAAATTATGGCATTGGATTTGACAAACTTGGCGACCTGCCAGGCAAACACCATATCCTGCATTTGCTGGTCATCGGGTTTCACTTCGCTGACTGTTTCAAGGCCCTGGTAGAGCGCCTGGTCGGCATCCTGAACCAGAATACCGCCATTGACATGCTTGTAATCAAGGCGGGTTTGCGCATTGTCCCATTGGCCGCAGCTTAGCAGGCGCACGTTTTCCTTGCTCGAGACGGTTTCAATCGCGGCGTCTGCAATCGTCGGGGCGATAATGACTTCGACAAACTGCTTGTCGATAATAGCTTGCGCGGTGCTGGCGTCGAGCGGGCGGTTGAATGCAATGATACCGCCGAACGCGGATTCAGGGTCAGTGCTGAAGGCGCGCTGGTAGGCATCGTGGATATTGTCGGCCTGTGCTACACCACAGGGGTTGGCATGCTTGACGATTACGCAACATGGATTCTCAAACTGTTTCACACATTCGAGCGCAGCGTCGGTGTCGGCGATATTATTGAACGAAAGCGCCTTGCCCTGGATCTGTACCGCGTTGGCGACGCTGGGTTCCGGGTTGCCGGGCGAGGTGTAGAAAGCCGCTGCCTGATGCGGGTTTTCCCCGTAGCGCATTGCCTGCGTATGATGAAACTGCAGGTTTAAGGTGCGCGGGAAAGCCTGGTCTTCCTGCGCTTGCACCATGTGTCCAAAATAGTTGGCAATTGCACCATCATACTGCGCGGTGTGTTCGTACGCCTTTATCGCCAGTGAAAAACGCGTTCTGTCGCTGACCTCGCAATTCGCTTCCATTTCCTGCATCAGGGCAGGGTAATCGTCAGGGTCGACGACTATGGTAACGCTGGCATGGTTCTTGGCTGCGGCGCGTACCATTGCCGGCCCCCCGATATCGATATTTTCGATTGCATCCTCGATGCTACAGTCTGGGTCGGCGACCGTTTGCTGGAACGGGTAGAGATTGATCACTACCAGATCGATCGGGTCTATACCGTGTTCCCGCATCACTGCGTCATCGATTCCGCGGCGTCCCAGAATGCCGCCATGAACCCTGGGATGCAATGTCTTGACCCGTCCCGCCATCATTTCGGGAAAACCGGTATGAGTCGAGATTTCGGTGACAGCGATACCCTGCTCGGCGATCAATTTGGCTGTTCCACCGGTGGAAAGGAGTTCGACGCCGCTATTGTGGAGACTTAGAGCCAGTTCGACGATGCCGGTTTTATCTGAAACACTGATGAGTGCGCGGCGAATAGCTTGGGGCATTTTTGGTCCGTGGTGGTATCGAAAAAACGGCATTATAGCCGATTGCGAAACCAACAGTATTAATGTTCGATATGGTACTGCTTAAGTTTTTTGCGCAAGGTGCCGCGGTTAATGCCGAGGCATGACGCGGTCCTGGACTGGTTGTTATCGCAATGCCGAAGTACTGTTTTCAGCATTGGTTGTTCGATTTCAGAAATAACAGTGTCGAACAGGTTGCAGGGTAGCTCGCCGTCAAGATCGTCTAGATACTTGCGAATCGCCAATTCTACGGACTGTTGCAACAAGCTTGTGTTTTTCTTTTTTGCCACACTCACTAACCATGTTTCGCCACTGGCGCTATTCAGGACGCCCGGGCATAGCTCTTCAGAATGCAGTCGTTGTAGTAAGCTTCGATCGTTTCCAGCTGTTGTGCCGCCGTTTGTGCCTGCATTAGCTGTGGCTTAACCAGGTGATAATCCTGTGTCTGGCCAAGTTGCCAATTGATATGCTTACGCGCGATCTGCACCCCCTGATGCTCCCCGTAAAACGCGTACAGATTTTCTAAATGGCTTGTCAGCCATGCTTGTTTTAGCTCGTCGGCGGGTTCTTCCGGTTCTTTGCCGGTGCTCAGATACTGTTCGATCTGGCTGAATATCCACGGACGCTGCTGCGCTATACGGCCGACCATAATAGCATCCGCAGCGGTGAAGTCCATGACCATTTTTGCTTTTTGCACCGAATCGATGTCGCCATTCGCGATTATCGGAAGCTGAACATTTTCCTTGACCCGACGAATGGTCTCGTACTCGGCGATGCCTGAAAACCTGTCTTCACGACTGCGGCCATGGATGGTCAGGGCCTGAATTCCACAGTCCTGCGCAATGCCTGCTATTTCAAGCGCGTTGTTTTTCTGGCGCGACCAGCCGGTGCGTACTTTGAGCGTGACCGGCACTGTGACGGCGTCGACCACCGCGGTTAGAATAGATGCGACCAGTTTGCTGTCTTTGAGTAATGCCGAACCCGCATCGACCCTGCATACTTTTTTCGCCGGACAGCCCATATTGATGTCGATTATTTCGGCGCCATTTTCAACGTTGTAGATCGCGGCCTGAGCCATCATCTCGGGAATACCGCCGGCGATCTGGACGATTATCGGTCCCGGCTCACCCTGGTGATCCATGCGCAACCGCGTCTTGCGGCTGTTACGCAGGTCAGGCCGACTGGTAATCATTTCAGATACCGTCATACCGGCGCCGAGTTGGCGACACATCTGACGAAACGGGCGATCGGTGACCCCGGCCATGGGTGCCAGTACGAGGCGGTTTGCAAAACGATGAGGACCAATAGCGAACGACATGGCCGGTTACTTTTCCGTTTCCTCGGTCTGTTGCTGGATCGACTTGCACTCTTCAAAGATGCGATGCTCACAGGTCGCGCAAATATCTTTATCCAGCCTGTCGAATATTGCCGAGAGCGCGCCTTCCTTGGATTGAAAAATGTTGGCTTCGCCAATTTCATCGCGATAACCACCCCGGTTGAACACCTTCGATGCGGTTGCGCGGAGCTGGTACATGTAAAGGTCGCCACCGAGATCGCGTCTCTCTCGCGCCTCCTTGATCAGCAGTTCGGCGCCGGCGACATCTACCTGGGCGATACCCTTGGTTAACAGGAACAAATGTTTTTGCTCTGGGTAGTGTTCCCGGTAGCGGCGTAACAGTTCACCCACATGTGCCACTGAACCGAAGTAAAGCGAATCATCGAGACGTAGAATCTTGAGTTGAGGACATTCGGGGAGAAATTGTCCGTAGACAAATTTGCGCGTTCTCGATTCGGGATCAGGTACCCTGGGTGAAAGCCTGGGACGTGAAGTCTTACGCAGGAAAGTCATCAGCGACAAAAGAATCCCCGCCAGAATCGCGAACTCGATCGAGAAAAAGACCGTGCCGAAAAAGACGACGCCAAGGATTATCGCCTCGTTTTTGTCGGCGCGCAGGATTTTATGGATCTGTGCGAAATTGATCAGGCGCCATGCAACCAGGAACAATAATCCGGCCACGGCCGCTTTGGGCAGGTGGGAGGTCAAAGGTGCCACCAGTAGCACGAGCACTATCAGCAGCACGCCAGCGAGTATCGCCGCCAACGGGCTGCGCGCGCCGGCATCGTAGTTGGCGCCGCTGCGGTTAAATGAGCCGGTGGCAACGTAGGATGAAAAAAAGCTGCCGAAAATATTGGATAATCCCTGTCCGATAAACTCCTGGTTGCCGTTGATGGGCTGACCGGACTTGAGTGAAATCGAACGCGCAATCGAAACCGCCTCGGTCAGTGCAAACAGCGTCATCGTCAGGGCAAGTGGTGACAGTTGGCGAAAGGTCTCGAACGAAAACTGCGGCATCGACAATGGAGGCAATTGCTGAGGTAATGCACCCACCATCTCGATGCCGGAGGTCTGTTCGCCAAAGGCGATGTTAAACAGCACTGCCGCGGCACTGCCGACCAGTAATGCAGCTATCATGCTCATGCCACCCAGACGACGCTGCGCAAGAATTCCGGTTAGCAAAGTGATGATTGCGACCAGCATGACCAGTGGGTGTAGATCCTCCCAGTTGACCCAGAGAAATTCGATCGTATTAAATAAATGGATGCCGTCAGGTATATCGATTCCTAGAAACTCCTGCGCCTGCTTGGCCGCAATCAGGCAAGCCGCCCCCGCGGTAAATCCGACGACAACCGAGTGAGATATGAAATTTACCAGCGCTCCGAGTCGCACCACCCCCATTACCAGTTGCATGATTCCGACCATGAAGGCCAGCGTGATAGCCATGGCGACATACTCTGCACTGCCGGGTGCGGCCATTCCGCTCAAGGACGCGAACATGATGATTGAGGCCGCCGTGGTAGGTCCGGAAACAAGGTGCCAGGAAGAACCGAACAGGGCAGCGATAACTGCTGGCACGATGCTGGTGTAAAGACCGTATTCGGGCGGCATGCCGGCTATCGCCGCGAAAGCAACTCCCTGCGGCAGCACGATTGCAGCACCCGTGAGTCCAGCCAGCGTATCGGCACGCACGCTTTCGCGGGTCAGGTTTCTACCCCAGCTCAGGAATGGAAAAAATTTGGCGAAGTTGATTTTCAGATGCATCGGTTAGCAGTTCTATAATCCCTTGGAACGGCCCGGAAAACGTGCAATATACTCCGAGTTTTAATTTGCAGATACCAGTATATTTCGATGTTGGTATTAATGTGGCTTATTTAAAGCAATTCGCTGCCCGGATTAGAAAAACTCGAACTCATAAGTCAGGGCGTCGGTTCCGGGGTCGACAATTTCCAGGCGGAACTGAACCGGTAAATCTGGCTTTATAACCCTGCGATTCCTGTTATCTAACAGATAATCGGCAGGGGTGAAGAGTCGATTAGCTATCAGTTTGCCCTGAACATCAAACAGACTGATCAGCAGCTCGGGCAGCTTTTGTGTAAACGGTGCCTGGTTAACAAATGATCCGGTTACCATTAGGGCATTCCTGGCTATGGGATGGGTAAACACGTTACGTTCCAGCAAGTGAATCTGCTCGGTGCTGGAAAAAGCGGTTTCAGAACAGGGCAGCACCTGGCACAGGTTAATCACCTGTTGCTGGTAGCGCGGATTTTCTACCAGTTGGTAGCGTTGATAATAAACTGTCTGCGCGATACCCACTGCGACTAATAACAGTATGCCGACCAACCACGCCAGCGGGCCGAGCGAAAAAAACGATCGGCGCTCGGAACCGTACATGGCTTCGTGCAGGCTGACCTGACGGCGTTCAACAAAATTGGTTTCCAGGTCGAAGTCGGATACCGGCAGGGTTTTTTCATGCTCCAGCTCATCTTCCTCCTGTTGTTTTTCAAAATAGTCGGGCGGTAATTCTCCCTCGTAGTTCTTCAGCGTTGTCATGGCATTGAACACGCTGCCACACTCACCGCAGCGAACTTTGCCATAGGCTTGCTGGAGTTGTTTTTCCGTGAGGCGAAAACAACTCTTGCACTGGTCGCAGGTCGTTTCCATTACTTCGCCGAGATGTGTACTG
>CALDDP010000299.1 GCA_937936805.1 uncultured Gammaproteobacteria bacterium | reverse complement strand
TCTTATGGTGGCGGCATCGATAGCGACAGACAGCGAAATCAGGTTAACCCACGTTGGCATTAATCCGACCCGTACCGGGGTTATCGATATTCTCAAGCTGATGGGGGCAGATATTGAGCTGCTTAATCAACGCGATATCGGTGGTGAACCGGTAGCTGATATCAAGGTACGCAGCGCTGCGCTTTCAGGTATAGATATTCCTGCACAGCTTGTGCCGCTGGCAATCGATGAGTTCCCGATACTTTTTATCGCCGCCGCCTGTGCTGACGGCGTTACTCGTTTAAGCGGGGCTGAGGAATTGCGCGTCAAGGAAAGTGACCGTATTCAGGTTATGGCGGATGGTCTGGCGGTGCTCGGTATCGACGCGCAAACTACACCCGATGGAATTGTCATCCGGGGTGGCAACCCGGGTGGAGGAGTTATTGAATCCCATGGCGATCATCGCATCGCGATGGCATTCAGCATTGCCTCTCTGATAGCCAGCGAAGAAATATGTATAAATGAATGCGCCAATGTGAACACATCTTTTCCCGGATTTGTAAAACTCGCTGGTCAAGCTGGAATCAGGATTAAGACCAATGCAGGCTGAAGACGCTTTCGTAGTTGCTATCGACGGTCCAGGCGGTTCCGGGAAAGGCTCGCTGTCGGTCAACGTCGCGCAAGCGCTCGGTTTCCATTTACTGGATAGCGGCGCGATATACCGTTTGTTGGCGTTGAAGGCAATGCAACAGGGCGTTGACCTCGAACAGGAAAGCGAGGTGATCGCAGTCCTGGATGATTTCAATATACGCTTTGAAGCCGGCGATGAATTGTCTATTCCATATCTCGATGATCGGGATGTAGCAGAGGAATTACGCCGTGAGGAAACCGGTGACGCAGCCTCGAAAGTCGCGCGTCATAGCGCGGTACGAAAGCAGTTACTGGGGTTACAGAGATCGTTTTTCAAACCGCCGGGATTGGTCGCCGATGGGCGTGATATGGGTACCGTGGTGTTCCCAAAGGCTCGATTTAAGTTTTTTTTATGCGCAAGTATCGAAATTCGGGCCCAAAGACGATATAAGCAGTTGAAAAATATGGGTTTATCCGCTAGTATCGCCCAGCTTCAGGCGGATATAGCTGAAAGAGACGAACGCGATCAGAATCGCAGCGCCTCACCGTTAACGCCCGCCGAAGACGCATTGATCGTGGATTCAAGTTTACTTGACCTGTCACAGGTTACGGAACTCGTGCTAAGTCATATCAGACACGGCGACTAAACGATCAATACTAAAGTCCCTGTAGATGCACTGTCTGCAGGTTTTTTTTAACTTAACGCGATAGTTAATTGCAGTTTGATTAGCTATTGAAAATATCTTTATCAGGAATCTTCCATGTCTGAAAACTTTGCAGAAATGTTCGAGCAAAGCATTACCCAAATGAATATGCGTGTCGGTGAGATCATCACCGGCGAAGTTGTCGATATCAATCGGGATGTTGTCATCGTCAACGCGGGCCTCAAATCCGAGGGTGTTATCCCGGTAGAACAATTTTATGATGAACAGGGCGAACTAGACGTCAAAATAGGCGATACCGTCGAGGTAGCGCTCGACTCGTTCGAGGACGGCTACGGCGAATCGCGCCTGTCGCGTGAAAAGGCCAAACGTGCGCGTGCCTGGACCCGGCTTGAGGAAGCACAACAGGCCGACGAGATCGTTACCGGGCGCTTTACCGGCAAGGTCAAAGGAGGATTTACCGTTGATATCGGTGAAATTCGCGCCTTCCTGCCGGGTTCGCTGGTCGACGTACGTCCCGTCCGTGACACTGCCTATCTCGAGGAAAAGGAACTCGAATTCAAAATTATCAAGCTCGATCAAAAGCGCAATAACGTCGTCGTGTCGCGTCGCGCCGTGGTGGAGAGAGAGTTCAGCGAAGAACGCGAAAAGTTACTCGAGACCCTGAAAGAAGGCGAACGCGTGCGCGGTATAGTAAAAAATCTTACCGACTACGGCGCTTTCCTCGACCTGGGCGGCATCGATGGCCTGTTGCACATCACCGATATGGCCTGGAAGCGTGTCAAGCACCCGTCCGAGGTAGTTGAAATCGGTCAGGAAATCGACGTTGTCGTACTCAAATTCGACCGCGAAAAGAACCGCGTATCACTGGGTTTGAAACAAATGGGCGACGATCCATGGGAAAATATCATGCGTCGTTACCCGGAAGGTCAACGCCTGTTCGGACACGTCAGCAACATTACGGATTACGGTTGTTTTGTTGAAATAGAGGATGGTGTCGAAGGCCTGGTTCACGTTTCAGAAATGGACTGGACCAACAAAAACGTCAATCCTAACAAGGTGGTTACACTGGGCGACGAGGTCGAAGTTGTCATTCTCGAGATAGATGAAGAACGCCGTCGTATTTCACTGGGCATGAAGCAGTGTAAGGCGAATCCCTGGGAAGAGTTCGGGACTACCAACAACAAGGGCGACATCATCGGTGGCAAAATCAAGTCCATCACCGACTTTGGTATCTTTATCGGCCTGGATGGAAACATTGATGGCCTGATTCATCTGACCGATCTGTCCTGGAATAAACCCGGTGAAGAAGCCGTGCGCGAATACCAGAAGGGACAGGAAGTCGAAGCCATGGTATTGTCGATCGATCCAGAGCGTGAACGTATCTCGCTGGGCATTAAACAGATCGAAAAAGATCCGTTTGCAAGCTTTATCGCGGACAAGCCAAAAGGTAGTATAGTGACCGGAACGGTGATTTCGGTTGATGCCAAGGCAGCTGTAGTGGATCTCGGCGACGGTATCGAAGGCCTGTTAAGGGCTTCCGAGATGGCGACAGATCGTGTCGAAGACGCTCGTTCGTTTTTGAATGAAGGTGATCAGATCGATGCCAAGATTACGGGTATGGACCGTAAGGGACGCAGCATATATCTCTCTATCAAGGCCAAGGATAGCGATGAAGAGCAGGAAGCTCTGAAGGATTACGCAGCGAGTAGTGATGACAGGGGAGCAACTACCAGCTTCGGTGATCTGCTCAAGGAAAAAATGGATTCCTGATCCACAATCGGGTGGCGGGGCATAAACCCGCCACCCAATCAGATTATCGGACCATGTAATGAATGAAACAGAATTTGTACCTTCGATGACCAAATCGGACCTGATCGACAATTTGTCGAAAAATCAGGGACATCTGGCGTATAAAGATGTGGAGTTGGCGGTGAAAAGTCTGATCGAAATGATGAGTAGCGCCCTGTCTAACGGCGAGCGCATCGAGATAAGGGGTTTCGGCAGTTTCAGTTTGCATTACCGGCCACCGCGGACCGGACGCAACCCAAAGTCCGGC
The DNA here is from genome assembly GCA_937936805.1 of uncultured Gammaproteobacteria bacterium. GTDB lineage: Bacteria > Pseudomonadota > Gammaproteobacteria. Next base: position 9,929 of record CALDDP010000299.1, on the reverse strand, counting down.
GAAAAAGTAGATTTACCCGGAAAATACGTACCCCACTTCAAACCTGGCAAAGAGCTGCGTGATCGCGCCAATACAGAGAAATAGATTTTCAATCTCGTTCCCGGTAGAACTGGATAACAATAAATGGATATCTGGTTATTTCTGCTAATCCTGTCAGCCATTCTGATAGGCTGGTTACTGGGCCGGTGGCAGCCCTTCAATAAAAACAACGTACAACATCCCGACTTGTTTACGGAAAAATACGCGCGGGGGTTAAACTACCTGCTCGATGACGACTCCGACAATGCAATAAAGATCTTTACCGACCTGGTCGAGGTCAACCAGGAAACAATTGGCATTCATATTGCCCTCGGCAACCTGTTTCGCTCTAAAGGTGAAGTCGATCGAGCCATAAAGATCCACCAGAATCTGCTGGCACGCCCGAATCTTACGCGCAAAGAGCGCCATTTGGCTATCGCCGAGCTTGCTAACGACTATCTCAAAGCAGGGCTACTGGACCGCGCGGAAAAGCTTTACCGCGAGATGATTGAACTCAATGCCGATCGGCAACTGGCTTATCGTCGGCTGCTCGATTTATATATCACTGAAAAATCCTGGGAAGAGGCTGCAGAATGCGCCCGTATACTCTATAAAACAGGGGAGCCCGAGGCGAACCTGATCTATAGCCAGTGCCTGTGCGAAATTGCCGGTGATGCCGTCGAGCGCGGTAACAATCGACTCGCTCGCAGCAGCCTGGATAAAGCGATCGAAGTCGATGCCGGTTGCGTTCGCGCTGCCCTGATCTTAATCCGCCTGCATTTAAAAACTGATAACACCGCGTCCGCTAAAAGTATTTTTCAGCGCCTGATTCAGCATAGCCCAGAGTATATGCCGCTATATATAAAGCCGGCGCGACAAATCTATAACGATGACCGGGCTTACAGGGAGTTTCTGCAAAACCAGCACCAGCAGCATCCTTCGACGGCACTCGCTATCGCCCTGCTTGAACACTACGTGCGCATCGGCGACATTGAGCAAGCGCGACAGTTTTTATCGGACACCCTGAACAAATCACCTTCCTTCGAGGCGTTTGAATTTGCATTGCGTTTTCTGAAGTCTGATCCTGACCAGTTGGGCGAAACCTGGGAAAACCTGTCGGTTTTTTTGAAGGCCTTAAGGGAAAAGAAAACTGAATATGTATGTTCGCGATGTGGCTATGAAAGCAATGCTATACAATGGCTGTGTCCAAGTTGTCGAAACTGGGCGTCAATAAAGCCGATAAAAATATGAAAGATCCGAGGATTATTGTCGCACTTGATTTCCCCGGGCAGCAACAGGCTATCGAATTTTCGCGTAAGGTCACGCCTGATCAATGCCGCCTGAAAGTAGGCAAGGAACTATTCACCAGTGCCGGACCGGCACTGATCGAAGATCTGGTGGACTGCGGTTTCGAAGTCTTTCTCGACTTAAAATTTCACGATATCCCGAATACTGTTATGAAGGCATCCAGTGCTGCCGCCAAACTGGGAGTATGGATGCTGAATGTGCACGCACTGGGTGGGTCGGCAATGATGCAGGCGGCGCGTGAAGGTATTGAAGCGGTTGCGCGGAGACCCTTCCTGATCGCGGTAACGGTGTTGACCAGCATGTCGGCACGTGACTTACAGGATTTGGGAATTTCGACACCATTGCCACAACTTGTCGACCAGCTGGCCACAAGTGCGATTTCGACTGGCCTCGACGGGGTAGTGTGCTCGGCGCAGGAAGCGCCCGCATTACGCGCAAGCCTGGGTGATGCGCCATTGTTGGTAACACCCGGAATCAGGCCGGATTGGGCTGCGACCGATGATCAACAACGCATTGTCACGCCGCAACAGGCAATTACTGATGGCGCCAGTTACCTGGTCATCGGCCGGCCCATAACCCGGCATGCGAACCCGGCGCAGGCATTGGAGATGATTTCCGCTTCAATTTCCTGATCGACTTGAACATGTGTGGATGACAGCTATTTGCCGAATCGTTAAACTAACGTCACGTTTGATTACCCCGATGGCCTTAAATGGATCCCAATTTTCTAGAATTCGAACAACCGATAGCTGAACTCCAGGCCAAGATTTCAGAATTACGCTTTGTCACCGACGATTCGGATATCAACATCAGCCAGGAAATTCAAACCCTGGAACGCAAGGCGGAATCTCTTACTCACTCGATTTTCGGCAAGCTTTCAGCCTGGCAGATTTCTCAGTTATCACGCCATCCCAATCGACCTTACTCGCTTGACTACATTGAGCGGATATTTACCGACTTTGAATACCTGCATGGTGATCGGGCCTACGCTGACGATAATCCGATAGTCGGTGGTGTAGGGCGCCTTGAAGGCAAACCTGTCATGGTGATCGGGCAACAAAAGGGTCGCGATACCCGTGAAAAGGTAAAACGTAATTTTGGCATGCCCAGACCCGAAGGCTACCGCAAGGCTTTGCGACTGATGAAAATGGCTGAAAAGTTTAAAATGCCACTGCTAACGCTGGTTGATACCCCCGGGGCCTATCCCGGTATCGGCGCCGAAGAAAGAGGGCAGAGCGAAGCGATAGCCAGAAATCTTTTCGCGCTCGCCGACCTGAAAACACCCGTAATCTGTACCGTCATCGGTGAAGGCGGCTCCGGTGGGGCATTGGCAATTTGTATCGGCGATCGTATCAATATGCTGCAATACGCTACCTATTCGGTCATCTCGCCCGAGGGCTGCGCTTCGATTCTGTGGAAAAGCGCGGACAAGGCGTCGCAGGCCGCGGAAGCCATGGGTATTACCGCCCAACGCCTGTTCTCGCTGAAACTGGTCGACAATATTATCCAGGAACCGCTGGGCGGAGCCCATCGAGACTATGACCAGATCGCCGGTTCACTGAAACAGAGTCTGATCGAGAGCCTGGACGCTCTCGAATCTATCACTATCGACAGGTTACTCGATCAGCGCTACCAGAAGCTGATGGCTTTTGGGCAGTATCGCGAAGCCTGATAGGATACCTGCTTTAAACGCCGGCCAGTCACATGCAATCATGCCTGGAGCTGATTCCCGATGATGCTCAAAGGGTCTTCGTAGCCTTTAGCGGCGGTCTGGACTCAACCGTTTTACTGCATCTGCTTTGCGCCGACCCGCGCAATTTCAATATTATTGCCTGGCATTTTAATCACGGCCTGCTTGATGCTGCCTCCGATATGGAGAAGTTCTGCATCGAGCAGGCGGGGCGTGCGGGCCTGGAAATCAGGGTCGACCAGCTCCGCCTGGACAAGGTCGAGAGTAATGTTGAGGCTGTAGCAAGACATAATCGCTACGCGCTATTTGCCCGGCACACCCGTTCAGGCGATTGTATCTTGACGGCCCATCACGCCGATGATCAGGCCGAGACTTTCCTGTTGAACGCTTTGCGCGGATCAGGTAGTGCGGGGTTGCGCGGTATCGCCAGGCAACGCCTGCTGGACGGGGGCGCCCTGTTACTGCGTCCACTGCTGGATTACAGTCGTAGCCTGCTGGAATCCTATGCCAGACAACATAAACTGACCTGGGTTGACGATCCCAGCAATCAATCCAGCCAGTTCGATCGCAACTACCTGCGCAATCAGGTCGTACCCTTGCTAAAGAAGCGCTGGCCGCAGTTTGAGAGTTCGTTCGCAATCGCGAGCCAGTTACAGTCAGAGACCCAGGATGTACTCGATGAAATAGCGGCACTCGATTTCTTGCAGGTAAAGTCAACTGCATCTAAGGGTATCGCGACCCTCGATATTACGCAGCTCGAGTTACTTTCCCCGGGCAGGCGCAAAAATCTGCTGCGCTACTGGATCACCAGGGCAGGATTGGCGGTAATTCCGTATGCGCGAATGCAGGAGTTGATGCACCAGATCCATGCGAAAGCCGATGCCGTACCTGAAATCGCAATGCCCGATTACTCGATCAGAATTTATGACCAGCGTCTCTTCCTGGTGGTCAAGGAAAAGCTTCGCGAACGCAGCGGTAGTTTTGATTTCGGTTTGCAAACAAATGTTGAAATAAAAAAATTTGACCTGCAGGTAGAGCGTTCCGAAATCTTCAGGGAGCTTGGAATTACGGATCAAAATCAGGCTTTGAGTCTCAGGTTTCGCGATGATGGTCAGCAAAATGATGATCGTCATCGTCTCAAACGTATGTTTCAAAAGCACCGTGTACCGCCGTGGGAACGGGCGGCGATTGCGCAGGTTTACCTGGATGGGAAACTGCAGGGATTATTGCTATGAGCAAAAAGGATGGTAAGGACCGCGTCTTTGCCAGGGCCTTGAGTGACGTCAAGGCCTTTGAATTTAACGACACCGTGGCCAATGTTTTTCAGGACATGATATCGCGCTCGGTACCTGGCTATGCGCTGTTGCTGCACATGATTGGTTTATATGCCGATTTTTTCATTCGACCCGGTAGCCGCATCTTCGATCTGGGGTGTTCGCTGGGGGAAGCCAGCCTGGTTATCGCTGACAGGGCAAGCGACATCGATTGCGAAATCATCGCCGTCGATAGTTCGGCAGCAATGATTAGCAAATGCGAACAATTGCCTGCCACACCAAAAAAAATCGAATGGCGCTGTGAAGACATTCGGCAAACTGAAATCAGTAATGCGTCGATGGTGGTATTGAACCTGACGCTGCAATTTCTGCCCCCTGAAGAAAGATTGGCTTTATTGCAGAAGATCAGTTTGGGCCTCAATCCAGGCGGCATAGTGGTTTTATCGGAGAAAGTAGTCTTCGATGATCCAACTGAAAATGAACGTATGACACAGTTATACCTGGGCTTTAAAAAAGCCATGGGTTATAGCGACCTGGAAATCAGCCAGAAGCGTAACGCACTTGAAAATGTCCTCATTCCCGACAGCGAGGCCCAGCATTTAAAACGCCTGGATGAGGCCGGGTTCGATGAAATCTATCAGTGTTTCAGGAGTTTCAATTTCATCTCCTACCTGGCGATAAAAAAGTGAACCTGCAAACTCTGTTCGACTATTTCCGCGGTCATGGCCTGAATCACTGGGCACAGCGGCTTGAAAGTGAAAGTTCCGACTGGCTGGTAAACCACGGCGATTATGCGCGCTGGTCGGCGGCCCTCGAAGCTTTACCTGAAATCAGTAACGCGCTGGGTCATTTCGATGTTGCCGCCGTTACCATCGATGGAGACTGCGCTGATACAGCCAGCTTGCGTAAGGCCCTGCAGGGTTTAATGCCGTGGAGAAAAGGGCCCTACCAGCTCGCAGACGTATTCATCGACTGTGAATGGCGTTCCGACTTCAAGTGGGACCGCGTCCTGCCGCATCTGGCAGCTTTGCAGGGGCGACGAATTCTCGATATCGGCTGCGGCAATGGCTATCACTGCTGGCGTATGCTGGCGCAATCTCCCGAGCTCGTGCTGGGGATCGAACCCTCGGTGTTATTCAACCTGCAGTTTGGCGCGATAAAAAAATATTTACCGCAGGCGCAGATTCAACTGCTACCGATCGGCGTTGAGAAAGTCCCGGCAAACCTGGACTGGTTCGATAGCGTTTTTTCGATGGGTGTGCTCTATCATCGCAGAAGTCCACTGGATCATCTTTATCAACTCAAGAGTTTCCTCGTCAGCGGAGGTGAACTTTGTCTCGAGACCCTGGTGATAGAGGGTGGGGCAGGCAGGATACTGTTACCGCAGGAGCGTTACGCGAGAATGCGCAATGTCTGGTTTATACCTTCTTCAGCAGAGCTGGTTGCCTGGCTAGAGCGCTGTGGATTCAGCAATGTTCGCCTTGTCGATGAGACGGTAACCGGGATCGCCGAGCAGCGAATTACCGAGTGGATGCAGTTTGAATCATTGCAACAGTGCCTCGACCCGCAGGATGCGAGCCTGACTGTCGAGGGTTTGCCTGCGCCACGGCGCGCCGTGGTCCTTGCCAATAAACCCTGATCTAGTCCAGGCCCACGTAAACTACCTGGTTGTGTCCATTTTCCTTGGCTTTGTAGACGCCTTCATCACCGGCGTGGAACAAGGCCTCGAAATCCCGCTCAACACCAACTTCCATAGAAGATACGCCTATGCTGGTGGTGATGCTTAAACCATTCGGTTTCAGGTCTTCAATCGACAGGCGAAGTTTTTCCGCCTTTAGACGCGCATCTTCGCCATTACAATGGGTCATAAGCACGACAAATTCCTCGCCACCGTAACGCGACACCAGGTCGCCGTCGCGAAAACTGCTATTGAGCAGTTTACCGGTCAACTCCAGCACGATATCACCCACGGCATGCCCGTGATGATTATCATTAACAGCCTTGAAATGATCGAGGTCGATAACCAGCATGCTCACCGGGTACTTATGGCGCAGTGCCTGGGAAATAAATTTGTCGGAAAACTCCATCAGGCTATGTCGATTGTGACAACCGGTCAGCTTGTCGGTAGTCGCGAGGGCAAACAGTTCACGCCGAATATCGTGTACTTTATCGAGCAGGCGTTTGTTGGTAATCAGGTTGGCGATACGAACCATCAATTCTTTGTGCAGGATGGGTTTCTGCAGGAAATCGTTGACTCCCGAGTGGTAAAGCGAGATCCGTCTTTGCACATCGTCTTCGTCGGTAATGGCAATGATTGGAATAAAACCGCGACCATCTTCGTAAGATCGAATTTTAGCCACCAGTTCATCACCCTTCATTTTACCCTCGAGATTGATCTCGGTAATTGCAAGATCATAAGCCTCGGCATGAGAGCCGTAAATCGTGACTGCATCGTATTCGGCGCAGGCTTCTTCTGCCGTTTTGAAATGCGAGACCTGGTAACCCGTTTCCTCCAGCTGGGCCAGAATATCCGCAGCAACCTCGTCATCATCCTCGACAAACAGAATTCGACCCTCAAAGAAGACCGGGTCCAGGTGTAGATCGATGAAATGAACGATCTGGTCTTCGATCTGGTGTTCGCTTAGTTCGTGAATGACACCGGCGACGCGGACCGGAAGTTCTTCGGCCTGCAATTCGGTGTTCTCGGTCAAAAACAATACAGGAGTGTTTTTCAGGCGCTCGTGCTGGTTGCAATGAGCAACAAACTCTTCACCAGGACCGTCCGTCAGGGTCTGGTTGACGCAAATAATGTCATATACCCATGAATCGGCATAGACATGAGCGGATTCGATACTGTCGCCAGCATCGGTGTCGAAGCCCTGTTCGGCAAACGTATGCTCGAGCAGCTCACGGTAAGTGATATTTTTTTCAATTATTAAGGCTCGCATAAGCGAGAGTATCGAACAGCATATTTGTTTTGTTTTCTATTTCTAAAGCGGCGAACACACGATTCCTGAAGCCCGATAACGCGTGAAATAAGTCTATATTATCGGCGCTTCGATTGTCTTCAAAATGCGATTCTGCTATCGTTTCCTTCCATCCTACGTACCTTACGTGCATTCAATTTTTCTGGGGTTTATGAGCCGATTCATATTTATTACTGGTGGTGTTGTTTCATCACTGGGCAAGGGCATTGCATCTGCCGCACTGGGCGCCTTACTGCAGTCGCGGGGTCTTAGCGTCAATATGATCAAGCTGGATCCGTACATTAACGTAGATCCGGGGACCATGAGCCCGTTCCAGCATGGAGAAGTCTATGTCACCGATGACGGTGCCGAAACGGATCTCGATCTGGGACACTACGAACGCTTCGCCGGGGTGCATTGCTCGCGGAACAGCAACTATACTACCGGCCAGATTTATGAAAGTGTGATTGCCAAGGAGCGTCGTGGCGACTATCTCGGCGCGACGGTGCAGGTGATTCCGCATATTACCGATGAAATCAAGAATTCGGTGCTCAACAGCACGAATGGCGCCGATATCGTGCTGGTCGAAATCGGCGGAACCGTCGGTGATATCGAGTCGCTGCCATACCTGGAAGCGATTCGCCAGATGGGTTTCGAGTTAGGCCACGAAAACGTGCTCTACATGCACCTCACTTTACTGCCCTATCTGCCAGCCGCAGGTGAAATCAAGACCAAACCGACCCAACACTCGGTCAAGGAATTACGTTCAATCGGTATTCAACCCGATGTTCTGTTATGTCGTGCCGATCGGCCCATCCCCATTGAAGAGCGCCGCAAGATTGCACTGTTCACCAATGTCGCTGCGGAAGCCGTCATCTATGCGGTTGATGTTGATCATATATACAAGATTCCAAGAGAGCTGCACCTGCAGGGGCTCGATGATATTGTGGTCAAGCATTTCGCGCTGGATTTACCAGCGGCAGATCTGTCTGACTGGGACAGCGTAGTAGAAGCCCTGCAGCACCCCGAAAACGAGGTATCGATCGGCTTCGTGGGCAAGTACGTGGACCACACCGATGCTTACAAGTCGCTCAATGAGTCGCTTACCCACGCCGGTATTCACACCAGTACCAGGGTCAACATCGTAAAAATCGATTCCGATTCGATCGAAAACGATGGCATCGAGGCACTAAAGGGGCTGGACGCAATTCTAGTGCCTGGCGGTTTCGGCAGTCGTGGTATCGAAGGCAAGATTGCCGCAGCCAACTACGCGCGAGTCAATAACGTACCATATCTTGGCATTTGCCTCGGTATGCAGGTTGCGGTAATCGAGTACGCTCGCAATGTACTGGGGCTGACCAAGGCACATAGTTCCGAATTTAACCCAAAGACACCGGACCCGGTAATCGCACTGGTAACCGAGTGGCTCGATCGAGACGGATCGATCGAGACCCGCGATGAAAATACCGCTCTTGGCGGTACCATGCGACTGGGAGCGCAAACCTGCAAGCTGGTGCCCGGCACTAATACGCGGCGCGCTTATGGCAGCGAAGAGATCCATGAACGCCATCGGCATCGTTACGAATTCAATAATAATTACCTGCAGAAACTGCAGGATGCGGGCCTGGTCATTTCAGGGCTTTCGGTCGACAATGAACTGGTCGAAATGGTCGAGCTGTCCGATCATCCCTGGTTTATCGGATGCCAGTTTCATCCGGAATTCACCTCACAGCCGCGCGAGGGGCATCCGCTGTTCAATAGCTTCATTACCGCGGCAGTCAACTACCACAAGGCCCGTTCATAATGAAACTTTGTGATTTCGAGGTTGGTCTCGACCAGCCGCTATTCCTGATGGCCGGTCCCTGTGTCATCGAGTCGGAGCAACTGGTGCTGGATACTGCCGGAGAGTTGCAGCAGATCTGCAAGTCTCTGAACATACCCTTTATTTTCAAGTCTTCCTTCGACAAGGCCAACCGCTCAAGTAGCAAGAGTTTTCGCGGTCTGGGCATTGAGAAGGGGCTCGCAATTCTGCAAAAAGTACGCAGCAGTCTTGATGTACCGGTGGTAACCGATGTTCATGAAGATACCCCCCTCGACGAAGTGGCCAGCGTTGTCGACGTTCTGCAAACCCCCGCATTTTTGTGCCGACAAACCAATTTCATCCAGAATGTTTGCGCGCAACAAAAACCGGTAAATATAAAAAAGGGCCAGTTTCTCTCACCCTGGGACATGCAGCAGGTGGTCGACAAGGCGACGGAGACCGGCAACCGGCAAATCATGGTTTGCGAGCGTGGCGCCAGCTTCGGTTATAACAACCTGGTTTCCGACATGCGCTCGCTGGCGGTAATGCGGCAAAGCGGGTGCCCGGTCGTTTTCGACGCCACACATTCGGTACAGTTACCGGGTGGGCAGGGCAGTTCTTCGGGCGGACAACGCGAATTCGTGCCCGTGCTTGCACGAGCCGCGGTAGCGGCGGGCGTTTCCGGGTTGTTTATGGAAACTCATCCGGATCCGCAGAAGGCACTAAGCGACGGCCCCAACGCATGGCCACTGGCAAAAATGCAATCTTTGCTGAAGGTTTTGATCGAACTGGATCAGCTCATTAAAGCTGCCGTCATGCATGAAAGCGAGTTACTTTAAAACAACCAGGTAATCAGACGAGAGTTGAAATGA
>CALDDP010000298.1 GCA_937936805.1 uncultured Gammaproteobacteria bacterium | reverse complement strand
GCGAACAGCGAAATGTCGGCGATGCTGCAGCGCTCACCGACCAGGAAATCCCGATCGGCGAGATGCGCTTCCATTATGTCCAGGGCACGATAACCATCCTTGAGCTTTTTTTTGTACTCGTCCATTCGAGCATCCGGCATGGCCTGGTAAACCTTGATGAAACGCGCCACCGCGATCGACGGTTCGTGGCTGTATTGTTCGAAGAATTGCCATTCGAGGACGCGGGTTTGCGATAGTTTGTCGCGCGGCCAGTAGGCGCTGTCCTGCGCGAGATAGAACAGGATGGCGTTGGACTCTGTCAGAACGGCGTTATCGTCAGTCACGCAAACCGGGATCTGGCCGCCTGGATTTAACGCGAGAAAGCTGTCGCTGCGGGTTTCACCGCGGAGTATATCGATCGGGATCCAGTCGTGTTCCAGGGCCAGCAGCGCACAAAGCAGTTTCAGCTTGTAACAATTCCCGGAATAGATATCGCCGTATATTTTCATACGGCCGAATATACTATTTAATAAACGGTTTTGACATCACTCATACGACTGGACATTAAAGTATTTCTGCCCAGTGATTTATCGAAAACCGTCGAATAAGCGAGTACCGCCTGTACATAGTTACGCGTTTCCTTGAAGGGTACGGTTTCTACCCACAAATCGGCCGACATGATTGAATTCTTCGGCAGCCAGCGTTTTACGTTGCCGGGGCCGGCATTGTAAGCCGCCGCTGCCAGAGCGACGTTATTATCAAATCGGTTCATCACGGTTCGCAGGTAGTGAGTGCCAAAACGAATATTATTTTCGACGCGTAAAATATCCGATTTACGCGGTCGTTTCATGCCAAGTGATTTCGCTACCCTGCGCGCAGTACTCGGCATAAGTTGCATCAGTCCCAGAGCCCCGACGCTGGAGCGAGCCAAAGGATCGAATAAGCTCTCGCGACGCATGACTCCATAGATCAGGGCAGGATCGAGTTCCCGGGCCTCGGCATGTTGCATCACCTGTTGCCTGTAAGGCATTGGAAAGCGCAGGCTGTAATCATTGCGGTGCGGAGTCTTGGCGACGGTTCGAATAGCGCTGTCATGCCATTGCCATTTCGACGCCAGCGTGGCGGCCTGTTTTATCTGGTCCTGGTCAAGATAGCGTAAGGCCTGAAACCATTCGCGTTTAGCGTCGATCAGGCGGTCCAGGTAATAAAGCTCCCGTGCGCGCAACATGTGGGGATTAGCTGACAGGAAGCTATCTTCATCGATGTCGATGCTGGCAGCATTTTCCTGCTCTATGTGGTAGTCGCGCTTCAGTTTGTCGGCGGCGAGGAAACCATAGTAACTGCTTTTGCCGGATAGCTGTTCCAGTAAACTCATCGAATCAGCCAACTGTCCTTCGGCTTCCAGCGAACGCGACAACCAGTACTGCCATTCGTTCTCCTGATGCAGATGGGCAGGCATCAGGTTGATCGTTTTCATCATTCCCGACCAGTCACGATTGCGCAGCTGAATTCGTGCCAGCCACAGGTGAGCCTGGTCATTCATAATCGAAGGATCGAGACTGGAGAGCAAGGCGCGGGCCTCGGGCTCGTGCTGAATCGCTGCGGAAAGCGCGATTCGTCTCTGGCTTTGATCTTTCTGTTCCTGCGAGAAAGTAAAATCATCGCGCACCAGGTTCCATTGTTCGAGTGCCTTGAGGCTGTCCTTGCGTGCCAGCCGATCGATCGCGTGAACAATAATGGCACGGTTGTAATGATTATCCTCGGCTTCGGCCAACTGCCTGAGCGAACGCTCGGGCCGCCTGTGCGCGCGATACCAGGTTTCCACCGTGGCTTGCGCCTGCTGATCGAGTTTTCTGCCCAGATAGCGAGCGAGGTTGGGTCGACGTGCCTTGAAAGCCTTTTCTATACGTAACCAGATAGCCTGCTCCGCCTGTTCACTGCTTTCCAGGAAATAGGCAAACGCAGGATCACACTGGGCGGGTTGTGAATAGCCACGCGACCAGACCCTGAAGATTTCGTCATTGAGTCCCTCGAGCTGGTCCAGTTTTAACCTGGCCTGGAAAGCGAGGCATTTCAGTCGCGTATTCTCGCGTCCATCGAAAAATTTCAGATAATTTTCCCAGTCTCCGCGTCGTGCAAGCTCGTTCAACCATTTGCCGCGGGCGTGATAAGCAAATGGGAAATCGGCAAAGCGCTGCAAGAAAAGCTCTGCCTGCTGTGGCCTGGCCTTGCGTACCCTGCGGCTGAAAGCATCGTATTCCAGGTAAGGCGCCGCGGGATAATCATCGAGTTGTTTGAGCAAGCGGTTAAATCGGCTAATTTTATTGCGCTCGAGTGCCGCCGATGCGTCACGAAATAACTGACGCTGCTGTTCGATACTCGCCTGAAGTTGGGGGCTGATTAATCCTGCCACCAGCAATACAATCATTCCCATGCTTCGGGGGCCATATAATGAAGCGCACTTCGGGTATGCCGCTGCCAAGAGAAAACCTTATATTTCAGAAGTTTAGTGGGAAGTCTAGAAGTTAAACATTAAATAAGCAAGTGAATCAGTTTGAATTTTCGGACTGATTCCGCACAAGGTTAGCCGGATTGAGCAATTCCTCGAGTCTGGCTTCACTAATATCGGTCATTTCCAGGGCTACCTCGAGTATAGGACGTTTTTGCTCGAGTGCCGTTTTTGCCACTTCAGCAGCCTGCTGGTAGCCGATAATGGGGTTCAATGCGGTAACCAGGATCGGGTTAAACGCCAGGTTTTGCGTCATCGCGTCGCTATTAACCGTGAAGGTATCGATAACCCTGGCCAGGTGGAGGCTCGCACTACCCAGAATTTCAATGCTTTGCAGCAGGTTATAGGCAATCACCGGTAACATGACATTTAGCTGGAAATTGCCCGACTGTGCCGCCAGGGAAATGGTGGCGTCGTTGCCATTCACCTGCGCGGCCACCATCAACACCGCT
>CALDDP010000297.1 GCA_937936805.1 uncultured Gammaproteobacteria bacterium | reverse complement strand
GCAGCTCGAGCTCAATGCCGGCGACCTGCAGTTTTTCCTGGGTCGTTTTTCACTGCACCAGGTGACCGCAAATAGCGGCAATGACGACCGCCTGCTGCTGATCATGTCATTCAGTGAAAAGCCCGGCATGATCGGCAGTCTTGCCCGGGTCAGGGATCTGTACGGCAAAGTCACCGATGCGCATACGCAAAACAAGGTGCGCGCCGATAACCTGGTCGACTGAACGGCCGGTCTACTTCCGCGCCGGCAGGTACCGGGCCAGGCATTCCGGCACCGGCAAGCTGCGGTGCTGCTCCATGTCCATCACCAGGCTGGTTGCGGTACCCTCGATAGCCACTACACCATCGGCTTTGACGATCTGCTGCGCGAGCACGAAACTCTTGTTGCCGCGCTGCACCGGCCGGGTGACAATTTTCAACGCTTCATCGAGGAAACATTCCTCGCGGTAATTGAAATTTATGTTCAATACCAGGGTGGCAAGGTTCTCGGCCCCGCTCCACCGGCGTCCCTGCCAAAGCCCGGCCTCGGCATACCAGTCGTCGCGCGCATACTCGAGAATTTGCAACGCAAACACGTGATTGAGATGCCCGAGGTCATCGACCTGCGCGGGTGTTACTTTGATACTCGAAACAAATTCCATTATCTTTTAGAATCGACTGCAGCAACCTGGACCCTGCGACCTTACCCCAAATCACGGCTGCCGGGAAAGCGGCGGCAACTGATCCAGTTCCATTTTCAGCCCGTAGGGAACTTTATTACCCTGAGCCTGACTCATACACAATGAAACTGAACACACTTGTTCTTGCCGGCGCCATCGCCCTGCCCGTGCAGCACGAGGGGAACTGGCAGCTACTCGAATACAATCGTCTCGATGCCAACCAGGTGACTTTCACCGACCAGGGCATGACGGTAACGGTCGACCAGTCTGCAAGTCCGATTATCTATCCCCTCGATCATCCGAAAACGGTAACCGGAGTTACCGTGACCGGCAATCTCAGCAACCTGTTAAACCTGCCGAACGCCAACCAGGGGCAGGAGGGCAGCGACGACTTTTCCCTCAAGATCGGCCTGGTCATTGCCGGTGATAAGACACTGAACGCAGTGCAGAAACTGTTCAGCGCAAAATGGGTGCGGAAACTTTATGACCTCGCGCCGGAAGGCAGCGGCGTCGACAGGATTTATTTCCTGAATGCCGTGCAGAACAAAGACCTTCTCGGCCAGCAGCGACAGCATCCCCTGTCCGACCTCCTCTACGAAAACAACGTCTGGTTGCTGGACAAAAACGGAGACTTTACCCTGACCTACAAGCTCGAAAATCCTGAAAAGGTCATTGCCGTATGGCTGTCAATCGATGGCGACGACACCCAATCAAGCTATACAACCACGATAAAAAACCTGCTGCTGGACGGCTAGCTCAAAGCAGGAACCCGTCAGCTCAATGAACGCCCCCGGAAATCATTAGCGTATCCCGCTGGACTGCTTTGATCGCATCGAAGCGGCATAACCGGGAATATTCTCGTGCTTCCCCCCGGAAAGGTAACATTCAGGTGCGTATTAAGTGCACACCCGTTCATATCGATTTACATTCGAACGCTTTAAATTTAACGTCAGGGTTTCGGTGTGTCATTTTCACAGGTAGACTCCAGAGGTTGGTGCTGGGCCATTTTCGCTAAAGAAAAACTCGATTCTCACGGCAATAGTTTTATGCTTCGACCATTAGTTAGAGAATAAACCATGGAATCACTCGTACTCGATGGTCGACAGACAATCATCCTGGCTATCCTGGTACTTTTTTTTGGCAAATACTTAATTGGAAAAATCGCGTTTCTGCGAAATTTCAATATCCCTGAGCCGGTGGTCGGCGGTTTGCTCGCGTCGATTGTATTCGGCCTTATCTATGCGCTTTTCAATCTGCAGTTCGAGTTTGCGCTTGGCGTGCGTGATGAACTACTGATTGCCTTTTTTACTACCATCGGCCTGTCCTCGAGATTCGAAACCTTGCTGAAAGGTGGGGCGCAACTGATTATCCTGCTGGTGCTCGCCGCGTTCTATCTCGGCATCCAGAACGGCACCGGCGTGCTGGTGGCGACGCTAGCCGGTTTCGACCAGTTAGTGGGAGTAATCGGTGGCTCGGTGTCGTTATCCGGTGGGCACGGCACCGCGATCGCATGGACACCGATCTTCAGGGACGACCACGGGATCTCGCTAGCAGGCGAAATCGGCATTGCCTGTGCGACCTTCGGCCTGATCCTGGGTGGTCTGCTGGGCGGTCCGCTGGCCCGATTCCTGGTGCAGCGGCACAAGCTCGAACCCGACAGCGACGCGGTACAAACCATCGGTGTCGAATACGAGCACGAAATGATCCCGATTGACTACGAGCGGATGCTGCGCGCCATATTCGTGATCTTCGTGACCATCGGCATCGGTATTCACATCAATTTCGGCCTGAACAAGCTTGGTGTGCAGCTGCCCGCTTTCGTATCCTGCCTGTTCGCGGGCATTCTCGTGACTAATCTTGTTCCAAGGTTGTTGCCAAAGTTGAATATGCCAAAGCCCGAACATTCCCGCAGCCTGGCGCTGATTTCCGAACTCAGCCTTGGCCTGTTCCTCGCCATATCGCTGATGAGCCTGCAACTCTGGACCCTCGCCAACCTGGGTTACGTGATCCTGCTGATGCTGATCGCGCAGGTTGTGATGGTGCTGTTGTGGAGCGGGCTCGTGGTGTTCCGTGCCATGGGCGCTAACTATGACGCCGCAGTCATGTCGTCCGGTTACGTCGGTCTTGCCCTCGGGGCCACGCCGACGGCGATCGCCAATATGACGGCCGTGACCAAACTTTACGGGCCGTCACCGAAGGCATTCATCATCGTGCCGCTGATCGGCGCGTTTTTCATCGATCTGGCGAACGCTATCGTGATTCAGCTCTATGTTGGCTGGTTTGGTTAATCGCATAAAGCTGAGCAGCACAGGGCGTGTAATTACACTGCCATTTTGATATAAGACGGATGCAGAAGCCTGTATTAATAAAATATATTTAGACGGAGAAGCACCAATGAGAAGAAATTTGAAATGCGCAGTGGTGATTGTCGCAACAGCTGTCACAGTATGTTCCACCTCTTACGCCCAGTTACCGGCGCCTACAGAGGACGTAAAGGACTCGTTTCCTGCACATAAACACTACTCGCCTTACGCGGGGCGTAACTTCCCGACTGAAGTCTTCTGGGGCGATACTCATCTGCATACCGGAAATTCGTTGGACGCTGGCGCATTTGGCGCAAGGCTCCTGCCCGAAGATGCACATCGCTTTGCGCGCGGTGAGGAACTGACCTCCTCAACCGGCCTGCAGGTCAAGCTGTCGCGTCCGCTCGATTTCCTCGTCGTCGCCGATCACTCGGACAACATGGGGTTTTTCCCTCTCCTGAAATCCGGCGACCGCAAGATGCTCGCCGACCCGACAGGTAGAAAGTGGTACGACATGATCCAGGCAGGTGGCCAGCAGGGGGTAGCGGCCGCGGTCGAGATTATCATGTCTCTCACCGGGAATAGTTTTCCTGAAGCCCTTTACCTCGCGCCGGGGACTTCTGCTTATCGTTCGACCTGGGATAAGACCATCAAAGCGGCAGAGAAATACAACGAGCCCGGACGTTATACCGCGTTTCATGGCTACGAATGGACCTCAACCGAGAACGGCGCCAACCGGCATCGCGTTGTCATTTACCGCGATGGCGGGTTCAAGGTGGGCTTGATGGAACCGTACACCTCGCTGCCTCCGTACGGCAGTCCGGATGAACGGGAACTTTGGAAGTGGATGCAAAGTTATGAAGACAGGACTGGCGGACGAATAATGGCGATTGCACATAATGGTAATCTTTCAAACGGTGTCATGTTTCCGATTAAAGACACATTCACCGGCAAACCCTATGACCGAGCCTGGGCGGAGGAACGCATCAAGTGGGAACCGCTCTACGAGATCACGCAGATCAAGGGCGATGGGGAGACCCATCCTTTTCTGTCTCCGAACGATGAATTCGCTGACTACGAGATATGGGACCAGGGCAACCTGGATCTTACCGAATTCAAAAAGGACGAAATGCTGCAGTACGAATACGGGCGTTCCGCGCTTGCGGTCGGCATGCAGCTCGAACAGCAACTTGGCGTTAATCCCTACAAGTTTGGTTTCATCGGTTCAACCGACAGTCACACCGGGCTTGCTACTGCCCAGGAAGATAATTTCTTTGGCAAGCATTCCGGTGCGGAACCCAATCCCAAGCGTGTAGAACATCCAATGGCCAAGGTCGGCGACGCCGAGTACACCGGTTGGGGGATGGTTGCCTCGGGTCTCGCAGCAGTATGGGCTCGCGAAAACACCCGCGAAGCGCTATTCGATGCCATGGAGAACAAGGAAACCTACTCGACTACCGGTTCGCGCATCATGGTGCGTTTCTTCGGCGGCTGGGATTTCACCGCAGCCGATGCCCAGAATCGTCTACCCGCGAATGTCGGCTACGGCAAAGGCGTACCCATGGGCAGCGATCTTTCCGCGGCGCCCGAAGGCAAGTCGCCCAGTTTTCTCGTCGGTGCGTTGCGAGATCCATTGTCGGGTAACCTGGACCGTATCCAGATCGTCAAAGTCTGGGTTGACCAGTCCGGAGAGCGACAAGAGAAGGTGTTCGACGTCGCCTGGTCCGGAGATCGACAGCCTGGCGCCGACGGTAAACTACCACTGGTTGGCAACACGGTTGATGTTGCCAACGCGACCTGGACCAATACTATCGGCTCACCGGAACTGATCAACGCGTGGACCGATCCCGAGTTTGATCCGAAGGTCAGCGCTGCGTACTACGCTCGCGTGCTCGAGATTCCCACACCGCGCTGGACTGCATACGAGGCAAAACGCTTTGGGATCAAAATGAAACAGGAAATCCCGATGGTGAATGTAGAAAGAGCCATCACCTCACCGATCTGGTATACACCCTGATTTTCCTGTTAGGGTAAGTTTCCGGGTGGATCTATTCCGTTAAAGTTCGACCCGGGGACGAAGTCGCCATAACGTAACTCTGGTTGCCATCGGACTGCTTAAGAATTCGATGCACACCATTGCATAGATTTGTTTTGGCGGCGGTGCTCTGCCAGCGGCGCATAGTGCCAGCAATCCACGTTGTTCATTAACGAGCGCAGCAGCTGGTTGTTAAGATGGTGACCGCTGCGCCTGCCGATAAATTTACCGATGATGCTGGCGCCAACCAGAGAGATGTCACCAAGAGTATCAAG
>CALDDP010000296.1 GCA_937936805.1 uncultured Gammaproteobacteria bacterium | reverse complement strand
CAATGAGTTACCAAATTTTCCCCGAGGCAGAGCTGAAGCAAAGACTGGCGTCTGTCAGGCGGATCATGAAAGCGCGGGGCCTGGCAGCTCTCGTAGTTTCTGTTCCGGAGAATATCTACTACCTGACCGGCCTCGATCACTGGGGCTTCTTCGCCTGCCACGTGTTGATTGTTCCAGCGGAGGGAAGGATGGCACTGGCCTGCCGCGCGATGGAGCGTATCACGGTCGAAAACCAGGTCAGCACTGCTGATTTCCATGGACACGGCGATACCGAGGAATTGTCTGACTATGTATTGAATATACTGGCGGAACGAGGATTACTGGCGGCCAGTCTCGGTATCGAAAAACGAAGCCTGTTCATGACGCCCCGCATCTATGAAATGATTGTCGGCGGCGCGGCGAAAGCTAACTGGCTGGACGGATCTGGCATTATCGACGACTTGCGCCTGGTCAAGTCCCCATTGGAACAGGACTACACCCGCAAGGCCGCGGCCGCAGCGGATGCCGGAACCCTGGCCGCGATCGACGCGATTCGGGACGGTGCAAGTGATTACGAAATCGCCGCGGAATGCAACCGGGCTATGATTCTGGCAGGTAGCGAGTATCCGGGTTTCGGCCCTTTTATCCGCCCCACCACCCGGCTTGGTGAAGAGCATACGACATGGCGAGGCGATATCTTTCACAATGGTGACGCTGTGTTTCTTGAAATCGGCGGCGCGTATCGCAAGTACCAGGCCCCGATGGGGCGACTGGTTTACGTCGGCAGGGCACCCGAGGGTGCGCAGCGTTCGGCTGAACTCGCTATCAGGGGCATGCAAGCCATTTGCGATACACTCAAGCCCGGTGCGACAGCCGGGGACGCTTACCAGGCCTGGAAGGATGTTGCCGACAGTGCCGGGCTGACGAATTACCATCGACACCATTGCGGCTACATGGTCAGCATAGGCTTTCCTCCGAGCTGGACCGGCGGCAGTATGGTGACCAGCCTGCAACCCGGCAGTGACAGGCGGCTCCAGGCAGGCATGACCTTTCACGCCCATTCCTGGTTTACCAACACCGACGTGGTCGACTATTTCATATCCAACACCGTCATGCTAACCAAATCCGGGGCCGAGAACCTGACCCATCGAACGCCCGAGACTCTGATTATCCGCTAACAGCCTGGGAACACCGATCACTGTGATTACCAGGTTAGCCAGGCGTTGTTTAAATGCTTCTTTTGTTCAGCATCACTTCTTGATGGTCGTAACTTTGATCCCAATCGGGTAGTATTGTTTGCAGATTGACCCGAGCGCAATGTATACAAACATGACAGATATCGATAATAGTCATGAATAATAATCGATTTATTCAAATAAAGACTAAGCGTATATTCGTCAGACCGAATCGAACAAAGCATGCATTTGGGCATTCACATCTAATAAAACCGAGGAGAGATTTTCAATGAACGATAAAAAAGAATTCAAAGAATTACTCACCCAGGACGCGAAAAGCGGCAAGCTGGGTCGACGTGATTTCATGCGTTTCGCCGTGGCGGCGGGTATGACAATACCCCTCGCATCCGGACTCTGGACCAGCGACGTGGCTGCAGCCACGCCGAATAAAGGTGGTAAATTCCGGGTTGGCGTGCATGACATGAACACTTCCGATACCCACGATCCGGGTACTTACCAGTCAGTAGGACAAATCCAGATTGCGCATACCCACCGCAGCTACCTGACCGAAATCACACCTGAGAACGGTCTGGGACCCGACATGGCCGATTCCTGGAGCGCGTCACCCGACGCGAAAGTCTGGACCTTCGAGCTCAACAAGAATGCGACCTTCCATAACGGCAAGAAATTCACCTCCGCGGACGCAATCGCATCGCTGAATCACCACCGCGGTGAAAAATCGACCTCGGCGGCTAAGGCGCTGCTGGCGGCGGTTACCGATATCAAGGCCAAAGGCGACCATACAATCGTGATAGAGCTGAACCAGGGCTCGGCCGACTTGCCATGGTTCATGACCGATTACCACCTGGTGATGATACCCGCAAAGGCAGACGGATCCGCGGATTGGGAAAGCGGCATCGGCGCCGGCCCGTATGAAATTACCAGCCACAAGCCGGGTATTGGCACCTCCTACAAGCGTCACGAAGGCTGGCACCGCGAAGGTGCCTACTTCGACGAGATCGAGATGGTCGGCCTCAACGATCCGAACGCGCGCCAGACCGCGCTGATTACCGGCGATGTCGATGCGATCACGTCGGTTGACCTGAAAACGGCGGCCCTGCTCGGTCGCAACCCGAACATCGTGGTCGAAAACGTGCCCAGCGGCTCGGCGATTACGCTGCCGATGTTTTGCGATGTCGCACCCTTCGATAACGTCGACGTCAGGCTGGCGCTCAAGTACGCGGTCGATCGCCAGGACCTGGTCGACAAGATCATGTTCGGCACCGCAACCGTGGGCAACGACTACCACGTTTCCGCCGGCATGCCTTACGCCCCGACCGATATTCCGCAGCGACCCTACGATCCCGACAAGGCCAAGTTCCACCTGAAGAAGGCCGGCATGAGTAATCTCGAAGTGAACCTGTCTGCTGCCGATAGCATACTGCCTGGCGCGGTCGACATGTGCGTACTTTACAGTGAGCATGCGAAGAAAGCCGGTATCCAGATTAATGCCATACGCGAAGCCAACGACGGATACTGGTCGGATGTGTGGCTGAAAAAGCCCTGGTGTTTCGTCAAATGGGGCGCGCGTCCGACGCCCGACCAGATGTTCACCCTGGCCTACAAGGACGATGCGCCGTGGAACGAGTCGCACTGGCAAAACAAGCGTTTCAACGAATTGCTGCTGATGGCCAAGGCGGAGCTTGACGAAAAGCTGCGCGCCGAACAGTATCGCGAAATGTGCCAGCTCGCCAGCGATGACGGCGGCACCGTGATTCCATTCTTTGCCAACTTTGTCTATGCGCGTAGCAAGAAAGTGCAACATGGAGCAAATCTGGCAGCGAGCTGGGAGCTCGACGGCGGACGCGGCTACCACCGCTGGTGGTTTGCCTAGACAACAAATCCTGCGATTTGTAATAACACAGGTTGACCGGGCAGTCGCAGGCACGGGCTACCCGGTTAACCTGAATAATTAATTAAGTAGCGGTAAATAATAAACCGCCAGAGGGGGAAGCCAGCTATGGGCGATATATTATCGATAATAGCGAAAAGACTGGGGCTGGGACTTATCACGCTGCTGGTCATTTCGATCATTATTTTCTTTGCGGTAGAACTTTTACCCGGCGACATCGCGCAGGCCGTGCTCGGGCAGGGGGCCACCGAAGACAACCTCGCCGCTTTACGCGCGGAACTTGGCCTGGATCGGGCCGCCCCGGTGCGTTATTTCGAGTGGCTGGGCAATGCGGTAACCGGTGATTTCGGGAATTCGCTGGTCTCCAAAACCTCCGTTGCGGAAGCCATTGGTACCCGATTTGCCAACACCCTGTTCCTGGCCACCTATGCGGCCGTCATCGCGGTCCCGGTAGCGATCTTCCTGGGCGTACTGGTGGCACTGTTCAGAAACTCGGTATTTGACCGCGTTGCAAATGTCGTGACCCTGACTTCGATATCGTCACCCGAGTTTTTTCTTGGTTACATCCTGATCCTGTTCCTTGCAGTCAAGGGTGGAATGTTCCCGGCCATTGCCAAGATCGATGATGGTATGACCCTGATCGACAAGCTCGATCGCACCTTCTTGCCCGCACTGACAATGGTGCTGGTGGTAGTGGCACATATGATGCGCATGACGCGCGCCTCGATCATCAACCTGCTGGCCTCTCCGTATGTCGAAATGGCCCGTCTCAAAGGCGTGCCGGCATGGAAGGTTATCGTTAAACATACGCTACCAAATGCCTGGGCGCCGGTTATCAACGTGGTCGCGTTGAACCTGGCCTACCTGATAACCGGGGTGGTGCTGGTCGAAGTAGTGTTCGTCTATCCCGGCATCGGGCAATTGCTGGTCGACGCGGTAACCAAGCGCGATTTTCCGGTAGTGCAGGCCTGCTGCCTGATATTTGCAGCCACCTTTATCCTGTTAAACCTGGCCGCTGACGTGGGGTCGATCCTGACCAACCCGCGTTTACGTCATCCGAAGTGAGGGCTGAATCATGAACTATTTTATTATCGGATTTTATGCCCTGGTTATTGGTGCTTCTTCGCTGGCCGCCTATTATCAAAAACGTACCGCGTTCCTGTTGCTGTTTTCGCTGACCCTGGTTTCATTCGTCATGGGTATCGTCGGCGGCGAAGCGATGCTGTGGTCGGTTACCATTCTTGCCGGCCTGATTGCTTTTTCCGCAGGCGTTTCCTATTCATTCCGCGAGTTTCTGGTCATTATTCTGCCCGCCGATGCTGCCAAGGAAATGCGCACCGCGCCATTGACAGCCGGTTTCGGGTTGTTCGTGATCTTTACCTACGCGATTTCCGGCATATTTGCGCCGATTATCGCACCCTACGGTGAGGCCGAGGTCATCTCGTCCGCGTTTGCCCCCGCGGATGAGAACATGCTGCTCGGAGCCGATCAACTGGGCCGTGACATGTTCAGCCGTATCATCTACGGAGCACGTAATACGGTCGGGTTGGCCTTGCTGGCTACCATCCTGGCATTTGTCATGGGTGCGACCGCAGGTCTGTATGCCGCCACCAAGGGCGGAAAGCTCGACCAGTTACTGGGCCGGATCGTCGATGTCATCATGTCGATTCCATCGCTGATTTTCTCGCTGTTACTGCTGAGTATTTTCGGTACTAATACGGCTACGTTGATCATCGTCATCGCCATTATTTATGCGCCGCGGGTATTCCGCCTGGCGCGATCGGTAGGCGGCAATGTCGTGGTCATGGATTATATCGAAGCCGCCAAGCTCAGGGGAGAAGGCACCTGGTACCTGATTCGCAAGGAAATACTGCCGAATTCGACCGCACCGCTGATCGCGGAATTCGGCCTCGAATTCTGCTTCGTATTCCTGCTGGTAGCCGGCCTGTCTTTCCTTGGTCTAGGCATCCAGCCGCCGACTGCGGACTGGGGGTCGATGGTGCGCGAAAATGCAACTCTGATTTCGTTTGGAGAGATTACCCCGCTGATACCTGCGGGTGCGATCGCGCTGCTTACCGTAGCGGTTAACTTTGTTGTGGACTGGATGCTGTACCGCTCGTCCGGTCTGAAGGAGTAACTGAAATGACTCAAGATAAAAGTGTATTGCTCAACATAAAGAATCTGCGTATCGAGGGATACTCGGATGAGAACTGGATCGAAATCGTGCACGGCATCGATCTGACGCTGCACCGTGGTGAAGTCATGGGCCTGATTGGTGAATCCGGCGCGGGCAAGTCCACAATCGGGCTTGCGGCGATGGGTTTTACCCGTGACGGTTGTCGAATTTCAGAAGGCTCTTCGATCGAATTCGACGGCATGGAGTTGACGACAACGCCGGCAGCGGACCTGCAGTCGCTGCGCGGCGCGCGCATCGCCTATGTCGCGCAATCGGCCGCAGCATCGTTCAACCCGGCGCACAAATTGATCGATCAACATACCGAGGCGCCGCTGCAGTACCGCATACAGAAGCGGCTGGAAAGCCAGGAAGATGCGATGGAGCTGTACGAGCGTCTGCGCCTGCCGAATCCCAGGGAAATCGGTTTTCGTTATCCACACCAGGTATCGGGGGGACAATTGCAACGTGCGATGACTGCGATGGCGATGGCCTGCCGGCCCGACCTGATTATTTTTGATGAGCCGACCACCGCGCTCGACGTTACCACGCAGATCGAAGTATTGTCGGCTATTCGAGATATCGTCGATCAATTCAATACTGCAGCGCTTTACATTACTCATGACCTGGCGGTCGTGGCCCAGATGGCCGATGTGATCAAGGTTTTACTCAAAGGTGACGAGGTTGAAGAGGCCGATACCCGGACTATGCTGGAGCATCCCAAGGATGATTACACCAAGTCTCTTTGGGCGGTACGCGATTTCAAGAAAGAACAGGTGCCGCGACCAGCCGACACCGTGCCGCTGATTTCAGTGAAGAATGTGGATGCTTCTTACGGCGATACACCGGTGCTATACGATGTGTCTTTTGATATCTATTCCGGAATGACGGTTGCGGTGGTGGGTGAGTCGGGGTCCGGCAAATCAACCACGGCAAGATGTATCACCGGACTGTTACCGCCGACCAAGGGGGAAGTTTTATTCCAGGGTACGCCGTTGCCCCCGGATTATCGTGATCGCACCAAGGATCAGCTACGCCAGGCGCAAATGATTTATCAAATGGCGGACACCGCGCTTAACCCGAAGGTAAAAATCAGTGAAATTATCGGCCGGCCCGCACAGTTTTACAGCGGCCTGCATGGCCCCGCGCTGAAGAATCGCGTCGACGAGTTGCTCGATCTAATCGAGCTGGATCCTTCGCAGTACTACAATCGTTACCCGCCGGAACTTTCCGGCGGTCAGAAGCAACGTATCGGTATTGCGCGCTCGCTCGCGGCGGAACCCACCTTTATTATCTGTGATGAGGTCACCAGTGCACTGGACCAACTGGTTGCGGAAGGCATCCTGCGCCTGCTTGACAAGTTGCAAAAGGAACTGAACCTCGCCTATATGTTCATTACCCATGACCTGGCAACGGTACGCTCAATCGCCGATGAAGTGGTAGTCATGCAGTATGGCAAGGTTGTCGAACAGGGACCCAAGGACGTGATGTTTACACCACCGCATCATGAGTACACCGACCTGTTGTTATCTTCGGTGCCGGAAATGGACCCGGACTGGCTGACCACGCTGCTGGAAGAACGCGGCGTCGACGATATGGGTGAAGTGGAAAAAAATAAATAAGGGCAACCACGTTTCTCCTCATTTGCTCACCGCAAGGTGAGCATTTCTTTTTTTGCCACGGGAAGTTCTCGCGCCGAATCTTCTCTGATTACTCTTCTTGATGCCCTCACCAGGGTTTACTGGCTGCATGGCATTCGCTACCAGAGACGCAGGGTGATAACGAATTTATTTATAGCGGGGAACACTTCCCGACTTCAAGATAGGGGGGATCGCTTTTTTCATCGGATTTCGGAAAAGGGCTGCTCGTGCCTGGAGTGGGTCGATACTCAGGTAAAACGTTGTAGTAGCCCAAATGATGAACCCACAGGTATCTTCCGTTGACCTTATTGAAATGGAATTTACCACCCTTGGTATAGCAATTGAGGAATCCGTTTTCGTCAAACTCCTCGTAACATGCAGCCATCAATGTGCTGCGGCCGAACTTTTTTACTTCATACTTATAATCGCAATCAGCGCCGCATGTCTCGGGGTCAACTGGTGATACCAGATAATTGTTATCCTCGAGGGTAACGATACCTCGACCCCATTTCTTCGCTTTGTCGTTGTAGAAAATCGCGGTAGCCTGATCGGCAAGGCATAGATAAGAGTCCGCAATAACTGACCCTGAAAAGGTCAGGATGAGGATTGCCAGGTATTTAACCATCCCCTGGTTGTCGAATTTCTGCATAAATTTCGCCATGCTTAATCTCGCTATCCGCGAACTCACCGATCCCCGTAATGGTCCGGTTGCGTTGCCTGCTAATGGCAAGGGCTTTAATGGTAACATCGATTTGAATTGCTGCGCCGATTTTACGGTTACAGGCCGGGGCATGCCGGCACCGTTAATTATTGCGGATCTCGATTGATTTAGAATCAGTTTGAACTTTGCGGGAGCGAGGACACGCGGTTTCCTCACGACTGAGTATCCCGGCATGTCTGCGACGCCTCATTGATGATTAAATTTCAATTTGAAACTCGTGCCCTGTCCCCCTTCGCTGGAAACCTCGATATCCCAGTGAAATCGATCGCAGAGGCGTTTTACGATTGTCAGGCCGATACCAAAACCCGAATCGTTGTCACCGGCGGCGCGATGAAAAGGCTCGAAAATACGCTTGATGCTGGACTGCGGAATACCAGGACCGCTGTCGATGATAGACAGTTGACGATCCTCGATATCGATTCTGACTTCACCCCGTTCGGTATAGAGAATCGCGTTCCGAATCAGATTGCCGATTAGTACCGCGACCACGGTTTCAGGTGCCCACAAATTAAGCTGGCTGTGTTCGTTCAGATGGATCTCGACGTCTTTACCTTGCTTGAGGATTTCGCTGCGTTCAATCTGATCCCTAACAACCTGGTTCACGTCGACCTCGTGCTGGGTCATCGATCCGGTGTCTTCCCTGGCTAACATCAAAAAGACCTCGGTCAGACCCTCCATATCGTAAACAGCGCGTTTTATCTTCAGCAACGACGTCCGCGACTTTTGCGAAAGCCTGTTTTCGATCAGCATCATGTCGGCAGCAATATTGATGACCGTGAGGGGTGTCCTGAATTCGTGGCTGGCGTTGCGGGTAAAGTTTCTTTCGCGAGTGATGAAAGCGTTCAGGCGTCCACCGAGACGCGAAAGAGCGTCGGCCAGGATCTGTATTTCGTCGTTGCCGTGAAAGCCTGGATCCTCGAGTGTCAGTGAAAGGTCCTTTTTGCCGAGATCGATTTCATTGATGTGATTGGCGAGTCTTGTGAGCGGTGAAATTGTGCGTCGACTGTATCGGTAGGCCAGCCACAGGGTTAGATAGAGAATGGTAAGTGCCACTAGCAATGGGAACAGGCCGTAGTAGAGAACCAGCGCATCAACCTGGCCACGGTAATAGACCAGGTATAGCGTTTCCTGTTGTTGCCTGGAGATATGTAAGACCAGTCGATTGCTGAGATCAGAGAATTCGTAGAAACCCGGTTTCGTGGGTAATTCGTCCTGGATTATCGGGGGCAGCAGGTTCGGGTCGAAATAGCCGGTAAGATTCTTGGTGTCCGGCAGGTTGAATTCATCGTCACCGAAGTAATACTTCCAGAAGTAATCGGCTTCTTCGAGGATTGCATTCTTGACCAGCCTTTCCTCGATCATCAGTTTCGCGAGGAAGACGCCGAGTATCGCCGCAAGCGTGATCAAGCCGACCTGCAGCCAGAACGCACGGGTCAATTTACCCAGTAATCCGCTTCGCTTAGGCATCGCTGTCGTTTGCAATCAGCTGGTAGCCTGAACTCTGGACTGTTCTCAGCAGGCTGGTTTTGAACGGCTTGTCGACGGTTTTGCGCAGGTTGTACATGTGGCTGCGCAGGGTGTCGCTGTCCGGCAGGATATCACCCCAGACCTTGCGCTCGAGTTCCTGGCGCGATACGACCGCGGGAGACGCCTTCATCAGCGCGGTCAATATCTTGAAACCGGTCGGTGTCAGGTTCAGTGGCTCGCCCTGCCGCCGCACCATCATGGTTGAGGTATCGATAACGAGATCACCGACCGTCAGCAGGTCCCGAATTAGTTCTCCCCGGTTGCGGCGGATTTGTGCCACGATCCTGGCCTCGAGCTCAGCGATCGCAAACGGCTTGACCAGGTAATCGTCAGCGCCGGTAGACAAACCGGTCACTTTGTCATCCAGCGTGTCACGCGCGGTCAGCATGATGATCGGTGTACTGTTCCTGGCGTCATGGCGCAGTTTTTCGCAAATACTGAGTCCATCGAGTCCCGGCAGCATCAGGTCAAGGACGATGGCATCGTAACTGTTGGTGACCGCCAGATGCAGGCCCGTCAAACCATCGGCGGCATAATCGACGGCAAAGCCTCGGCTTTCGAAATAGCTGGTCAGCATCTCGGAGATGTCAGGATGGTCCTCGACCAGCAGCAGGCTATTGTGTTGCTCAGCGGACATGCTGGAAAGAGGGTTGGTGGATGATTGGCACGAAACTGTCTTGAAAGTTGATTCAAAGGTTACGAGCCGTTCGTCCGATTGGATCATATATGAAAGGCCGCGAACGCTACGCGCTCGCGGCCTGGTAAGCTTAGCGAAGTCAGAGGCCAGTTTTAATTGGTCAGCAGGACC
>CALDDP010000295.1 GCA_937936805.1 uncultured Gammaproteobacteria bacterium | reverse complement strand
GGCGCCTCCACCGTGACAAAGGTTTCAGGAAAAAAACCGTTGAAACGAGTCGCCGCCGAGTTGCTATAGGCGCCGGTCTGGCCGATTTCGATCCAGTCACCCTCTTCTGCATCCACCGGCAGGTAGAAAGGCGCAGGCAGGATATCGAGATTATCGCAGGTCGGACCCAGAATGGTGAAATCCTGGAACTCGGTGCTCGGGGTTCGTGCCGGGTTTATCAAACGTGCCGGCAGCTTCATCTTGCCCATCAGGGTTTCCGAGAGACTCTGGTAGACGCCATCGTTGATATAAAGCTTATTGTCCTTGCGCAGTTGAATCTGGGTCAGCAGCGTACAGCCACTCGCCACCAGCCCGCGACCCGGTTCGCACATCAGCACGCAGTCGCGCCTGATACGGGACTGGTCGAAAGCCTGCTTGATCGCGTCGAAGTAAGCACTAAGCTCGGGTGGACGATCATCCTCGTAAAGCGCGGGAAAACCGCCACCCACATCGAGGTAATGTACCGGAACATTGGCAGCTTCAATCACCTCGATCGCAGTGTTGACTCCATCGACAAAGGCCTGCGGCGTACGACACTGCGAACCGACATGGAAGGCAACCCCGGTTTGAAAATGCGCGTCATGCACTTTCCGCAATAGTGCCGGGGCGTCTGCAGCGGCCACACCGAATTTATCGGAGAGCTGATACTGGGCATCGTGTACCGGGGTTACAATGCGCACCAGTACTACCTTGCCATCGCCACCACCGGTGATATCGATTATCTTGTTGAGTTCTTTCTCGTGGTCGATGACGAAATGGTCGACACCATATACCTGGTGGGCAGTCATGATCGCCGCACGGGGCTTGACCGGGTGCATGAAATAGCAGTCGGCCTGCGGCAAATGCTCCCGTACCAGCGCGATTTCAGCGAGTGAAGCCGTATCGAAGTGTCTGATACCCGCCTCGTACAAAGCCTTTAAAACAGCCAGAT
The DNA here is from genome assembly GCA_937936805.1 of uncultured Gammaproteobacteria bacterium. GTDB lineage: Bacteria > Pseudomonadota > Gammaproteobacteria. The sequence goes on along the minus strand of CALDDP010000295.1, from coordinate 4,318 downwards.
GCGGATTGCATTTAACCGCGTACATGACCCGGCCCGGAAAAGTATCCAGAAAATAGTGCGCCTGACGCTTTAGTTCAGCCGGGCGCAGGCAATAGACCGGGTAACCGGGGCTTAACTCTTCGACAACGTCCTCGACGGTGGCGAAATGGGGCATCTGGCTTTTGCTTGACATTGATCTACTCAGGTAATTCGAGTCATTTTCGCACAGTCTCTCGACAAAGAATATCCATCATCAGGAGCCATCGCCAACAGTGGCCCAGTCCGACAGATTCTTCTGCGTTCGCCAGAACTTCATCAGTGCTGACGGCTTCAGTACAAAATCAAACTCGTAGCCCGCACGCAAGACTATCTGCGTACGCCCCTTGTGCGCCATCGCCAACAGCGGTTCCAGCAGCGTATGATCGATATCCAGTAGCAGTTGCTCAAGGGGAGCCTGGCGTTCCGTCTTCAGTAACTCAAGCAAACGCAGATCGATAACCAGGGCATCCCCGGGCTTAGCAATGGTATCGATCTCGCTACAGGGTCGGGGTGCCAACCCCAGGCTGCGCGCAAAACGGTTGAGCAGCGGATCGTCACAAAACCATGCCAGGTTTGAGTCCGGGGCTCGGCAGCGGCGCCCGCCCCCCCAGAACCAGAGACTGTTTATCGGTAGCGTACCGCGCTGGATTCGTTGCTGGTTGACCGGATGCTGATGCATGAACATCTGAATTTCGTTGAGTAACTTGTACCACGGCAAATGCTGACGCGATTGCGCGATATAAGGGTTGGCGGTTTTCCCCAGTACCGAGAGAATATGCGGATAGCAGGTTGGCGCCTCGAACTGTTTGAGTTGCAACAGAAACAGCCCGTCAGCGACTGCAGTTATATTATAATCTACTTTAAATAATTCACTTAAATCATTGATTAATATATTTATATCTTGCAAATTATCTTCATCGGCAGGTATCGGCACAATAACCGCACTGTGCATATCTGGCCGCAGATGAATCGCCTGGCACAGCAGCATGCGTTCGGTTTTTGCAGCTGCATCGTCGGCAAAGGCCTGCGCCATTGCCAGTCCCGCAGGGACTGCCTGTAGAGAATCATGCAGCGCCAGCGCACTGGCCAGGATCGCATCGATCGTATAGGCCTGGTTGGACTTTGCAGTTGCCCGCCGCAGGATTCGATTCAGCTGCGGTAATTCCTGGCGCAGCAGTTTCGGCTCGAGTTCATGCAGCGGCAAATCGAATAGCCCGGGCAGGACTATTTGCACTGTTCTGCGCATCGGCTCGCACTAATCCTTGAGACTCGAGGTTAGCAATTCATTCAGGTCGTTGGACATTTCGCTATTGCCGAGCATGTCTTCTACCTGCGACTTCATTAACTGACCCTGCTGCGCGACCAGTTTACGCCAGTGCACGAAAGGATTGGCCAGGCGGGCCGCGACCTGTGGGTTAATCGCATCCAGTTCGATGATCTTCTGCGCGGCAAATGCATAACCGGCACCGTCCTGCTGATGAAATACGTTCGAATTGGTGACCATGGCGCCCAGCAGGGAACGCGCCCGGTTAGGATTGGTCAGCGTATATGCCGGGTGGTCGAACAAAGGCCTGATTTCTTCAATCGCATTTTCCGCGCCGCTCGAACCCAGCGCGCTGAACCATTTATCTACCACCAGTGCGGTATCTTTCCATTGCTCGTAAAAGCGGGACACGATGCGATCGCGCAAGGCATGGCGATAATGGACCACCATCTGCAGACAGGCGATCTGATCTGTCATATTGCCGGCCTGCTCGAACTGCGTCTCACAGAGCTCGAAATAATCCGGCTGTTCGAGATGCAGCAGGTAGGCCAGGCAGATGTTCTTCAGGCGCCGCCGCGCAATAGCTTCCGGATGCAGCTGATACTCACCTTTATCGATACTATTGCGATAGTGCTGCAGCAGCTCGTGCTCACTGCCCGAGGCGATTTCAAATTTCAGCGTTTCACGCACTTCGCGGAGTTTGTGTACATCAACCTTATCCAGCATTTCGGCAATGTATTTCTCTCCCGGCAGCACCATCATTTCGGCAACCAGAGCGGCATCCAGTGGCGAACGTGTTATCAGGTCATTGAATGCAGCCAGCAATGGCTGTTGAATCTGCTGCCATTGATCCCTGTCCTGTTCCAGCATTGCCAGCATGGTCCGGCTGGCCAATTGCTGGCTTGCTTCCCAGCGGTTGAAGGAATCAGTGTCGCAAACCATCAAACTGGCAAGTTCGGCGTCGCTTAGATCGGTGCGCACAATGACCGGCGCCGAAAAACCACGAAACGCGGAGATCATTACCTGCTCCGGCATAGCGGGGAAATGCAACACCGTTTCCGGTTCCTTGATATCGATTACCTGCTCGAAGTTGCCGCTGGCATCCATGGGCAGAGGCTCGCCCTGCTGATCGAAAAGGGCCAGGCGCATGGGCATGTGGAACGCCCGATTGAGTTCCCCCCGGGTAGTACCCGCACGCTGCGCCACGTGTATCGACAGGCTACCCGTCGCCGCGTCGTATTCGCGTTTTATATCGATGCGCGGCGTACCGGATTGCTCGTACCAGCGTTGAAAGCGCTCGAGGTTAATCCCCGAGGCGTCCTGCATCGCCGCCCGGAAATCATCGGTGGTTACCGCCTGCCCGTCATGGCGCTGAAAATACAAATCCATGCCTTTACGAAAGTTTTCCGCACCCAGCAGGCAGTGGATCATGCGCACCACTTCGGCACCCTTGTTATAGACCGTAGCGGTATAGAAGTTATTGATCTCCTGGTAGGAAGCAGGTCTCACCGGGTGCGCCATCGGCCCGGCGTCTTCGCCGAATTGATGATTTCGTAATACGCGCACATCGCCGATGCGCTGTATCGCGCGCGAAAACATATCCGCACTGAATTCCTGGTCACGAAAAACGGTTAGCCCCTCTTTCAGGCTTAGCTGAAACCAGTCGCGGCAGGTTACCCGGTTACCGGTCCAGTTATGGAAATACTCGTGCGCGATAACACCCTCGATGGCGAGGTAATCGTCATCGGTCGCGGTGTGCGTATTGGCAAGGACATACTTGGTATTAAAAACATTCAGTCCCTTGTTTTCCATCGCACCCATATTAAAGTCATCTACCGCGACTACCATGTACAGATCAAGGTCGTATTCAAGCCCGTAGACTTCTTCATCCCAGCGCATCGCTTTTTGCAGCGAGCGCAGGGCATGGTCACATTTGTCGCGATTATGATGCTCGGTAAATATCTGCAATTGAACGACACGCCCGGAACAGGTGACAAAACTGTCCTCGACACAGGCGAGATCTCCGGCAACCAGTGCAAATAAATAGGCTGGTTTGGGATACGGGTCCTGCCATCTAACCCAGTGCCGTGTGCCATCTTCGCCGCCATCAACCCGATTGCCGTTTGACAGCAGCAGCGGATAAGTCTTTTTACTGGCATGAATTTCCGTACTGAATACCGACATGACGTCGGGGCGGTCGAGATAATAGGTTATGTAGCGAAAGCCTTCGGCTTCACACTGTGTACAGAAGTTCCCATTGGACAGGTACAGGCCTTCGAGCCGGGTATTAGCCGCGGCATCGACCTCAACCTCGCAACTCAACTCGAACTGATCAGGAACAGACTTGATGGTCAGAGTCTCGGGGGTCAGGCTATAGGCATCGGCCGGCAGCACTTGGCCGTCCAGACGAAGCTCGATCAGTTTCAACTCGATCCCGTCGAGAACAAGTTCGGCTTCCTTATCCGCGGTCTTTCGATGCATTTGCAGTGCGCTGATAACGCGACTGCGGCTTTCGTCGAGATGGAATGTCAGCTCTGTTTTCGTGATGCCGAAATCGGGTGGCTGATAATCTTTCAAATGCCTACGCAAGTGCTTGTCGGTTTTCATTTTACTAGCCGGGAAATAGGTCGCATAAGTGTACCCTAAGGAGTATCATTCGCAGCATTTTTAATCTCAGGAGATCCCCCGATGGCAGTCGAACGCACTCTTTCGATCATCAAACCCGATGCAGTTGCCAAAAACGTGCTTGGCGAGATTTACAGTCGCTTTGAAAAAGCCGGTCTGCGCATAATCGCCGCGCGCATGGAACATCTAAGCGCGCAAAAAGCGGGCGAGTTTTATGCCGTGCACAAGGAACGCCCTTTCTATAATGACCTGGTCGAGTTTATGACCTCTGGGCCGGTAATGGTGCAGGTACTTGAAGGCGAAGACGCGATCGCAAAAAATCGCGAAGTCATGGGCGCCACCAACCCGGCCGATGCCGCCCCGGGTACCATCCGTGCGGACTTTGCGCAAACCGTCGATGAAAACGCAGTG
>CALDDP010000294.1 GCA_937936805.1 uncultured Gammaproteobacteria bacterium | reverse complement strand
TGCAATCATAAACCACCATCGAATAGCTTCTGGATTTAGTACCCACTCATGAACCAGCCTAAAACTGCGCATAATGTATATTATGTAAAGTTATAAATATATTTAACGTATCCCGTTAATCGCCTGTTCAATATTTACCGCCCTGTTTCCATCACGCAGCTGCTCTAGCCTTCTGCATAAATATATAAGGGACAAATGACCGGCCGGCATTCAAGGTGGCTAGTAAGGCACGCAATAGATTGTTTAAAAACGAGGCTTTTGATTTGCGTCGACACCACTTGTCGATGCTGGCGTCATCGTCCGTCCCGGCAACAGCGTGGATTTCCCCATCATCACACGCGTAATCAGATTGAAGGCAGTGTTTATACCGCTATCTTCGCAGCAACTGGTCAATAGAGCGAAAATACCGTTAGTCTCCGCATCACTGATCATACCGGGGGTGATCTTCCATTGCCTGGCAAGATCTGATTTATTGAAAAGCATGATGCCCGGAATCGTGTTTCCAAGATAAGCATCCGCCTGTCGCCTGTACTCCATCGCCATCGCCAGAGTTTCCAGGCGGGTGCCATCGGCAACGTAGATGATTGCAGATGCACCTTTGATATAATTGACGAATCCGGGCAGGACATGATCGCCTCCCCTGATATCCCAAAGCATTAACTGGACCTTGTGTCGATCGACCTCGACATCAAGCTTGTCATTCTTCGCGCCCTTGGCTGTCGCTCGATCTTCTTCGGAATCCCTCCTCAGGAATCGCCGAACCAGACAGGATTTCCCTGTGCCGGCGGCACCAAGAATACATATTTTTTTCTATACATGCGTCTACTCTTATCATTAGAACTACACTGAACAGATAACGCTGCGTGGTTATTTATTTGTTGCCGGACTTAATCCCCCGGCGCCTTGTTTTCTGAATAAACATGCTAAACAGAGTGCGAGTAACGTTCTGAGAGCTGCGACACACGTATAAACCTTTGATTAATAAATGTATTTTATCTGTATATTCACAGAATTAGCGCAAAACCAACCTCTTCGGCAAAATTCAGCCATACTTCAATCGATAGAAATTGAGCACTGCCTGCAGAATTCAATACACTGACTATTCCACCACGCTAAGGGGCTTCGAGCAACCAGAGCGGGTCAGCGCCATAGACGCTTAGATTAGAACCGACGGCAGCATGGGTCCCTGATATGGCGTCTATTTGGTCTTTTTTATTCTTTTCGCCACAGGCTTATCGACGCGCACTGAGAGAGCGATCTCGAGCGCAGTTTCGAGACGAATGACCCGCCCGGTCAAGTCTTCGATACGGGATTGCTGGTCCTTGACGGTGTTGGCAAGGCTTTCCACCTTCGTATCCATGCGGATGACGCGGCTAATGCCTTCCCACATTTTCTCCGAAATTCCCATCAGGCCACCTTGCGCTTCGCCCTGGCTTCGAGCCGGGCGATTCGCTTGTTGGAATCTGCAACGAACTTGAGCGTTGCGTCAATAGCCTTTTCGGTATTGGCCGTAACGCGATTCATTTCCTCGATCATCGCCACCAGCGCAGCCTCATCCTCGCCCGGAGTGAAACTTTCCGCGGCACGACGCATATACTCGGCGGTAGTCAACCCTGCTTCATTAGCGCGGTCCACAATTCTTTTTTTTTCTGCTGCGGTCATCAACACCGGAATTCTCTCTGTCGCTGCCATGGGTTACCTCGAAGATGGACATGTGCTTGACATGTGCCTATTCTAGTTTCGTTCTCCCCGTCACGCAAGCAAAGCATAAAAGCCCAGGGGACAGACCACGATTAATTGCTCTCAAGGCGACTGACGGACCTCAGGTCACACATTCGTCGATGCTGGTGCAATCAATCGTGGTCTATCCCCTATTGTTCTTTAATCCAATTAACCAGCCCTGATTAATCAGATACAATCGGCCTGTCCCACGAAGGTTGCCTGACAAATGCCACATTCTACGTATCTGCCTGAGAAAATGGGTTCCGCCACGGTGGAGCCGAGCGGCAGTTTCGAGGCCGGCTCCTACCAGGAGTTCACCCTCACCTACACCGCGGGTTATTTCGGTATCGACGATACCGGTTCGCTGAAGATTGTTCACCGCTTTGCTTCGGATATGGGGCGCCCGCAGTTTGATAAACCCACGGCACCCAACTATGTTACCGTCGAAGCCAGTAATGGCGCGGTGCTTCACGTCGAGTACGACATGAAGCGCAATATTCGTCCGTGGGACAAAACTATATATATTAAAGTCGTGCGCGGCTTCCTGCGCGAAGGCGATCAGATTATCGTGCGTTTTGGTGATCGCCGCGAAGGCTCCCCCGGTATGCGTATCCAGACCTTCTGTGAGCAGACTTTCGAATTCAAGGTGCTGGTCGATGCGATTGCCACCTACAACTATGTCGAGCTGCCCGAGCAACCTGAAATAGCGATTATTCCGGGCCCACCGACCATTTACAAGGCCATTCTGCCAACCCTGCGGCAAGTAAATGAACCCTTTCGGCTTTGCCTCAAGGGCGAAGACCGCTGGGGCAACCCATCCGATCAATGCGACGCCGGCTTCAGGCTGCGCAGTAATATTCCCGTCGACGGACTGCCGGATAGCGTTACTCTCAAACCCGCACAATTCTCACAGATCATCAGCGGCCTGAGCGTTGACACCAGCGGGGATTTGAGCATCGAATTACTAGATGACGATGGCAACCTGGTGGCCTGCACCAACCCCTGCCGCTGCGTCGACAAAGCGGACCTGCTGCCCTACTGGGGCGATTTACACGGCCAGTCGGAAGAAACCATCGGCACCAACTCGGCACGTGATTTTTACGATTTTGCGCGCGACAAGGCGTTTCTGGATATCTGCGTGCACCAGGGCAACGATTTTCAGATTACCACCGAATTCTGGCACTGGCTCAACGAACTGTCCGCGGAATTTACCGAAGACGGCCGCTTCATCGTGTTCCCCGGCTGGGAATGGTCGGGCAACACCGGCCTCGGCGGCGACCGCAACGTGTTACACATGCACGAAGGCCGGCAGATACACCGCTCCTCGCACGCGCTGGTCGACGACCTGTCGGATATCGACACCGACGCAACCTCGGCCAGTGACCTGTTCGAGGCGCTGAAAGACGAGGATTGTACCGTGTTTGCTCATATTGGCGGGCGTTACGCGGATATCAAGGTCGCGCACGACCAACGCCTCGAAAAAGCGGTCGAGGTTCACTCCGCCTGGGGTACTTTCGAATGGTTGATTCACGACGCTTTCGAACAGGGTTATCGCGTCGGCATTGTTTCCAATTCAGATGGTCATAAGGGACGCCCGGGTGCGTCACACCCCGGTTCGACGAAATTTGGCGCTTATGGCGGACTCACCTGCGTGCTGGCGCCCGCCTTCACCCGTGCCGGCATCATGCAAGGGTTGCGTAAGCGCCATCACTACGGCACCACCGGCAGTCGCGTCATTCTCGACACGCGGGTAAACTTCAGTAACCCGGCGGAACTCTTTGCCGACGACCCCAGGCTGGGCGATGTAAGCTCCGCACCCGTGCACAGCGCGATGATGGGCGATATACTGCGTACCACCGACGATAAGGTCACTTTCAGTATCGACGTCAGCAGCGCAGCTGCCATCGAACGCATCGATATCCGTAACGGCCTGGAAACTCTGGAAGTCTATCGCCCCTACAGCGAAGCCGAGCTGGGTCGGCGCATCCGCGTTATCTGGGAAGGTTCCGAGTACCGCGGCCGCGGCCGTGAAACGATCTGGGATGGTTACGCCGAGCTTACCGATAATAGCTTCGAGTCGCTGACGCCGATCAATCGTTATAACCTCGACAAACGCTTCGAGCAAACCGCTCCCGGACGTATCGACTGGAACGCCCTCACCACCGGTGGATTCGGCGGTTTCGAGGCCATGCTAAAGGATCGCGATGCCGGCAGCCTGACCATTAATACCGCCCTCATCCAGCAGGAAATCAAGCTCGAGGATATCGGACACGAAGAGTTAATCTTCGAAAACGGCGGTATCGAGCGACGCATCCGCGTATTTCGCCTGCCCGACCACAACCCGCATAGCGCGATAAAAATAGAGCGCGAGATAAAACTGGTCAACGAGCACGACAACGCGCTTTACGTACGGATCACCCATGAAGATGGCCATTACTCGTGGTCGAGTCCGATATACCTGTTTCGCTGATGCGCAACAGGTGAAGCCTGCCCTGCCCGCTTAAACCTGAACCAGCAATCCTGCAAAACCTGCCCCGAGCCTGCCAAACCTGGTCTGCTATCGCCTGGCCCAGGCCCTTATGGCGATAGTACAAAAAATCTCCATCAACCTGAGTAATAATTAACAATTGTGCTACTTTTAATCTGTATTATCCTAAAAAAAGTTTATAAATGGCCGAAGTAAACATTCAATCTGACGAAATCAATATTGAAGCTTTCGAAGACGATAACACGACCAATTTTTCTGATAACGACAATATCCCGGTCGAACATGTCAATTTCGAGTTTGCGCAAGTTAACAAACTGCAGGGCATATCCCGCAAACTGACTGTTTTCAACGATACGCATTGCTATCAATCGATCAAGAACAAACACCAACGCAAGTACAAGTACCGTATTGATCTTGCTTACCTCGATCCACGGCCATTCAGGGTTCGCACCGTGAAATGGGGCTGGCTCTACGCAAGCCTGGCCTTGTGGGTACTGGATGTGGTGCTGGTTTTCACAGGCTGGCTTGAAACATCATCGGTGACCTTCCTCGGGCTTTTCGTTGGTGTTACCGTGGTGGCACTGATGACTTTGATGGGCTTTTTCCACTATTCCCGGGATACCGTGTTCTTCCGTACGCAGTACGGCAAGGTGAAGCTGGTGGAAGTGATAAACAAGAACCCCGATACCGACAGTTTCCGCAGTTTTATCACCAAGTTCGTCATGCAGATAAAAAAATGTAAAACCGCGAAGGGCCTTAACCAGAATAAATTCCTGGCGCGGGAATTACAGGAATTGCGGCGCCTAAAGGACGAAACCGTTATTCCTGAGGCTTCTTACGAAAAAGCCAAACGGCTGATATTCAAACACGAAGCCTTCAGCGCTACCGAATAGGTCGCTAAAAACTAACTCGATTTCGTACCGGTAATGACCTTACCAGCGCTCCAGTTTTGTGTAGAATAGCCTCTTTAATTCTACCCTCGATTCATGCAATTAGACTCTCTCACCGCGATCTCGCCAATTGATGGTCGCTATGCCGCAAAAACTGCGAGCCTGCGTCCTTTTTTCAGTGAATATGGTCTGATCTACCATCGTTTAATGGTTGAAGTTCGATGGCTGCAAACGCTGTCACGAACCGCGGACATCAGCGAAGTCCCGCAATTTTCAGCCGCCGCCAACGAAGTGCTAGATTCAATTGTGCAAAATTTCGATCCCGACCAGGCCCGGCGCATCAAGGAGATCGAAAGAACGACCAACCACGATGTCAAGGCGGTTGAGTATTACTTGAAAGAACAGGTGACCGAACATGCCGAGCTTGACGCCGTGTCCGAGTTTATTCACTTCGCCTGCACCTCGGAAGACATCAACAACCTGTCCCATGCGTTGATGCTGAAATCCGCGCGCGAGCAGATATTGCTGCCGATCGTCAACGAAGTGCTGGAAATGATCAATCAACTTGCCCGTCAATACGCCGCTATCCCGATGATGAGCCGAACCCACGGACAACCGGCATCGCCGACTACCCTGGGCAAGGAATTTGCCAACGTCGTGCATCGTATACGGCGGCAGCTTGAGCAAATAGCAGCAGTCGAAATGCTGGGCAAATTCAACGGCGCGGTGGGCAACTATAATGCGCACCTCAGCGCCTACCCCGACAGCGACTGGCCAGCGATAAGCCGCCAGTTCGTTGAATCGATGGGCCTCGACTGGAACCCTTATACCACCCAGATCGAGCCGCATGACTATATTGCCGAGCTGTTCGACGCGCTGGTGAGACTGAATACGATTCTGATTGATTTCAGCCGTGACTGCTGGGGCTACATCTCGATTGGTTATTTCAGGCAGAAAACAGTCGCCGGCGAGGTTGGTTCATCAACCATGCCGCACAAGGTGAACCCGATTGATTTCGAGAATGCCGAGGGTAATCTCGGCATAGCCAACGCTGTGCTCACGCACCTCGCACAGAAGCTGCCCATCTCCCGCTGGCAACGCGATTTGACCGATTCCACCGTGCTGCGTAACCTCGGCACCGGCGTTGGCCATGTCCTGATTGCGCTCGATTCACTCAAACGCGGGATTGGCAAGCTCGAAGTCGATGCCGACGTGATTAGCGCTGACCTCGAACATAACTGGGAGGTTCTCGCCGAGCCCATCCAGACAGTAATGCGTCGCTATGGCGTCGAACAACCCTATGAGAAACTCAAGGCGCTAACGCGTGGTCAAAAAATCGATGCCCGCGCAGTACGGGAATTTGTCGAGGCCCTGGAAATTCCAGCTACCGCGAAACAGGAACTGATCAAACTGACCCCGGCCAGCTATATCGGTAACGCTGTGAAACAGGCGCAATCAATCTAGACATTATGTGGAAACTAGAAGGATTTGACAGCGCGGAATTCGTCAGTCAGTACTGGCAGAAAAAACCCTGCGTGATACGCAATGCATTCCCCGGTTTCGAGTCCCTGGTAAGCCCCGAGGAACTCGCCGGCCTGGCCTGCGAAGAAGACGTCCACTGTCGCCTGGTGATCGAGAATACC
>CALDDP010000293.1 GCA_937936805.1 uncultured Gammaproteobacteria bacterium | reverse complement strand
CCGGGCCTTTGACCCTGGCCGCCAGCCAGGTCGCGATTTTCACCCGCTCCAGCGATGCGGTGCAGCGTCCCGATATCCAGTTCCACATGCAGCCCCTGTCGGCGGACAAACCCGGTGATGGCGTGCATCCGTTCTCGGCGTTCACCTCGTCGGTCTGCCAGCTCCGACCACACAGCCGGGGTTATGTTGCGATCAAGTCACCGGACCCGCTGCAGGCGCCGGCGATGATGCCCAATTATCTCTCCGACGAGCGCGACTGCGAGGTCGCCGTCGGCGGTATTAAAGTCGCCCGACGTATCTGCGAGGCACCGTCTCTGCGCAATTGTGTCATCGATGAGTACGTGCCGGGTCGGCAGTTTCAGACCGATGCGGAACTGCTCGAGGCCGCGCGCAATTACAGCCAGACAATCTACCATCCAACCAGTACCTGTAAAATGGGGGTCGATGCGAACGCGGTGGTCGATCCAGAGTTGCGTGTACATGGACTCGATGGATTGCGTGTAGTCGATGCTTCGATCATGCCGGAGATCGTATCCGGCAACACCAATGCGCCGACAATCATGATTGCGGAGAAGGCAGCCGACATGATTCTGGGGGAAAAGTAGTAATTTGGCCGCAATACCGTTTAAAAGTTACAAAATGAGACTTTGAGTATCATTTTAAATTATTATCCATTAGCTGCTAATTCAAATAGCATTCCCCGCCTGAACACACCCAGGCGTTTTGTCTGTGCATTACTGGCCGGGGTGAACTCCTGTTGGGCGCGCTAACCGCCCCAGGCTTCCCGGCACGCCGGCTCTAGCACCTGTCTTTCAGCCGTTGGTTTTGACCTTGATGATCGCCTCGTGCCAGTCGGCGAGTAGCAGGTTGCGCCGACTCGATTCCATGGCAGGATCGAACTCGCGCTCGGCGTGCCAGTGTTGGGTGATGTCATCGAGCGAACTATATAATCCAACCTGCAAGCCTGCCAGGTAAGCGGCACCGAGCGCTGTGGTTTCGGTTACTGCCGGCCTTTCAACGACAATATCGAGCATATCGGCAAGAAACTGGCACAACCAGTTATTCTGCACCATGCCCCCGTCGACGCGAAGCCGGGTGGGTTTCAATCCGTCACGACGCTTGGCCTCGAGTAGATCGAAAGTCTGGTAACAGACCGACTCGAGGGTCGCGCGAACCAGTTCGGCCGGTCCCGTATCGCGTGTAATACCGAAGATTGCGCCACGCGCATCGGGGTCCCAGTGGGGTGCGCCGAGACCGGTAAATGCCGGTACCAGGTAGACCCCGTTGTTGGAATCCAGTGACTCGGCCATTGCCTCGGTTTGATGTGCGGTGTCGATGATGCCGATGCCGTCGCGCAGCCATTGCACCGCGGCGCCAGCGACAAAGATAGAGCCTTCCAGCGCATAAGTTGTTTTTCCGTCGAGCCGGTAACCAACCGTGGTCAACAACCTGTTGCTTGACGCCAGCGCCTGTTCGCCGGTATTCAATATCATGAAGCAGCCGGTACCGTAGGTGCTCTTGATCATTCCCGGTTCGAAGCAGGCCTGGCCGATCAGCGCTGCCTGTTGATCCCCGGCCACGCCGGCAATCGGAATTTCCGTGCCAAACAGGCCCTGGCTGGTTCGACCGTAGTCCGCGGCGCAATCCCGAACATCGGGTAGCATGGATTCGGGAATATCCAGCATTTCAAGCAACTCCGTATCCCAGTCCTGCTGGTGGATATTAAACATCAGCGTGCGTGATGCATTGGTAGCGTCGGTCGCATGAACCTTGCCATCGGTCAGGCGCCAGATGAGAAAGCAGTCGATGGTGCCGAACAGTAGCTGTCCGTTTTCGGCGATGGCACGCGCGCCATCGACATTGTCGAGAATCCAGTTGACTTTGGTGCCGGAGAAATAAGGATCGAGCAGTAAACCCGTCTTGCTTATGACGATGGATTCCATGTCTCTTGTGCGCAGCGACTCACAGTAACCGGCGGTGCGGCGGTCCTGCCATACGATCGCGTTGTATATCGGTTTACCATTTGTGCGGTCCCACACCACCGTGGTCTCGCGCTGGTTGGTTATGCCGATCGCAGCTATTTTGCGTTGCTCCAGTTCGGCCTTTTCCAGGGCCTCGTTGACGACTTCGAGAGTGGTGGTCCAGATTTCTTCGGGGTCGTGTTCGACCCAGCCGTCTTTAGGAAAATGCTGGGTGAACTCGCGTTGCGCGGTAAAGCGGGCATGACCATTTTCGTCGAATAAAATCGCGCGTGAACTGGTGGTGCCCTGATCGATGCTGAGAATATACTGACTCATCTGAACCTCCCAAACTGGTTGCTCGTTGTTGCTCTATTATCGCGCTATCCGGCTGTTAGTCATCCCCGCGTAAGCGGCGGTCCGACGTATCGGGATCTGCCAACATGCCGTGACCTCCATTCCGATACCCGATGACTCACTTAGTCAAAGTACTCATCGAATCGTATTTTCGCATCATCGCCGAACAACTTTTCGCAGGCCTCGAACAATCCCGCCGACTGGCGCAGGGTTTCGCGCGAAACAAGCAACTCCAGCTTGGAACGGCGCCTCAGGTAATCCTCGAGTTTAACGACCATTTCGTTTTTGGCGAGGTAATCAATCTCGCAGCGCCGTATTCCCGTATTTTCAACCAGCGTTTCAGATAGCGAGGCGTCCGCTTCGATGGCGTCGAGCATGCCTTGCGCGTCTGCGCCGTAGCGCCGCCATAAACGTTCGCTAAGCGCCTCGCGGGTATCGCTGGCAACCATTGCGTCGACACCGAGGGCTTGTGCGCGGCTGAAAAAAGCTTCGCGTTGCTTGCGACCGGGTTCGCCATACCATTTGCCGACCTTTTTTGGTGCCAGACCCAGGCGGGTTACACAGGCACAGATTTCATTACCGACGTTTACGCAGTCGGTCAGTTTACCGCCGAATATACTGATATGATTCTGCTCGGCCTCCATTTCGATCACGTGCTTGCGCGACAGTTGCTGAACATCGACCGAGCTATTACTGATTTTAAGAGTTGCTAGCGGCCGCACCCCGCAACGCTCAGCTATAACGTCGTCCGGCGTCAGCGGGGCGGGTAAATCAAGGCGGGCGTTGATATTCGACAAAACGAAATCCCGGTCTTCATCGGTCACCCTGGTGATCGGGTCTGTAACCCGCGTGTCGGTGGTACCTATGCAGGTGCGGTTGGCCATTGGAATCGCGAAAAACAGGCGCTCGTCATCGGCAAAAAAAGCGAGCACCCGATGACTGTCAGAAATTTGTGGCACGATCAGATGGATGCCCTTGGATAACAGGTGCTGGTGCTCGGTTTCAATGCCGGTAAGCTGATTATGCTGGTCGACAAATGCGCCGGCGGCGTTGATCAGTATCCTGGCGCGAACCGGGAATCGACTACCGCTAACCTGATCTTCCACCTGCGTCGTCCAGTAACCGCTGGCGTCGCGTGTCGCGCCGTTCGATTTAACGTAATTGGCGGCGACACAACCCTTATCCATCGCGCTGCGGACAAAGTTGAACACAAATCGGGCGTCGTTATCGTGCAGGAACGCGTCCGAATACTCGACGCCACCGGTACTGATGAAAGTATTGATTAGCGGTTCCGTTTGTTTGATCTGGCGGGATGAAACCAGCCGTGGCGTTTGCGTCCTTCCCCGGCCCAGGATCCAGTACAGCCAGGTACTCGCCAGGATCACCCAGGGGTGAAAGCGAAACTGCTTGTTGAGCGTCATCAGGAAGCGGATTTCCTTGACCGTGGATGGGAAACTGTCCAGCAGCTGGTTACGTGACTTGCACAGTCCCGCTACCAGGCCGAATTCGTAGCCTTCCATGTACTTGATGCCACCCCAGACCAGGTTGGAAGACTGCTGGCTGGTGAAGCCGGCGAAATCGGCGGCATCGATTAAAGCGACCTTGATCCCGCGCGCAGCCAGCGCGGCAGCCGAAACCGCGCCATTAATACCACTGCCAACGATGAGCACATCGAATTCTTCATTCTCCAGACGGGCAATGTTGGTATCTCTCAGGGTCATGGGCTTAATCTGTTATTACCTGGCGGTGCTGTTGCAAACTTTTCTCAAACCTTCCTGAATACAAAAACGAACCAGGCAATCATCAGCGCCAGCGCACCCCACAACGGGGCACCAAAAAAAGCCAGCCAGCCCAGGTTG
>CALDDP010000292.1 GCA_937936805.1 uncultured Gammaproteobacteria bacterium | reverse complement strand
GCGCGGCGACATGAATATTGCGTGGCCACCGAGTTGATACATCCCCGCCTCGAACGAAACGCGGGTTCGGGTAGACGATTTTTCGAAAATCATCGCCAGTAACTTGCCTTGCAGGGGGGTATGCGAAATCCCCTGTTTCAGTTTTTGTTTGACATCGGTCGCTTGCGCGATCAATTGCTTCAGTTCGTCGCTGGTAAAATCCAGCAGGCTCAAAAAATGTCGGCTAGGCATGTCTATTCTGTAAAGTCGTTAATGCAGTCGATCAATATCCGGGCGATCTCGGTGGTCTGTGCCTCGTCGATAATCAGCGGAGGCAGCAGGCGGATCACCCGATCGGCAGTTACATTGATGAGTAATCCCCTGTCCAGGGCCCTGTTCACAATCGATTGGCATGGAGTTTTCATTTCTACTGCAAGCATCAATCCGAGATGCCGAATATCCGCGACCCGGTTATTTTCGGCGAGCCCTTCCTGCAGCGTGGAAAATAATTGTTTACCGCGTTGAGCCGCATTGTCGGCGACCCGATTTTCAAGCATGCTTGCAAGCACGGTGTGAGCGGCCCTGCAGGCCAGGGGATTGCCTCCGAAAGTCGACCCGTGATTGCCAGGCTGGATAACTTCAGCTGCTGTGCCCCTGGTCACACAGGCACCGACAGGCACGCCGTTACCAAGCGCCTTGGCCAGGGTCATGACATCGGGCAAAACTGCTTCATGCTGGCAGGCAAACAGCCTGCCGCTTCGTCCCATACCGCTTTGAATTTCATCCAGCATCAGCAGCCAGTCATTGCGATCGCAGATTTTGCGCAGTGCAGTGAGATAACCCGGGTCGGGTATTACGATGCCGGCTTCGCCCTGTACCGGTTCAACCAGGATTGCCACCACATTTCGATTTTGGCCGGCGATTGCTTCGATCGAAGGGATGTCGTTGTAGGGTACACGCACAAAACCGGACACCAGGGGTTCAAAACCGGCCTGCACCTTGCGACTGCCGGTGGCACTGAGCGTGGCCATGGTGCGACCATGAAAAGCATGCTGCATGACGACGATTTGTGGGGTCTCGATGTCTTTCTGATGACCATACAGTCGTGCCAGCTTGATCGCGGCTTCGTTGGCTTCGGCGCCTGAATTGGCAAAGAAAACCCGGTCCATCTGCGCGCTTTCACATAACAGATCAGCCAGTTTTTGTTGCCAGTCAATCGAATAAAGATTCGAGGTATGCAGCAGGGTAGACGCCTGCTGCTGGATGGCTGCGGTCAACTCTGGATAATTATGTCCCAGGCTGGTAACCGATATACCGCATAGCGCGTCGAGGTATTGTTTGCCGTCGCTATCGTACAGGTAGCATCCGTCGCCGTGCGTAAAGCTGACGGGCAGGGGGCGATAGGCGTTAACGAGATGGTCTGACATCGGCTTATGGCTTGAAAAAAACGCTCAAACATACAGTGATTCGCAGCAATATCAAGTTATTTAGCGCAAAAAAAAGCCCCGTCGAAACGGGGCTTCGGATTTAGTTTGTAAGCCGCCTAGAACGGGAAACCGCCGTGCCCGTATGCAGTCATCGACAGCAGCATCGGAATCGACAGCGCCGTGTTGGTGCGCGAGGCCATCAAGGCAACGCCTTTTGCCTTGGCAATGACATCCGCATCATGGGTCTGACCGTCGAGGCCGAGTATTTTTTTCTGGTTCGGCCAGATGAGCACCCAGACATTGAACAGCATGATGGTGCCCAGCCACGCGCCAACGCCGATTACGGCAGCACCCGGCTGAAAAGTAAAGGCAGCCCCGAGGATGCCCATTTTGGCCAGAATAGCGGCGCCCGACAGCCAGGTTGCAACCGCAGCCCAACGAAACCAGAGCAATGCTGGCGGAGCAACATATTTATTGATCGCCGCGGGTCCGGGACCACCGCCTTCGGCTTCGGCCAGCGCCCTGGCGACACCGGGTACCTGGACGAAGTTAAAGTAGTAAAGCAGGCCGATCCAGGCCACGCCCGCCAAAACGTGAAACCATACCGTCCATTCGATCGCATTGGTTACGCCATCGGCGAAGATAATCATCACTATCGCGGAGATCACGACGCCGGTGACTATTGTGCCGGTTATTGATTTTAACGGATTCATGGATGACTCCCGATTATAAATGTTTAGAATACAGGCCTGGGTGATTATTATGTTACCCCTCGCCGTAAGCGGCGCAGTATAAGTATTTTCGGTAGGGGGTGCAATGAAATCTCCGTGCCCTAAACAAGTGTGTAACGTAAAGTAATAGTGAGGTTGTATGTGCGGCTTGTTCGGCGCCTTGAGTTACAACGACATCCCGGTTAGCCAGGCGCATGCGCACAGCATGTCGGCCAGGGTTGCGCAACGCGGTCCCGATGACAGCGGGGAATTTTTCGACGGCCCGGTTATGCTCGGACACCGCCGCCTGGCGATTATAGATTTGTCGCCCGCGGGACACCAGCCAATGCAGGATAGCAGCGGCCGGTACAGCATTGTTTTCAACGGTACCATTTATAATTACCCGGAGTTGCGCGAGCAGCTGATCACAAAGGGTTACCAGTTCAATTCACACAGCGATACCGAGGTAATCATCAACGCCTATGCCTGCTGGGGAGATGACTGCGTTGCCCGACTGCATGGCATGTTTGCGTTTGCGATCTGGGATTCCAGCTCGCGCAGGCTTTTCCTGGCGCGCGACCGTATGGGCATAAAACCGCTTTATTACGCCGTATCGGAACAGGGTTTCTACTTTGCCTCGAACCCGCAGGCCCTGCTGGCTACCGGCCTGTTCGCAACCGATATCGATGCCGTAGGCCTGCACCATCAATTGAGCTTGCACGCGGTGATTCCAGCCCCACGCACCCTCATCAAGTCGATCAGGAAATGTCGACCCGCCTATCATATGACGGTGACACCCGATGGGAATTTCGAAGAGGCCCGCTACTGGTCACTGCTCGCCAGACGCCCGGCGGAGCCGATGTCGGCACAGGAATGGAACGAGGCTATTCATGATTCACTGATGCAGGCGGTGAAAAAACGTCTCACCATTGCCGATGTTCCGGTCGGCGTACTGTTGTCCGGAGGGCTCGATTCGAGTTTGCTGGTCGCCTTGCTGGCGGAAGCGGGACAAAAAGATATTCGAACCTACAGCATCGGTTTCGAAGACCAGCCGGAAGAACGCGGTAATGAATTTGAATTTTCCGATCCGGTTGCGGCGAGATATTCGAGCGATCATCAAAAGTTTCTTATACCCAATGCAGAAGTCCTGACACGCCTGCCCGAAGCGGTAAAGGCCATGGCGGAGCCGATGTTCGGGCAGGATGCAGTCGCCTTTTACCTGTTGTCAGAACAGGTTGCCAGGTCGGTCAAAGTGGTGCAAAGCGGGCAGGGTGCCGACGAGGTTTTTGCGGGTTATTTCTGGTATGCACAAATGGCCGCTGCCACGGGAACTGCGCAGGAGCGTTTTGCAAACCATTACGTGGACCGCGATCATGATGAGTTTTGCGACACGGTAGCACCGGCCTATCGCGGTAGTGATTACACCGCGGACCTGATCGAGGAACAGTTGAATACCGACCAGGCAGACAGTTTTATAGACGCGGTGCTGCGTTTTGATGTTACCACTTTGATCGTTGACGACCCGGTCAAACGCGTCGATAACATGACCATGGCCTGGGGCCTGGAGGCAAGGGTACCGTTTCTCGATCATCAGCTGGTGGAACTGGCGGCGGCCTGTCCCGCGGATTTGAAGCTGAAGCACGGGGGTAAGGGCGTGCTCAAGGAGATCGCCCGCGGGCGTATTCCGGATGCGGTGATAGACCGGCCGAAAGGTTACTTTCCCATGCCGGCACTGAAATTTGTCCGTGGGGATTTCTACCAGTTTATGGCGGATACCCTGAACAGCCAGCGCAGTCGTGAACGCGGCTTGTTCAATCGAAGTTACATTGAGCGACTGCTGGCAGAGCCTGAACAGCATTTTACGCGCCTGAATGGCAGCAAGCTCTGGCATAGCGCCCTGCTGGAATACTGGTTGCAGCAGCACATAGATAACTAGCCTCGGGCATGAAGCGCTGGCGATAACGCTCATCGACAGTCCCGGGCTGCGCCTGGCTATCTGCCACCGGCGGAATTGGCTGGCGAAAACTCTGATCTCAGGCTTTCAAAGTTGAAAAAAATCGTTATGATAATACCTTAGTATTTTACTTGGTTATTTTGAGGTATTGAATGGACGTCCTGGAACGTATTAAACAGCAAGTCGAAACCCACCCGGTTATCATCTACATGAAA
>CALDDP010000291.1 GCA_937936805.1 uncultured Gammaproteobacteria bacterium | reverse complement strand
GTCATCATCGTGCCCGGCTTACAACACATGGGATTGTGCGAAAATCCGTCGTTTTTTGTCACTGCGCTGGTGGAATTCCTTGAAGGACTGCCGGATACTTAGGAATATTTTAAGGGAGTCATAGATGAAAAAAATGTCGGGTGGGCAGGCGGCGGTCGCCGCGTTGCAGGCTGAAAACGTCGAGCATGTGTTTGGACTAATCGGCTCGGCCACGATGGAAATGTTCGATGCGCTATATGATGCGAGCGAAATAAACTTTATCGGCGTCCACGATGAGCGCACCGGCACGCATATGGCCGATGGCTACGCGCGTGCGTCAGGTAATGCCGGCGTCGTGCTTGCCGGACAGAATGGACCGGGTGCGACCAACCTGGTGACGGGTCTCGCGCAGGCTTACGCCGCGTTTTCCCCGGTAGTCTCGATTGCCGGCTCACTGTCTTCGGCGCATGTTTACCGCGATGCGTTCCAGGAAGTCGATCAACAGGCATTGTTCAAACCGATCACCAAGAAAACCTGGACCGTGACGCAAACCGAACGCGTGCCGGAAATGTTTCGTGAAGCCTTTCGCACCGCGATGACGCCACGCAGGGGGCCGGTGCAGCTCAATTTACCGAGGGATGTACTGTCCGAGGTAACCGGGTTTGCGGATTTGCAGCCACCGCAGAGTTATCGTTCACAGAATGTGCCTGTCGCCGCCGATGATCTGATCAGGCAGGCGGCCGGGATTTTACGCGCGGCCCGGCAGCCGGTGATCGTCACCGGTGGCGGAATCAAGAATACCGGCGGACACGCCGATGCGCTGGCCCTGGCGGAAGCGCTCAATGCACCCATTATCCTGGCTCCGGGGCATGGTGATGCGATACCGTTCGAGCATCCGCTGAATGCGGGACAAATGGGACCGCGCGGTAACGTGGTCGCGTCGAGACTGGCGAAAGAAGCAGACGTGATCCTGGCGCTGGGTACCCGTCTCGGCTTTAATTCGACTTTCTACTCCTACGACAATATTAATCAACAGGCGAAGATAATCCAGGTCGAGCTGGAAGCGACCGCGATCGGTCGCTACTTCCCGATCACGCTTGGCATCTGGGCCGATGCGCGCGCTACCGCGCGCCAGCTTTGTGAAGAACTCGGCAAGCTCGAGGCCCGCGCCGAGGTGGACGCCTGGACCCGGGACTTCATCGAAGAGCGCCAGAATTATCTGCAGCAACGTGACGCGAATGCCGAGTCCGGGGCACATCCGATCCAGCCCTCGGGGTTGTACAAGGAACTGCGCGCCGTACTACCCGCAAACGCGGCGGTGACCATGGATGCCGGAACGCTTTGCCTGCAGGCCACCGATGCGTTGAATTACCGGGAACCGCCATGCCTGTTTACACCGCTTGATTTCGGCCTGGTCGGGTTTTCGTTTGCCTGCGGTCTCGGTGTCAAGCTGGCTCGACCCGACAGGCCGGTGGTGAGCCTGATGGGCGACGGTGGCTTCGGTATGACCATTTCCGAACTGAGTACCGCGGTGGATCACGGCATCAATACCGTCACCATCGTCATGAACAACCAGTGCTGGGGTGCTGAAAAAGCCTATCAACGGGACTTCTTCGGGGAGCGCTATATCGGCGCCAATATCAGCAGTCCGCCGTTTGACAAGGTTGCCGAACTCTACGGTGCAGCGGGTTTCAGGGTCGAGCGCATAGGGGAGGTCGGCGAGGCCGTGCAGGCCGCGCTGGATTGTGGCAAGCCCGTGGTAGTCGATATTGCGGTCGATCCGGCAGCGCTGTACAGCTTTCGGCGCGACTCTTTCAAGCACCGGGGAGGATGATGAGTTATGAGCGATGAAGCCAAATCTTACCCGCATACCGAGCAGCATAAGGCGAAAGGTGACTGGAACCCATTGTGGGAGCAATTCCGCGAACTCGATCCTGACTTTCTCGAAGCCTATCTCGCGTTTCGTAATGTGCCGCAGTCGCAGGGTCCGCTCGAACAAAAGTACAAGGAATTGATCCTGATCGCGATTAATGCCGCCACCACGCATCTATACGGGCCCGGCGTGCGTCGCCATATCCAGAATGCCCTCAAGGCAGGCGCCAGTATGGAAGAGATTCTCGAAACCATTCAATTGACCACGGTAATGGGAATCCATTCCTGTAACCTGGCCATACCGATCTTGACGGAAGAAGTTTCGAAATTCAAAGAATAGGATTAATATCGACAGTAATTTACGGCCGGTAACAGCCGGTTAAACCGCAGCAGAAGGTAAGCAAAATGAAATTTCACCTGGCAATCAATTTAGAGCGCATGGACGACAGCATGGACATGAAGGATGTTGCGCAACATACCCTGGAAATGGTGCAGATGGCCGACCGGGCCGGTTTCAGTGTGGCATGGGCGGCCGAGCACCATGCACTGGAGATGACGATTGCGCCCAATCCGTTCCAGATTTTAACCTGGTGGGCAAACCACACCGACAATATCCGTCTCGGTACCGCGGTGGCGGTGGCGGCTTACTGGCATCCGATCAACCTGGCTGGAGAGGCCGCGTTCTTCGATTTGATCAGTGGCGGTCGCCTCGAATTCGGTCTCGGCTCGGGTGCTTACCAGCGCGAGTTCGATCGTATGCATGCCGGTCTCAAACAATCGGACGCCTACAGGTACATGCAGGAAATGCTGCCCGCGTTAAAGGCGTTGTGGGCAGGTGACTACGAGCATAATGGCGAGTTCTGGACTTTCCCGACCTCGACCTCGGTGCCCAAGCCGGTACAGAAACCGCATCCGCCGATATGGGTCGCGGCCAGGTCGCCGATAACTTTCGATTACGCGGTGAAGAATAATTGCAACGTCATGTCATGGCCGTTGACACGACCGTTTGCCGAGGCGGAGCTGTACAAATCGCAGCTCGATGAAGCGATCGCCGCTTACCCCGGTGCCGAGCGGCCGCAATTCGCAATGATGCGTCACACGGCGCTCTACGAAGATGCGGCGGGTCGAGACGCGGCAATCAGCGCAATTCAGTCAGTGCTGGGTCAGTTCGAAAACCTGTTCCGTAACCTGGGCGATGTAAATAATGGTTTCCCGAAACGGATTCCACTCGAGGAATTAACCGATCGCGAGCAGTACAACGCGGATATGCTGGAGGAAAACCTGATGTTCGGTTCACCTGACGATGTAATCGCCAAGCTCAAGCGCTACGAAGCGCTTGGCGTTGACGATTTTATCTACTATGCCAGCATGGGGCTCGGGCAGAAGGAGCAGAAACGATCTCTGGAACTATTCTGTAAAGAGGTGTTGCCGGCCTTCGCGTGATGGCTGCTCGAGTTTGCCTGTGTTCCAGCTGACTATCCGTGCTCAGCCGGCCAGCATCGGCACTGCCACCGCGGCCACGATACCGAGAATAAATATGACCGGTATCACCGATCCAAGTATTATTACCCCTATCGTATTTTTCACCGGGGCAGGACCATAGTTATTTGAACCGTCGGTACCGCCGAAGGCGAGCGGGTAAATCATGAAGATCAGGTTTACCAATGGAACGAAGAGTAACAACATCCACCAACCAGAGCGGTTGAGGTCGTTCATTCTCCGCTTCCCCCACATAACGGCGATAATAAGTGCCGCAATGTTGGCGATGACGTAGATGATACCGAATGCCGAGCTCATATCAGTAGCCGACGCGAGACCGGAAAATCCTCCTGCCAGCGGAATCATTCCTGCGAATAAAACCAGGTTAGCGCCGGCATTGTAAGCCAGATAGCGCATACGTCCGATTCGACCACTGAAGGAAAAAATTTTCGGTTGATAAAGATCATCCTGCCCGGTATCCAGCGC
>CALDDP010000290.1 GCA_937936805.1 uncultured Gammaproteobacteria bacterium | reverse complement strand
CGGCGCTCTTCCACCGGCAGCCCCCAGTCGTCGAGCAATGTTAGTACGCTGTCGCGCACCACGCCCGGCAGGATCGAGCCGCCCAGCGGGGGCGTCACCACCTTGCCGCCGATCTTGAAGAAGATGTTCATCGCGCCGACCTCTTCCACGTAGCGGTGTTCGTTTCCATCCAGCCACAACACCTGGTCAAATCCCTGCTGCCGGCTTTCAAACCCCGGTAACAGGCTGGCGGCGTAGTTAGCGGCAGTCTTGGCTGCCCCCAGTCCACCGACGCTGGCAGCACGGGTAAAGCGGTCTTCGACGTACAGCGAGACGCCCTTTTGCAGGTTGCTAAAGTAGCTGCCCACCGGGGAAGTCATGATGATGAAGCGATAGCTGTTGGCGGCACGTACCTCCAGCGTGGCCTCGGTACCGATGACCAGGGGTCGCACGTAGAGTGAGTGGCCCCACTGGGAAGGCATCCAGTCGTGATCGAGGGTTATCAGCTGGCGCGTGGCCTCGATCATGATCTGACTCAGTTCTTCGACGGGCATGATCGGGATGCATAACCGCTGACAGGAATCATGCAGCCTGCGGGCGTTCATGTCAGGGCGGAAAATGCGTGCCTTGCCATCCACCCCGCGAAAGGTCTTGTAGCCGTCGAATACCGTCTGCCCATAGTGCAACATGGCAACTCCGGGCTCCAGGGCAAGCGCCTGGTAGGGGACAATCCGGGGATTCTTCCACGCACCGTCCGCGTATTCCATGTCGAACATATGGTCGGCAAAAATGCTGCCGAAGCCGAGGTTGTCAAAATCCACCTGGGCCAGGCGGCTTTGTTCGACAGGCGTAACCGGAAATTCTGATGACTGCATGGATGGGGCCTTTTGTTAATGTTTAGCGGGATGATACGACAGGACTCGCTCAAATTGCGAGATCCGGTCGCATTAGATCCATATCCACAGTTTCTGCTTTTCGTTACTCAGGTTTCCGCAGCGAGGCGTCGATGCAACGCGCGTAACCGACTGAAAAACTCATCCCGATCGACGTGACATTGCCTGATGTGCCTGTTTCCCTGAAATGCGGTGCGAGCGTGTAAAACCCGGTGATTGTCCAGTACTGCTGCCTGCCCGGATTCGAGGCGGTATTTCACGCAGGCCTCGGGGGCATACAGCAGCGCCAGCATTTCCCGCAGTGCCCGATAGACAGGTTCGATCAGGCTTGCCTCGACATCCAGAGGTGCCATGGTACGTTCATTGATATGCACCGCGACGATATCCCCATGCTGGTTTAGCTCGATGACCGGCCACTTTGCCGCAAGCGCTACGTCGTCCACGTCATCGACCAGGAACCTGCGGTGAGGGATTGGAACCTGGCACAGCAGGTCAAATAAGTCAGGGTTGCTGCTACAAAGGTTTTGGGCGGCCTTGAAACCATCGACCAGGACCGACGCACCGCCGCCGCAATCGCTGGCGCGCAGGCAATGCATCATAAACAGGCCGGGTATGGGGTCGCGGAATAATTCATCATTGTGGGGCCGGATGGCATGTGCCGTTTGCGCCAGGATGCGTTGTTGCGGTGTGGAGATCAGATCGAATATGCGTCCGTAATGGGTTTGTCGAATGAACCCGAATACCGCTGCCAGTTCCTCTATCTGATCCTCTTCGACGGGGACGTCGTTAATGATCGCAAAACCATAGTCGGCTATACGTTGAAACATCTGCAGACGATACGATTCGTCGATGGTGATGCGGGCATAATCCCATTGCGGAATCTTGTCGTTCAGATTTGAATCCCACAGTACCGGCTGGAGTCGTCGCTCGGCGATTGACTCGCTTGAATAGCAATGCGCGCGCAGCCAGGCGGGCGAATAACGGGTTGTATGGCCATCCCCCTGCCACCTGATGTATAACGACCCGTCAGCAGCTACAGAAACCTCTGCAGGACTTATGTCGGGGTCTATGCTGCCCAGCTCCAGGTATCGATGGCCGCCGCTGCGGTCACCGCATTCGGAGCAGGTGCAATTATCGCGTAGCCAGATATGGTGGAACTTGCTGCGATGCCCGTCTTTCCAGGTAACGGTTATGCAGCGTTGCTGCTGGTCTATATGCTCAATCGACAGTTCCTGTTGAGTTGGCGGTTCGGCTAAGCGAGTATTGTTCAACTATGGGGTTCGGATAATCGACACAGGCATCAAAGTTTATCCAAAAAGCGAATTCCTGTCGCGTGCCGGGATGGGTCGCGCCAATATCCGGCAGTTAATCCAGAATTGCAGCTTCGCGTTGACAGGCGGTTTCTTCTTGCCGGTGCCGAATATAATGAAATCCACGGCGGGCTGACCGAATAGGCCGGTAAGACTTGTAATCTGGTAATGCTCCTCTCCTGGTCAACACGATTTGCCAGAGTTGACCCTGGCCGGATCTGAACAAACCGGCACAGGAATGCAGGTAATAGCGCCACATGCGATAAAATCGCTGTCCATACTTCTCGCTCAACTCGGGCCAGTGACGATCAAAATTATGCCACCAGGCCATAATTGTCTTGTCGTAGTCGGGGCCGAAATCATGCCAGTCGCGAATCACCAGATTCGGTTCGATCGACGACGTGATACGACTGGCGGAAGGGAGTTGTCCGTTAGGAAAAATATACTCATTGATCCACGGATCGGTAGTGTTATGAGTACGGTAGGAGCCGATGGTATGCAACAACATCAAGCCGTCGTCGGCTAACAGGTTATAGATGGTATCGAAGTATGTCCGGTAATTTAATTTACCCACATGCTCGAACATGCCGACCGAGGCGATCTTGTCGAACTTACCCGTTAGCGAGCGGTAGTCACATAACCGTATTTCTACAGCAAGGTGTTTGCAATTTTCCTGGGCCAGCTTTTGTTGTTCCCTGGATATGGTTACTCCGGTTACCCTGACGCCATATTCCTCGGCAGCGTACCTGGCCAGCGACCCCCAGCCGCAACCTACGTCGAGCAGATGCTCGCCGGGTTTCAGGTTCAGTTTGCGACAGATAAGATCCAGCTTATCTATTTGAGCCTGTTCGAGTGAGTCGGCATCTTGCCAGTAACCACAGCTGTAATTCATCAACGGATCAAGCATTCGGGTATACAGATCGTTGCCGAGATCATAGTGTTTTTCGCCGACCTGGTGTGCGCGATTGGCCGTCTGAAGGTTGATTAAACTGTGCGTAATTCGATTGCCAAGGCTCGCCATTATGAGACGAAATTTTGCTAATCCGCTGAACTTCAGATTAAGGTCATGGCGTTGAAACTTGGTAAAGCATTCGTCCAGTTCGTCACAGTCCCAGTATCCTTCCATGTAGGCCTCGCCGAGGCCGAGGGTGCCTTTGGTCAGGGTATAGCGGTAGGCGCTAGCATCGTGGACCTTGATGTCCCATGGGCGATCGCCATTAAAGCGGATGCCTGCCGGCTCAACCAGTTCGACCAGTATCCGGGGCGGTTGGGTGTCCTGCGTAGTTAATGTCATAGTCGTATTTCTTTAACTAATTGACAGTAATTCGAATATTTAAATACAGATTTTGATTATGTTCAACAGATGTTGGGCAGGGTATAAAAGGATTTGATACCTGTCGCCAGCACATCAAGTTTTCTAATGGTGAGATTGCCCCTGTTGTTTCGATGCGGCGACCGCAGTCAGACAGAGCTAAAGATTAAAGGGGTTCTCGAGCGACTGGCTGGGCTCGGTAAACCAATGCGGGCCGTCTGCGGCGATGTAGGCATGGTCTTCCAGGCGCACGCCGAATTCGCCATAGCTGCAAATCATCGGTTCAATGGAAAAACACATCCCTGGCGCAAGCGGTAAATCGTTGCCTCTGACAATGTAGGGATGTTCGTGCACATCGAGGCCGACGCCGTGACCGGTGCGATGCGGAATTCCAGGAACTTTGTAGCCGGGACCGAATCCTGCGGCCGTGATTACTTCACGCGCGGCGAGATCCGGTGCCGAGCAGGGCGCGCCGATTTGTGCCGCGTCGAAGGCAGCGAGTTGGGCCGCCTGTTCCAGCTCCCAGATCTCGCGCTGGCGCGCGCTGGGCTCGCCAAAAACATAGCTGCGCGTAATGTCCGAGTTATAGCCATGTAGGGTGGCCCCGGTATCGATGAGCACCATGTCGTTCTCCGCCAGGGTTTGCGCGTAAGGCACGCCATGCGGGTAGGCGGTGGGCTCGCCGAACAATACGATCTTGAAAGTGGAGCGACCGTCCATGCCACAGGCGATATGCGCTGCGTCGAGAAACGCCTGCACTTCGCGGGTGTCGATGCCTGCCTGCAGAATCCTTCCCGCCAGTTGATGAATGCGCAGCGTGATGGCCTTGGCCTGCATCAGCAGAGCCAGTTCATTGGCAGACTTGATGCGGCGGCATTGCGCAATCAAATCCTCGCCATTGACGATGCTCAGTTTAGCGCTTGCGCTTTGCAGGCGGCTAGCGGTGAAAAAGGGAGTCTGATGATCGATGGCGAGCCTGCAAGTGGGCTTTCCGGTGCATTCCAGGGCTGTACTAGCGACCAGCCCGGTCGGGTCTTCATGCTCTTCCCACAAGGCGAAATCGCCCTCGACCACCATCTCGGCGCGTGTTTTCTGTTTCTCGAAAGCCGGGCAGACATAAATCAGCTCGCCGCTCACCGACACGATCGCGCCATGCAGGCGTTCACTGGCGTAGCATTGCATGCCGGTGAAATAACGCAGGCTGGTGGTGGCATCGAGGTAAAGTGCATCGATCCCGGCCTGCTGCATCAACTCGCGCGCCTTCTGCAGACGATCCGCATACTCGTCGAGGCCGATCGGAACCGCCTGCTCACGTATCGAAGATAGCGCTGCGAGTTCCTGTTCAGCCGTAGAACCACCGACACCGTTAGTCATTTGTCATGCCTTCGTAAATGGTTAATGCGAGATTCGATAATAGGGGACCGGCCACGTCTAATCAAAGAATGCTTCGATTCCGAGTGATAAAATAAAAAGCATTACCTCGGTTCAACCTTCCTGTCTTTCCGCGGCTTGACCGCGGAATCCAGAATAGCCAGTGAAACCCGCTCCGACTTACTGGGTTCCGTGGTTAAACCACGGGACGGCATGTTCATTTCCCGTTATCGGCTGAAAACCGTTGGATAAAAAACGGGTTTCCGTTGCCTTTAAGTTCCTGCGTTGAGGTATAAATACTCTCGTCAACACAGCAACGAGGGGGTTGGTGATGAATACCCGGATAAATGGCTCGAGAAGGTTCACAGAGGGCAGAGTTCCTGTTCCCGGTGGCTTTGTAAAATGTCGAAACCGGTTGCGATCGGTGTTATTGATTTCGCTATTGTCAATGAGTGCGATAGCTAATGCCAGTTCAATCCATGATGCGGCAAAGTCCGGAGACCTGGAACAGGTTCAGCGATTGATTGTGCAAGGCGCAGATGTAAATGGGAAAGCGACACGAGAAGAGACGCCTCTGATTATCGCGTCGCTCGCTGGTAACGGTGAAATTGTCAGCTATCTACTTCAACGCGGGGCTGATATCAACGCTCGAAACACATCCGGTATGACTGCATTGCATGCTGCGGCTTACACCGGACACACCGATATTGTCTTGTTGCTAATTACAAAAGGCGCCGAGGTGAACGATGCCTCGAATCGCTTTGGGGTAACCCCACTGCATGTGGCCTCCGAGGAAAATCATATCGGCACAGTGCAAGAATTATTGATGCATGGCGCGGATACAACCATCCTGGAAATCAATGGCTACAGTGCTGTGTCCCGCAGCGGATTTCGTGAACATTGGGATGTTCTGAAAGTGCTTCTTGCAAATGGTGCAGTTTGCCAGGAGGCAAATGAAGTTGGGGACTGGCTATTCCGGGAATGTTCTAACCGTGCAAAAGCTAATTGATCGCTAAGGGAGGAGATATTGTGAATAAATATATGACCGAAATTAATAAATTTTTACTGATGCTGGCTCTGATTCCTGTTTCAGAATTTGTGAGTGCGGGTGAGGTCAATACGGGATACTTCGGGAATGTCGCTATCAAGGGATATGATCCGGTCGCGTATTTTACCGAACAGCGTGCCGTGAAAGGATCTGAAGAAATTTCTTACACCTGGTTAGGCACCGACTGGAATTTTTCAAGCGAGAAGCACAAAAAGCTGTTCTCGAAGAGCCCGGTTAAGTATGCGCCTCAGTACGGCGGGTTTTGTGCTGATGGTGTTGCTTACGGTGAATTTACCACCAATATCGATCCACAGGCCTGGCGTATTATCGAGGGCAAGTTATATCTAAACTATGATCCCGGTTCTGCTGCGGAACTGGAAGAGGTCGAGGGGCAAATGGCAAAGATCGAAAAGAACTGGCCAGAGGTCCGGGCACGCATTATAGCGGCCTCAGAGTAACTGTCCTGTCGATGGATCAGCGGACACACGGAATGTGTCCGTTTTGCTTCATTGGTTAACCGTAAAGTAGCGCAACGAATCGGGCAAAACCGCAATATACTCGTCCTGAGTCTCGTTAGATCCATCCCCATTGCGATAAACATAGCCACACAAATCCTTGCTAAGAGTGGAACCCTCGAAACGCTGACATAGCATGCCTTGCCGAATACTCGCGGTGCCGGATTGAATACTGCTTTTACTGCGATACGCCATGTCGCCTGAACTATCGAATTGCTGGAAGAATTCAATTCCATTGACATGTCTGCCAAACCAGATACTGTCTTCGACAAGCTTACTCAATTCCTGCTCATTAAGCCGATCAGATTCTGCTCCCTGAAAGCCAAAAGCCCATTGCGGAAGCCCTGCTTCACTCAACCCGGCCAAAAGCCTCTCGAGGTCTGCCGAGTGGCGAAAATAGTTATATCTTGCGCGATAGTATTCAATGCTCACATTTGGATACGCGCCTAGTAGATCGGCGACGGTCTTCGCCGCTTCTTGCTTGCGTCCCAGAAATGCGCGCGCAGCGGCAAGAAAAGTCCATACCGGCTCGGGACTTTTTCGTTCGCGTTCGCCGGTGGAAAGTGCTGTCTCGGCGCGTTGATACTGTCCATCGATAAAGAAAGCGATGCCGGCGTACATCTCTGTGTCCGAAGTGGATTTCGGGTTAAGACGCAACGCCGTTTCGATCGCATCGAGCCCCAGTTTAGAGTCACCTGAATAGGCAAGCACCAAACCCAGGTCAAGATGCGCCGTCGCGCGTCCTGGTGTCAGTTCAACCGCCTTTCGCGCCGATGTAATTGCGGTCTCATGATGTCCGTCGGCAAGTTGCAAAACTGCCAGCACCGAATAACCCTGTCCGTTGGCGGGGTCGATCTCAAGCGCCCTGGAGGCTGAATCGTAGGCCAGTTGTCGAGCCGGTGCACCCGGGACAAACTCACCAACATCGTTTCGCCAGACCTCGACCGCAGCCCTGGCAAGTCCGGCATACGCATCTGCGAACTCGGGATCGAGGCTTATTGCTTTTTGGTACAGTTCCAGGGTTTCTGCCAGGTTTGATTTTCCGCCGATATAACCGGCCTGTTCAGCGCGTAGATAATAGTCATAAGCCTGCAGGTTAGTTGTTGGCGGACGCTCCACCTGGGCTGATTCTTTGTCGGTGAGCGTTACCGACACGGCCGAGACCACCTGAGTAA
Organism: uncultured Gammaproteobacteria bacterium; assembly: GCA_937936805.1. GTDB lineage: Bacteria > Pseudomonadota > Gammaproteobacteria. Next base: position 17,868 of record CALDDP010000290.1, on the reverse strand, counting down.
TCACGTCATCTTGCAGTGCAAAGAATTCATCGAAATCCCGCTCGTATCGATCTGCCCAAAGATGCCGACTGGTGGTCGCATCGATCAGCTGAACATTGATTCGAATTTTGTTCCCGGATTTTCGAACACTTCCCTCAACTATGTACTGGGCTCCCAATTGCTGACTAATCTCGCTTACATTGATAGCCTGGTTTTTATAGGCGAATACAGAGCTGCGTGCGATGACGTAAATGCCAGAAATTTTCGACAGATCGGTGATCAAATCGGTAGTCATACCATCGGCCAGATACTCTTCGTTGACGTCAACACTGACATTGGCGAATGGCAACACGGCGATCGTGGGTTTATCGAGACTAGTTGTTGCCGTCTGTCCTTCATCGTGGACATTAATTGAAAACTGTGGCCACAAAACAACGCTGCCGATAATCAGGGTTGCCAGGGTTGCGGCAGACAGCATGAGCTTTTTGGAGAATTTTGGCTTTCGTACCGACTTCTGCGCGGCTGGATGGAATAGAACTCGATAGGCGCGCACGGGTTCGGTAATGTTCTTGACCGATTGTTCACCCATGAACTGATAATCAACCGGTAACTTGCTTCCCACGGCGGCATACACCGATTCTGAAATACAGATGCCGCCGGCATCGGCGAGGCTCTCGAGCCGGGCGGCAATATTCACCCCGTCACCGTAAATGTCGTCACGGTCGACAATGACTTCGCCAAGGTTAATGCCGATACGAAATTCGACTGAAGGTGTGTCAGGACTCGAAGCATTGACATCCTGCAATGCTCGCTGCACTTCAACCGCCGATTTGAGGGCCTCGCTGACGGTGGCGAATTCGGCGAGGATGGCGTCCCCGGCATAGTGCACGACGCTACCATGGTGAGTCACGATGGTTTCGGCAAACAAATCCAGATTGACGCTGAGGATGCGGTGGGTGCGTTCTTCGTCTTCACCGGTCAGGCGACTGTAGCCTGCGACATCCGCGTAGAGCACCGCACTAAGCCGGCGTTCGAGGGGCTGCTCTATTTCTCCTTTTTCCGCTTCGCGGACGGTTGCGATCAGCCGGTAACCGGTCTTCGGAATGGTTTCGATGTATCTGGAATTTTTTGCGTCATCCCCGAGAGCGCGGCGTAGTTTAATAACCGTATTGGTAAGTGCATCGGGGCCGACAATCATGTCTGCCCATACTACGTCTTCCAGTTCCTCCCGCGTAACGACTTGGCCGGCATTTGATGCAAGTAGCGTCAATACTCGCATGGCCTTGGGTTCGATGTGCTTCGAATCGTCGCCGCGAACGACCGTATTCGACTTTGGATCGACAAGCCAATCTCCAACGAAGTAGGAGGCAATAGCGTTTAAAGTTGTCATCTCAAGAGTTTACAGTGACTCCGTAGCAAGCAAAAGAACCTGCCTGGGCCCCTATTCTTTGAGGCTTGTGACGTCGAAAACTCGAACGGGCTGACTAAAACCTTTCAGGCTAAGCTCTCCGATTTCATCGACTTCAACATGATCAGTGACCGCGTTGAAGACACGCTGACTGATCAATACCTGGCCGTCCAGGGCTTCATCCGACAAGCGCGCTGCCAGGTTGACAACGCTGCCGTTGGCGCAGTAATCGAATCGGCCTTCGAAACCAACCAGTCCTATGGTTGCGTAACCTGTCGACACACCCACGCCGAAGCCCAGCTCGTGTCCGAGATTGCGCCATTCAGGCAGCAGTCCAGCCATGCGTTCACGCAGGGCCGTGGCTAACCGCACCGCGCGCAACGTGGGATCGTCGCAGGGCAGGGGGTCGTTGAAAATAGCCATGATACCGTCGCCGGCGCGGTGGTCGATGGTGCCTTCGTATTCGTGAATGAGCCGCCCCATTTCTTCGTGGTAGGTTTGCAAAACCGCGATTACATCTTCTGGTTCGGCGGTTTCAGAAAAATGGGTAAAACCCCGCAGGTCGCAAAACAACGCGGCGATCTGGCTGCGATGACTGTCGAGCACCGATTCGTCACCCGAGGAGACAATCAGGTCGGCGACCTGGGGCGACAGAAACCGTTTCAAACGCGCCAGTTGCTCCATCTGCGCCACCTGTGACTGGACCCGTGTTTCCAGTTTCGCATTCCACTCTTCCAGTTCTGCAGCCTGGGTCTGGATCTTGTCGTATAGATCTTTGACTCTTAGCAAAGATCGAACTCGCGCTTCTAGTTCTGCCACGTTTACGGGTTTGGTGAGGAAGTCATCGGCGCCGGCGTCGAGCCCTTTGACGCGTTCTTCTTCCGGATCGAGTGCGGTAATCATTATTACCGGCAGGATACCGTTGCCGATATCGTTGCGGATCTTGCGGCATACCTCGTAACCGTTCATCCCGGGCATGATGACATCGAGCAGCACAAGGTCGGGTTGCCACTGTTTTACTTTCTCCAGGGCTTCCTCTCCCGAAGTGGCGGTGGCAATGTCGTAACCAACGGCGCTCAGCCGGTCAGCCAGTAATTTCACGTTCAACGGAGTGTCGTCAACGACGAGTATTTTTTCCCCGCCGCTCATGAATTGTTGACGTATCCATGCTGATCGATCAGATCACGTATTAACTTCAGAATCTCGTTTATGTCGATCGGCTTGGATTGAAATGCGTCAAACCCGGCATTCTCGATATCGGAGCGGTCGTGCAGCATCGCCGAAGCCGTGACAGCGACGACCGGTATATGCTGAGTTTCAGGGTCCGCTTTGAGCTGAATGCGCGCCTCCATGCCGTTTATCCCGGGCAGCTGAATGTCCATGAGCACGAGGGCTGGCAGTGATTCCTGAGCGAGCCGGATGCCCTCTTCAGCAGTGTCACTTTCGATAGTCTGGTAACCCCTGGCCTGCAGGATATCGCGCAGCAGTCTGCGGCTTTTCTCATTGTCCTCGACAATTAAAATTAGTTCTTCAGCCATTATTATTAAAATACTCCCTGTGTATAATTAGCCGGACACTGCTGCGCCAGCGGTTTCATTTTCGACCTGGCGTTCTTCAATTTGCATGAGCGGTAACGAAAATTTGAAAACTGATCCTTTCCCCAATTCACTCTCTACCGAAATTTCCCCGCCATGCATTTCAACAAATTTTTTGGTCAGGGTCAGTCCGAGTCCTGTGCCCTCGTTAACCTCCCCTTCCTTGCCGCTGGCCTGGCGAAATTCCTCGAAGACCAGTTTTTGATCCTCGGGGGAAATACCGATACCGGTATCCTGTATGTCAATTTCCAATGTTTTATCGTCAATGCCCGCGCTGATCGAGATCGTCCCACCCTCGGGCGTAAACTTGATGGCGTTTGTCAGCAGGTTGAGCAGGATCTGTTTGAGCTTGCGTTCATCCGCAACCATATTGCCGAGACCGGGGTCCAGATCGACTTCGAGGCTTAAACCATGACGCAAACTACGTTCCTTGACGAGTGTGAGCGCATTGTCCAGCGCGACGCGTACGTCGAATTTCTTTAAATCCAGCTCCATGCGCCCCGCCTCCACCTTGCTGAGGTCCAGAATATCGTTGATCAACGATAACAAGTGGGCTCCGGATTCGTGAATGTCGTTAATGTACTCTGCCTGCTTTTCGTTCAATTCACCGAACACGCGTTCGTCGAGGACCTGGGAGAAGCCGATAATCGCATTCAGTGGTGTGCGCAGCTCGTGTGACATGTTGGCCAGAAACTCGGACTTATGCCGACTTGCGGCATGAATCTCCCGGTACAATCGTCCCAGTTCGAGGGACATATCGTTCAGCGCATTGGCCAGGCTCCCCAGTTCATCCCGGTTTGCTATCTCGAGTCGACTCGAAAAATCCTCGTGCGCAATTTCCTGAAAGCGTCGATTCATTTGCTTTACCGGGTTCACCAGCGACGAAGAAATAGAATATCCGAGAATCAACGCAAACAGGACGCCTCCAAGAGCCACCCCGAAGACAACTACCTGCGATGTCACATGTCCCTGGCTGCTGATTTCAGCGATAGTCACCATGTCGGCCTCGGCCTTGTTGACCAGCGCATTGGTCTTGCGCTCGAGACGATCAGCCAACGGGATCGCCCGTTTTTTCTGGTACTCACGGGCTTCCTGAAGCTTGTCCAGGCGAATTAATTCAATAATGTGGATACCGGCCTCGATCAATTCCTCGTAACTGGCCTGTATTGCGGCCAGTCCCGGGGCATCCTTGCTGCCGACGAACCTGGCGTGATCGAACTCATAAGCGGAATGGTTGAGTTGGCGTTTGGCTGCATCGAGCGTGCGTTCATCGGTGGCGAACATGGCCGAGGTTACGGTATACAACTGTTCGGTAGTATTGCGCTGCAACTGGCGAAAAGCAGCGATTTTCTGCTGCTGATTGAGCAGGCTTTCAGCACGGTCGTTCGAGGCACGCAGCACGCTGAGCCCTACGGCGCCGAGCGCTACGAACATGATCACGATGCCGAGAAAAGCGACCAGCAACTTGGTATGAACCGATGCCGGGACGCGGGCGACCAGGCGTGGCAGCCACTCGATCACGAAGCAGTCTCCTCTCGCATGAGGTCTTTCAAATCGTGCAGGAATTCTTCAGGATCAAAAAGCATGCCTATGTATTGAACACGCACGGTACCACTACGATCGATAATCGATGTCAACAAGGTGTGGTCGACTTCACCGTCCTCCCGTTTTTGCCGAAAGACACCGTAGTCGCGCGCAACCTGTTGTATTTCAGTCTCGCTCCCGGTAACAAAGGCCCAGCCACGCAGGTCACTTCCCAGCGCTTGCGCATAAGCTTTGAGCACTTGTGGGCGGTCGACTTCGGGATCCATCGAAACCGTGATAAAAAATACTTCCGAGCCGAACTGGCTGCCCAGTTTGTTTTGCACTGAAACCATTTTGGCGGTCAATAACGGGCAGGTATCGATACAACTGGTGTAGGTAAAACCAACGGCGACGACTTTGCCGCGTACATCCCTGATTGAAAATCTTTCCCCGTTCTGCGCAACCAGTTCGAAGTCCGCGGCGGGGCCGACCTTCGCCAGACGTTCATTGGTGTCGTCGACATGGTGGCTGAATACGGCCGATGATCCGAGCACCATCGCCAGTGCCAGAAACGCGTTTAGCAGGTTGCAAAAAACCTGCTTCAAGCCTTCAGTTCCTGTTTGAGTTCGTTCAGAAAACGCCAGTCCGTGATACGCGAAATCAATGCATCGGGTGGTTTCTTGATTAAACCGAGCTGGTGCATACGTAACGCGTAAAATCGAAATGAATCTTCCGGATCATACTCGCGCCAAATCGCGTAAGGTACTTCGCTGAACACCTGCAAAGCGGTTTCGTAGTCAGTCGGGAATCCATTCGCGACCACAGCCCGGGCAGCGAGTTCGGGTTCGAGAGCGCACAGATCGGTCGCTTTCAACATGGCCCTGACCGTGCGTTTGGTCGCCACCGGGTTTTTACTTACAAAGTCCCGGCTACCTGCAATGGTGCAGCAGTAGTAATCTTTCCAGGGTTTATCGGTTCCGGTATCCAGAATGACGTGGCCAATTTTTTGTTCGCGAAAGACCTGCGCATCCGGTGGCCACAGCACGACGGCGTCAACTTCGCCGGCAGCGAGCAGATCCCCCCATTCTTCATACGGATGTACCACCCACTCGATGTCTCGTTCCGGATCGAGACCGATGTAGGTGAACAGAATTGATAACCAGCCCTTTTCTGCAGAGTCCTCGCTGGCAAGCGTAATTTTTTTACCCTTCAGATCGCGAATCGAATTGATTCCCTCGTGCGCGAAGATTTCGGTACAGCCAATATGCATGCCACTCAGGGCCACGAGCTCACCTCCCCGGTCACCCGTTGCAATTACGTCAGCGATCCAGGCGCCACTGATATCGGCTCTTCCCGATGCCAGTACCGGTGAATCGTAATATTTGTCACTTTCCTCATATGGAATGTAACTTATATCGGTGAACCCCTCCAGTTTCAGCATTTCTGTTGCCACGTACTGCGGGCCGAAGCATAGAATCGGAAAGGTCGGATCATAAATTATTCTGATCGAGGTGGTTTCCGGCGGCGGCTCGGCCGCCGCGATTTCCGGGTAAAGACTTAAAGCGCCGACAGCGCTCGCCGCTGTCATCCGTTCGAGAAATTCGCGTCGGCTCCAGGGTTTTAATTGTTGAGTATCCACGGTGACCTCCAGTAGTCGTTAGAATCGAGGTACTTCGGGGTGTAGCTGGAAACAGGTTGCTTCACAGTGGCGTAATTGGCGATCATGTCAGTTGAGATCGATCCCTGACGTTTGTTCTGATAATCATTTCCCATGGTTTTCAAGCCTTCAGTTCCTTTTTCAATTCATTCAGAAAGCGCCAGTCCGCGATTTCGTCAACCAGATCTTCAGGTGATTGCTTGATCAACCCCAGTTTATGCATGCGCAGCGCAAAGAAGCGCAGCGTGTCTTCCGGGTCATATTCGCGCCACTGCGCATAGGGAATTTCGCTGAATACCTTGACCGCACGATCGTAGTCGATAGGGAAGCCGGTCGCGATCAGGGCTCGTGCCGCGAGTTTTGGATCCAGGGCACAGAGGTCAGTGGCTTTTAGCATTGCTCGCAATGCGCGTTTCGTGGCCACCGGGTTGCTGGCTACAAAATCCCGATTACCGCTGATAACACAACAATAATAGTCTTTCCAGGGTCGATCCGTGGTGGTGTTCAAAATCACGTGACCGATATTTTGTTCGCGAAAAATCTGTGAATCCGGTGGCCACAGCATGACCGCATCGACCTTGCCCGCGGCGAGTAACTCACCCCATTCCTCGTACGAACGTATCACCCATTCAACCTCCCGCTGCGGATCGATCCCGATATAAGAGAGCATCATCGAGAACCAGACGTGTTCCGCGGAACCCTCTGCATACAGCGCGATTTTTTTACCCCTGAGATCGTGAAATGAGCGTATTCCCTCGTGGGCAAATATCTCGGTGCAGCCCAGGTGCATGCCGCTCAAGCCCACCACTGAATCCTGGTTATCTGCCGCCGTGAGCAAGTCGCCAGCCCAGGCGGTACTGATATCGGCGCTTCCTATTCCCACGACATTTGCATCGTTTGGTCCCTGGTCCGGAAGATAGGGCGTATAGTTGACTTCGGTGAAACCTTCCAGCTTAAGCATTTCCGTAGCGACATACTGCGGTCCGTAACAGAGAATCGCAAAGGTTGGATCGAGAACGATGTTGATCGACGTCGTTTCCGGTGGCGGTTCGGCGGCCGCGATTTCGGGGTAAAGGCTTAAAGCCCCGATGGCGCCTGCGGTTGTTAATCGGCCCAGAAATTCACGTCGTGTCCAGGGATTTAAACGGGGTGTATTCACGGCAGCCTCCAGTAGTCGTTAGAATCGAGGTGCTTCGAGGTATAGCCTGAAACGGATTGATGCAAATTTACCGGATTGAAAGTCGAGGTGATCACCATCGACCCGCAACGCGCTTTACGACAATCACGGCACGGGGTCTTCATGCCTTCAGTTCCTTTTTTAGCTGGTTTAGAAAGCTCCAGTCGGCAATTTCTGCGACAAATTCTTCGGGTGACCGCTCGATCAATCCGAGCCTGTGCATGCGCAGAGCGTAGAAGCGCAGCGTGTCTTCCGGATCATAGTCACGCCATTGCGCATAGGGTATTTCTCGAAATACCTGGAGGGCGCGTTCGTAATCCGTTGGGAATCCATTTGTGATGACAGTTCGGGCGGCAAGCTCCGGTTCGAGCGCACACAGGTCGGTCGCTTTGAGCATGGCACGTAACGCGCGTTTCGTGGCCACCGGGTGCTTTTGTATATAGTCCTGGTTGCCTGTAATGACGCAGCAAAAATAATCTTTCCACGGCCGGTCCGTGGCGGTGTTCAAAATTACGTGGCCGATGTTTTGCTCGCGAAAAACCTGTGCGTCCGGCGGCCACAGCATGACCGCATCCACCTTCCCGGCAGTGAGCAATTCACCCCACTCCTCATACGGATGTATTGCCCATTCAATGTCCTGTTGCGGGTCGAGTCCGATATAAGCGAACATAATGGAGAACCAGGTCTTCTCCGCGGAATCCTCGGCGAAAATCGCAATTTTCTTTCCCTTGAGATCATGAAATGATTTGATGCTTTTCTGCGCAAAGATCTCGGTACAACCGATATGCATGCCGCTCAGGCCCACGACCGGATGCCCTTCCTCGGCCACCGTGATCAGATCTCCGACCCAGGACGCACTGATGTCGGCATTGCCTATGCCGACGACCCTGGCATCTTGTAGTCCCGAACTTACAAACGGGGTATAACTGATATCGGTAAATCCCTCGGTGCGCAGCATCTCGGTCGCCACGTACTGCGGCCCGTAGCAGAGAATCGGAATATCCGGATCAAAAACAATTTTAATCGAGGTGGTTTCCGGTGGTGGTTCGGCCGCAGCGATCCCTGGCCGGAGGCCCAGTAAACCGGCAGCACTGGCAGCCGTCAGTCGGCCCAGGAATCCGCGGCGGGTCCAGGGTTGTAAGGGTTGAACATCCATAGCAATCTCCAACAGGGTGCAATAATTGGATGAATCGAGGTATGGCTGAAAGAAAATGTGGGCAAAAGTGCGGGGCTGACGATCGGCGAGATCGGTCCTAATCTGCGTAGCGTGTTCAGATGGTCTAGATGCATCTGTTACTCCCCATTGTCCGGGCAGGACAGACCAGAATAAGAGTCCGCATGGAAAATGTCCAGCTAAACCTGATCACAGATCGCGCTGCAATTCTGTCTAATTTGCGTCCGGGTGGATATCATGAGCAGGGATTGCAGATAAAGCACTACTACTTTTCGTTGCTTTCATGGTCGTAGCCAGCAATAGCCAGGGCGATGAGATCGTTTTGTTCGAACAGGTTAACTACTACGAATACTCGCCGCGTCTGGCGTCGTCGGGACAGCCCGGTTGATACCTGGTCCGGGTTCGTCGCACGAGCCAGGTTCGAAACCGGGGGTTAACTCAAAGGTTGTAAACTAAATCTCGATTGAAGCGACGGGACCTACTTTTACCTGATGAATGGTAAAGCGGTTGTGGTCACGGCATGCGTCGCGTTATTAATCGAGATCACCAGGTTGTCCGCAAAGTCGGATATATCGTTGCTGATAATGCCGATGGCGATATTTTTCCGCAGCCGGGACGAATAAGCCATTTCACCGATCGAACCCACTTCGACACCGTTCTGCAGGATTGGCGCCGGGTGCTCGCTGCCAGCGACTGGATCACCCTGAACAAAAAATCCGCTAAGACGACGCTTAACGCCGTCGGCCCTGATCTTGAGCAACGCCTGTTTACCGATAAAATCATCGGGCCCGTCGAGATCCACCAGTTTGCCCAGCCCGACTTCGAACGGGTTGGCCGGAAACGTTTGTGCGCGAGCATCGGCGCCGTAAGACAGGAGCCCGCTTTCCAGGCGTTCAACATCGTTTGGCGCGCCCGGACCGATGTCGTAGGTATGGCCTGCTTCCCTGACCAGGTCCCATAGCTGCCTGCCATATACGGCATCGCGCAGGTAGAGTTCGAATCCCCCTTGCTTGGACCAGCCGGATCTTGCCAGCACCAGCGGAATGTCCTGCAGGCTGGTTTCACGGAACCAGAAATACTTCAGCTCGTGTATCCAGTCGCCGAACAGCTGCGCGATCAGCGCCGCGGCTTTTGGCCCCTGCACCGCCAGCGGCGATACATCGGGCTCGGAAACTCGTACCTCGAGGCCGCGTTCCGCAGCAATTGCGCTGGCCCAGAGCTCGATATCACTATCGGCGATCGACAGCCAGAACTGCTCCGCTGACAGTTTCAACAGCACCGGGTCATTGATCAGAATGCCGTCATGATTGCAAATCGGGACGTATCGACCCTGTCCAACCGCGGTATCTGAAATATCGCGTGCACAAATATATTGCGCCAGCTGCGCGGCATCGGGGCCCAGCAGCTCGACCTGGCGCTGGGCGCCGACATCCCACATGGCCACGCCGTTGAGCAGACGTTCGTATTCCCCCTGCGGGTCGCCAAAATGTGCTGGCAGGTACATGTGGTTGTAAACCGAGAAAGATTGCACTCCGTCGGCCACGGTGGCGTCGAAGTAGGGGGATTTGCGTATGTTCGAGCCGATACCCAGTGAAAATGCCATTTCAGTTCCCATGTCAGCAAATCGCTGGTTGTTGGGTGACGCTATCTGAAGATGCCGTCATTTTTGCGACCGCAGTCAGTTGCAGGTTGAATTTACCTACCATTTTCCGGCTATGTTAAAGAAGGCGTGTTTATGTTCAAGCATTTAATCCAATCGCAGCGATCGTCACTTCCTGGCGGCACCTCCGCTATAATCCAGCTTTTGAGTTATTGAGATCGTCCTGTCGTGCTACAAATTACGCGCCAAGTCGCTATTCCCGATGAAGAGATCGAACTGTCGGCCATCCGCGCCCAGGGTGCCGGCGGGCAGAACGTCAACAAGGTATCTTCGGCGATTCATCTGCGCTTCGATATCAATGCTTCCTCGCTGCCCGATGATTACAAGCAGCGCCTGCTTGCCTTGCGCGATAGGCGTATCAGCAAGGAGGGTGTGATTATTATCAAGGCCCAGCAGTACCGTACCCAGGAAAAGAACCGGCAGGCCGCGCTCGAGCGATTACAGGAATTGATTAAAACGGTTAGCGTGGTGCCAAAGTCCAGAAAACCGACCAGGCCGACTAAAAACTCGCAAAAAAGACGCATGGATAGCAAGACCCAGCGCGGCAAGACCAAGCAGTTGCGCGGCAGAGTTGATGAGCAGTAGTATGACTTTGCCTGACGCGGGTTAAAGCAGCGACGTCAGTTTTCAGGTTAAATACTCTTGAATAGCGCCAAAGGCAGCGAGGCTGTCTCGGAAGAAATCAAGAATTTTGTAGTCAGGCCAGGTCGATAGTTTGACGATGGTTAATTCGGTCGCGCGGTTGACATAAATCATCTGTCCGAACACGCCGCGTGCCATGAAATCGCCTTCACTGATATTGTTAACCCACCAGAAATTGCTGTAAGCGCCGTCGGCACAGGTGTCGGTATAGGGTGGCCCGTAAACGCTGCGATCGCCAAGTGCGCAGTCGTCAACCCAGCTTGCCGGTACAACCTGTGAGTTTCCCACCTTGCCTCTGTTTTGCATCATTAAACCAAAGCGAGCATAGTCGCGCAGGCTGGCGTTGAAGCCGCCGTTGGCGAGCGCGGTGGCGGCCCGGTCCACGGTAAAAAAAGCATTGTGTTCGGCGCCGATTTTCTTCCAGATCAGTTCGCTCATCAATTCGGCGAGCGACTTGTTGGCCGCGCGTTCGAGTGCCCAGGCGACAACATCGGTTTCGACCGATTTATATTCAAAAATTTTGCCGTGATCTCTGATTTTCGGCAACGTTAGAATTATGTCGCGAATCGTCGGTTGCGATTCGTCATCGGGAACCGGGCGCCAGCCCGAGGCGATATCGATGCGCGTCATGTCGGAACCAGGTACGTTGTAATCTTCAGCAAAGCGCACGCCACTGGTCATGTTCAGGGCATGCACCAGCTTCGCATCCCGGTAGCCACAGCGTTTCAGTTCGGGTATGTATTTTACAATTGGCGCGTCCGGATCGATCAGTCCCTGCTCATGCAGAATGCCGCTCAGGCTGCCGACCAGCGACTTGGCAACGGATTGCGACAAATGCGGCGTATCCGCCTGCATGTTATTGAAATATTTTTCGGTAATGATATTACCCCGGTGCAGCACCAGGAAGCCGTCGGTGTAGCTGCTGTCGAGATACGCGGAAATTGTTTTCGTTCTACCCGCATGATCGTGGAAAGATATCGTCGACAGATCCTGCAACGCGCTCGGCAAAACCTGAACATTGTTGTAATCCGCCTTGACATCCACGGTCGGGAACAGATTGCGGATATTCATGAATGACCAGCGATTAAATGGTGCCAGGTCCCAGTTGCTCAAATCGGGACGTTTTTCGGGTGGCGGCGGGAAGCCGCGCATAATCCCGAGCTCCAGGGCTGTTCTCGGTTTGAGTGTGGATTTATCCATGGTGAAAATTCAACAGGACTCGGAAAACGGGGTGGGAGCAAACTGCGCCCCCACCCAGTACCGAGGAACCTACTTGTTGAGATTTGTCCAGATCTTGGCGTAAAGATCGGTTACTTCTTGCGAGCATGGTGGTACGAACTCGGGCGCCGGTGCACTTGCGGGCATGACGATTTCCGGTGCGGAGGTCAGGTCTGCATTCATCATTGGCTCGCTACCCATGATGCCGTTTGCGTAGTTGGCAAAGTTGGAAGTCAGGGCAGCGGCTTCCGGGGTCATCATGAAGTTCATGAATAGTTTCGCGTTTTCGAGATTTGGCGCACCCTTGAGTACCGCGACGTTATCCATCCAGCCGGTGAAGCCTTCTTTCGGATAGGAGTAAACCAGTTCGGGGCGGTCCTTGCGTGCACGCTTGGCGGCGCCGTTCCAGCTCTGTGACAGGTCGACGTCCCTGGAAGTCAGTTTCTCGATAACCGAGTAATCCATGGTGCGCCAGTTCGCTTTCGCCTTGATCAACATGGTGTTGAGTTCTTTCAGTTGGGCTTTATCGGAGTTGCAGCGCGGGTAGTTCAGGTAGCGCAGGCCGGCGTTGATGACGTCGTTCATGTCTTTCAGCATGTTGATGCGACCTTTCAATTCGGCAGGTGGATCGAACAACAGCGCCAGGGTGTTGACATCGCCCTTGTAAACGGTCGAATCGACGGTGAAATTGGTGGTACCCCACTGGTAGGGAATCGAGTAGTTGCGACCTTCGTCCCAGTAAACATCGACCCACTTCTTGTCAATATTCTTGAAGTTTGACATCTTGTTGGGCTCGACGCGTTCGAGTAGGCCCTTCTTGATCATGATCGCGATCATGTAATCACCGGGCACAACAATGTCGTAACCCGATCCACCCTGTTCGACTTTCGCCAACATGGTTTCATTCGAGTCGTAACCATCGATGGTTACCTTGACGCCATGCATCTTTTCGAACTTTTCAATCATCTCCGGGTTGGTGTAGTTACCCCAGTTATAGATATGCAGTTCGCCGGCGGCAGACACGCTGCCTACCGTAAGAGTCAGGCCCATGGCCATAATCATACTTAGTATCTTGCTTTTCATTTGCTTAACCTCAGTTAGTTGTTACTACTATTGTGTTTCACTTGTTGTTCACGATCGCTTGTGATTTGTTACTTCCATCTACTTTTTATTTTTCCCGAACAGGAAAATAAAGGTGACGAGAATGACTGAAATTCCCACGAACACGGTGGATACCGCGTTGATTTCGGGAGTCACGCCACGTCTGATCTGACCCAGGATATACAGGGGCAGAGTCGTTTCACCGGGGCCCGCCACGAATAGCGTGATGATCACGTCATCGAGCGAAACGATAAACGCCAGCATCGCGCCCGCCAGGATTCCAGGCATCATCAACGGCAGTGTTACGCGCCGGAAAACCTTGAAAGGGGGTGCGTACAAGTCTGCCGCGGCCTGTTCCAGGCTCAGGTTCATATCCTCGAGCCTGGCGCGTATCGGCATATAGGCGAAAGGGATGCAAAAAGCGGTATGTGCGGCGATCAGGTAACCGATGCCGCTGACCCCGGTCACCTGCTTGATAATGGCGAAGAAGATCAGGGTGGCCACCGCGGTTACAATTTCAGGCACCATGAGTGGCTGGTTAATCACTGCGATGGCCGAATTCAGACCGCGATAGGCCTCAGTGCGGGTCGTAACCAGCGCCGCCATGGTCGCCATGATGGTAGATACAATCATCGCTACCAATGCCACCTCCAGCGATATCAGCGCCGCATGCTGGATGCCTTCGTTGTTCCATGCCTTGACATACCAGTCGAGACTGAACTGGGTCCAGACCGTGACTGAACGATTTTCGTTGAATGAAAAAAACACCAGCACCGCAATCGGCGCGTATAACACCGCAATGCAAAACCACGCTATCTGGGAAAAGCCGGGCTGGTACTTCAGATCGATAGCCTTGCCCAGTTTGCGGGTAGTTGTTGTCGAGGTGTTAGCCATGCGCCGGCGTCCCTTTTTTGGCGCCGAAACGCAAGTAGGAAATCAGTGACAGCATGACCAGTACCATCAGCACCAGCGCGATCGCCGAGCCGAAGGGCCAGTTTCGCGCCTGTCCGAATTGCAGCTCGATCAGGTTGCCGAGCATCAGTGACTTGCCACCGCCAAGCAGTGCCGGGGTGATGAATGCGCCCAGGCTGGGAATCATAACCAGGATACAACCCGCCGCAATGCCGGGTTTGGCCAGCGGGACTATGATGCGTCTGAGTACCTTGAAGCGGGTCGCGTAAAGGTCGTAGCTGGCTTCCACCAGGCGAAAATCGAGTTTTTCCAGACTGGCGAAAATGGGCAGCACCATGAACGGCAGGTACGCATAAACCAGTCCCAGGCACACGGCGAAATCGGTGTATAGCATCGGGATCGGGCTGTCAATCAGGCCGATTTCGATCAGCGACAGATTGATGACTCCCTGGTCTCGCAAAATCAGCAGCATCGCATAGGTGCGAATCAGCAGGTTGGTCCAGAAAGGAATCGTGATCAGGAACAGCCATGCGTTACGTCGTGCCGGTGGTTGGGTGGCGATAAAATAGGCGGTTGGAAAACCGACCAGCAGGCAGGCGATGGTGGTGAACAGGGCGAGACTGACCGAGCGCAGGAATATCTGTATGTAATCGGTTGTAAACGACAAGGTTTCATCGAAGATATCCTCTTCGAACAGTAGCTGCACATAGGCGTCGAACGACAACACCCAGCTGATGCCACCGAAGTCTCCGGGCTCCAGGAACGAGTAAACCAGCACGATGGAAAGCGGCATAATGCCGATGCAGAAGATCGTCAGTATGCCCGGCGCCAACAATGCGTAGCGCGTGTTACGCAAGCGTTTTGCCTCGGCGACAACGCTGCTGGAAAGCTGGATATGGGTTGTCGGTTGATCAGTCATGCCGCTGCCCATCAGTCCGTTAGAATCTGCATGCTGTTGTCGCTGATCGCGATGTGCACCTGGTCTCCCAACTGGTAGGCCAGATTTTCGCCACCGCGATTTTGTATTTGCAACATGACTTTTTCGCCGCTTGGCATCAGGATCGCGTAGTCAAAACCCGAACCGAAATAGGATATATGCTCGATCGTGCCCGACAGGTTCGCTTTCGCTGCATCGGCAACGAAACTGAGTTGCTCGGGCCGGATCGCAACGCTGACTTCCTGCCCCAGGCTTCCCGCATTCATCGGCAAACCCGCTTCTCCCTGGTGACCGGCTTCGAGTTGCACCGTCGCAAGTGATCCGTCCCGGCTAACAATGCTGCCTTTGAGGATGTTGATGTCGCCAATAAAATCAGCGACAAAGCGTCGTGCCGGTCGATCATAAATTTCACTCGGATTACCCACCTGCAGGATCAGACCATCGCGCATGACCGCCACGCGATCGGACATGGTCAGCGCTTCTTCCTGGTCATGGGTGACAAAGATAAACGTGATCCCGGTTTCGTTCTGCAAGCGTTTCAGCTCTACCTGCATTTCCTTGCGCAACTTGAAATCGAGCGCCGACAGCGGTTCGTCGAGTAGCAGTACCTTGGGTTTCGGCGCCAGTGCGCGGGCCAGCGCAACGCGTTGCTGCTGGCCCCCCGAGAGCTGGTCGGTCTTGCGATCGGCGAGATGATCCATCTGCACCAGTCCGAGCACTTCCTTGACCACGGATGATATTTCCGTTGCCGGTTTATCGAGCATTTCCAGGCCGAAGCTGATATTTTCGGCCACCGTCATGTGCGGAAACAGCGCGTAGTGCTGGAACACGGTATTGACCGGACGTTTATACGGCGGCAGGCCTTCCAGGTGCTCGCCGAACAGCACGATCTCGCCATGTGTGGGTTGCTCGAAACCGGCGATTAAACGCAGCAGGGTGGTCTTGCCGCAACCGGATGGTCCCAGTAGCGTGAAAAATTCGTTGTCTTCGATGACCAGCGAAACATCATCCAGTGCGACCACACCGCTGGCGCGATCTTTGCCATAGATCTTGGATGTTTCACGGATATCGATGGCGGCGGTGGCCGGCTGCTGCGACACTTTTGCTCCCTGGTATTGCTGATTATTATGCGAAAGAGCTTAGTTTCAGTGCGGGTAAGCTGTATATAACCTAAAAGGGTTAATGCGGAACAATCATCCTAAGGTATTCAAAAACCTCAGGAAAAGTTCGCTTTGCGACGAGATGGCGAGCTTGCGATAGATGTTGCGACGGTGAATTTTCACGGTTTCGGGGCTGATATCGATTTCGCGTGCGAGTGACTTTGACGAATGCCCCTTGAGAATACAGACTGCGACTTCGTGCTCGCGCGGTGTCAGTGCGTCTTCGCCAAATCTTTCAAGTGCGAACTGCAGGCGCTCATCGCCGACGTTGCCGGACAGGCTTTCCTGGTTGTAGAAAGATTCACCGAAGTGCTGCCGGCACAGCGATGCCATGACCGGTAGGTCGCGCTTTATTGCGTTCAATTCTTTGCGCTTGAAGCGCGGCTCTGCACCGCGACGTCCGATCGAAAAGAACATGTATCGCCCATCGCGTAAATCGGTGAAGATTGCCAGCTCATCGCGCAGTTCGATGTTCTTGTAGTAGCGGCGGTAGTATTCAGTGAGCTGGAAGCGGTCCGGGGCGACGTCCCGGATCAGCATCGCACTGGTACTTTTTTGTGTGCAAAAGCGGGTATAAAACGGATCCAGCTGGTAGACACCGTCGAGGTACATATCCAGGTTGATGCGAAACGAAGTCTGGATCGTATCGTAAATATGATGCGGTCGGTTTTTCTCGTCGAGTAGCAGCAGCAGGATGCCGACGAAAGGGACATCGACACGAAGGTAATCGAGCAGGTTGGGCAGAAAACTGGCTTGCCCGATCGCATCTATCGCTTTCGACAAGGATGCCGCGCGCAAGTCTTCGCGCGATTTGGTAATTGGGGGAGTGGTGCTTTTATTGCTCACCAGGCTTTGTCTTCGCCACAGGTTTTACTCATGTATTTACCCTCCTGGGTACCTGTCGATACTACGTTTAGTAATACAGACTCGTCAATCAGGTTCATCGCGAATAGAATGACCCCGATGTCATTGCCTGCTAATCAACTGCTACAGGAACTCGAAACCGTTGTTGGTACGGTCGGTATTCTAACCGGCAAGGCGCTCGCGGGCCGCAGTGCGGGCATCTGGTCAGGTGGGGAGTTACAGGCGCTTGCATTACTGCGTCCGAAGACAACAGCGGAAGTGTCCGCGGTGATGAAACTCTGTCAGGCAGCAGGGCAGGTCGTTGTTCCCGCTGGTGGAATGACCGGGTTGGCGGGTGGTCATAAATCTACGATGAACGACATTGTCCTATCAACCGAGCGCATGAACCGGATCGAGTCTATGGATGCGCGCACGCGCACGATGGTGGTCGAGGCTGGTGTGATATTGCAAACCGTGCAGGAAATGGCCGCGCAGGAGGGGCTTATGTTTGCGCTCGATCTTGGCGCGCGGGCCTCCTGTACCATCGGCGGCAACATTGCCACCAATGCCGGTGGTGTGCGCGTGCTGCGCTACGGCATGATGCGCGAGCAGGTGCTCGGGCTGGAGGTAGTGCTTGCCGACGGCACGATTGTTGCGTCGATGTTCGATGTGCTGAAAAACAATACCGGCTACGACCTGCGGCAGATGTTCCTCGGATCGGAAGGAACGCTGGGAATCGTTACCCGTGCCGTGCTGCGTTTGCATGAAGCGCCGCTTGCCGTCGAGACCGCGTTACTTGCAGTGCCATCCTGGGACAAGGTGATGGAATTGCTGCGTTACTTCGACGCCGCGCTACCCGGCGCACTGGCGGCCTACGAGGT
>CALDDP010000289.1 GCA_937936805.1 uncultured Gammaproteobacteria bacterium | reverse complement strand
GCTGCTACCGCTGCCAGCATCGCTTCGCCGGCACGTTACCTGCCGACGGCATTTAACCTGCTGGAAGAGCTATCGCTCGACTGGATGGCGCAGATGTTCGGTCTCGGAGAGATGAAGGGCATCTACAGCAGCGGTGGTTCAGTGGCCAATTTACTGGCGCTCGGCGCCGCCAGACAAGCGGCGTTTGAGAAGCTCGGGCATGACCCGGCGCGAGATGGTATAGATCGGGCGGTCAGTATCTACGCCAGTCACGATTGCCATCACACCATTAAACGTTCCAGCGGTGTGCTGGGCCTGGGTCGACGAGCGGTTAAGGCGATTGCCTGCGACGCGACGGGACGGATGCAGGTCGGCGCGTTGCGGGACGCTATCGATAATGATCTGCGCGATAACGTGCTACCCATGGCGATTGTAGCCAACGTCGGAACGACTAATACAGGCGCTATCGATCCGCTCGAAGCCATCGGGGAGATCGCCAGGCAACACGGTATCTGGCTGCATGTGGATGGTGCCTATGGATTGCCGGGCATTCTGGATGACAGGGTTCGACCTCTTTACCAGGGTCTCGAGATGGCTGATTCGGTGATCGTCGATCCACACAAATGGCTGGGTGCGACAATTGGCGTCGCGGCTACCTATGTACGTGATCGCAACCTGCTGGAAAGGGCTTTTACCCAGGAACACTCCGACTACCTCGAGGGTACCCTCGAGCAGGCGGATGCGGCGCAGCCGAGGATCGAACACTCGATGGATGATTTCGGTATTCCGTATTTCAGTTATGGCGTTGAGCTCAGTTCCCCCTGCCGCGGCGTCATGGTTTGGGCGATGATTCGTGAAATCGGCGTCGAGGGAATGCGTGAGCGCATCATAAAGCACAACGATATGGCGCGAGAGATCGCCGGATTTTGCAAGCAGCACCCCAGGCTGGAATTGCTGCTGGAGCCGACCTTGTCAATTTGTTGCTTCCGTTATGTTGCGCCAGCGGTGGCGGACCTCGATTTGTTGAATCAGCGATTGCATCGACGCCTGATCCGTGAAAATGAATTCATGCCGAGCACCACTCGTGTCGATGGCAAGCTCGTGCTACGCCCCTGCTACATCGGTGTCCGCAGCGAAAGTTCCCAGGTGGAGGGACTGTTGCAGGCGGTGTTGCGAATCGGCGACGAACTTGCCGCCGAGCGAGATTAGTTTTTGTTTTGATATCTGCGCCGCGAATCATAATAATTGCGCCCATTTCTTTTACCCGAGTCTGAAAACCGATGACCAAGTCTGTAAAACTGTTCGAACCTATGACCATCCGCGGTACGACGCTGCCCAATCGTATCGTTGTCTCACCTCTTTGCCAGTACTCGGCCGTCGACGGTTTCGCGCAGCCGTGGCATTTTGCTCATTTGAGCACATTCGCGCGAGGCAGGGCCGGGCTTGTCTTTACCGAGGCAACCGCGGTCGAGGCGCGGGGTCGTATTACGCCGCAGTGCCTGGGCATCTGGACCGATGAACAGGCGGAAGCGTTACGGCCGATCGTTGCATTTATCGAGTCTATGGGATGTGTGCCGGGTATGCAGCTTGCCCATGCCGGGCGCAAGGCTTCGACGCGAGCGCCTTTTTCGGCCAAGGGTCCGATCCCGCTCAGCCTGGAGGACAGCCAGCAGGCCGGGGCACCATGGCAAACCGTTGCGCCCTCGGCGTTGCCCGTGGTCGAAGGCTGGCATGTGCCCGAGGCGCTCGACCACAACGGCCTCGAACAGGTCAAGGAAGCCTTTGTAATGGCCGCGAAGAGAGCAGCCGAGGTGGGTTTCAGGGCGCTCGAACTGCACATGGCGCACGGTTACCTGTTGCACAGTTTTTTGTCACCGCTGGGTAACCATCGCACAGACGCCTATGGCGGCGATATCGATGGCCGCATGCGTTTTCCGCTCGAGGTTGCGGCGGCGGTGCGTGCCGCGATCCCGGATGAACTGGCATTGTTCGCGCGTATTTCGGCGATCGATGGCAAGGAAGGTGGCTGGACTATGGATGATTCGGTCTGTTTAACTGAAAAAATGGCGGCGCAAGGCGTCGATGTGGTCGATTGTTCGTCAGGTGGTATCGGCGGTGCCCCACGTTTTCGCAACGATGATGCGGGTAAACCGTTGACCGCGGGTTCGGCGCGTACGCCGGGATTCCAGGTACCGTTTTCGCGCCGGCTGCGCGACGAGACCAGCATCAAGTCAATGGCGGTGGGGGTGATTATCGATCCGCACCAGGCCGAGGAAATTCTGCAAAGCGGTGGCGCCGACCTGGTGGCGCTGGGTCGTGAAATCATGTACGACCCGTTCTGGCCGTTACACGCCGCCGAAGCCCTGGGAGTCGACCCTGACTACCAGATGTGGCCGCAGCAATACGCATGGGCTGTGGATCGACGCTCCCAGATCAAGTTGCTGAATCAAGGCGAATAGTTAGCACGCAGGAGCTTGTCTGTTAATATGGCCTTTTTGGTTTGGCAGGCGTAAATATGGCTCGAAAGGAATTTACTCTGGTTAGTTTTCTGCTGCGCTTAGTGTTTGCTCTGGCACTGGTTTTTCTGACCTATAACCCCAGCGATTACTCCTGGGTGAAATGGTTATCGTCCGACACTGCGCTGGTTTACAAGGTGGCGGGGGGCGTCGTGCTGGTGATCGGCTGGGTCATGTTTCTGCGCGCTACCTGGCGTTCGCTGGGCGCCATTGGCACGATGCTGGCGCTGGCCTTTTTCCTGGTTATCATCTGGCTGTTCCATCACTGGGGTTTCTTTGAAATGGACGATATTGCGACCATCCAATGGTTAGTGTTGTTTGTTCTCAGCGGGGTGCTGGCCGTAGGGATGTCCTGGTCGCACGTGCGGCGTAAGCTATCCGGGCAATACGACACCGATGAAATCGAAGGTTAGCACCTTCCCCGAGACGCTAGCGCTTCTGCTCAACTAATGGCTTCCCGGGCCGAGACTGTAATCCTGTTGCATGGTCTGGCGCGCAGCGCCGGGTCAATGAAAAAGCTGGAAAAGGCCCTGTTCAGGAAGGGTTACTCTGTGCATAACGTCGGTTATGCCTCTACCCGCAAAACCATTGAAAAACTTGCCGAAGAAGCGATCGGACCGGCGCTGAAGTTATGCCCGGCGGAACACAGGGTGCATTTCGTAACCCATTCGCTCGGCGGCATACTGGTGAGACAATACCTGTCGCAGCACCAGGTTGCTAATCTCGGACGAGTGGTGATGCTGGGGCCACCCAACAAGGGCAGTGAAGTGGTCGATACACTGCGCAATTTTCCAGGGTTCCACTTCATTAGCGGAGTTGCCGGGCTGGAACTGGGCACCGGGGAAGGCAGTATTCCCAATCGGCTCGGTGCCGCGAATTTCGATCTTGGCATCATAGCCGGCACCCTCAGTATCGACCCGATCCTGTCACCCATGATTGCCGGGGTTGACGATGGCAAGGTGTCAGTCGAGAGCACCAAACTCGAGGGCATGCAAGACCACCTCGAGATGGAAGTTACGCATTCCTTCATGATGCGTAACAGCAAGGTAATCGAGCAGGTTATTCATTACCTCGAAAGCGGCCGGTTTTCGTCCGGCTGAGTTATCCGGTCTGCACGAGTACCGTGTTGCAGCGAAGCACGATTATTTCGGGCATATCGCGGAACACGAATACGCCCGCTGGCGGCGAGGATTAAAGCTGTCTATTTTCGCCGGGTTTGTCGGCAGCGGGCGAGCCGCGATACCCAACCTGGCTGCGGGCCGCGTCCTGCCTGCCCAGCCGGGCCGCCACCTGCGCGTATTTGCGCAGTTTGTTTACCGCGCGTTGTCTTTGCTCCCTGGTGAGCCAGCGGTTGATATCTTCCAGCGCTATCGCAAAAGCCTGCCAGTAAGACTGGCGGAGCGGTTCGTAGGCGAGTGAATATTCGGTCGACGGGTCCAGCAGGACAGCCTTCAGTTCCGCCTGGCTGATGCCGGTTGTGGCGGCCCTGTTCAAAACCCTGATGAATGCCTGTTGCCTCGCTTCGCGGTACCTGAGCCAGGGCTCGTAAATATCCGGTACCTGCTGCAACCTCAGGACGATCTTGTCTTCCTGGAATTCGTCGAAATCACCGTACCAGTCTTCGAGACGATCGTAGGTCCGGCTGACGCGAAAGATTTCGCGCTGTTGGGCGGATTTTTCAAGGTAGTCATTGAACTCGCTGAAGCTTTCGCGATGGTACTGCTGGTAGTTTTCAATTTGCTGCGGCGTAAGCGTGATTGCAAGATCACCGAAACTGTCGATCGCTTTTTCCAGTGAGCGTCGCCAGGCGAGGCGAATATCTCTATTCAGTGCCATGAATTCTGCCGCGGTAATACCGTCGGCAGCGGCGAGCGCTGCCTGGTCGAGCAGTTGCTGGTAGCGAATTAGCTCTTCCTCGCGGTGCCATACGAAAAATTGCTCGAGACGCGAGTCGAGCTGGGTGTTTTGCAGTGAGTCCAGGTCGAAGGCATCGTCGATTTCACTGGAAACCAATGTGGGCGCGTTGTTATAGGCGATATCGATCATGCTGCAACCAGCCAGGATCAGGCTGCAGGCGGCTGTGAAGCAAAGTCTGTAGATATGTTTCATTTACCTGGCCGGATATCGGTTTTCTGTCTCAAGGGTTTCGGCAACGGGAAAATGACATCTTCGGTAAAGCCGAGCGAAGATGTCCTGCCGGCACCGTTGCATTGTAGGAAATTGACCACATTCTGCACCAGAAGTTCAGGTGCGGACGCGCCTGCGGTTACCCCGATACAGCTCTTTCCGCTTAGCCATTCCAGCTTGATATCGCTTTCACTGTCGATCAGGTAACCGTCGACCTGCTTGTTTTCCGCGATTTCACGCAGCCGATTCGAGTTCGAGCTGTTCGTGGACCCGACCACCAGGATCAGATCGCAACGCTCGGCGAGCTGTTTGACCGCGTCCTGACGATTTTGCGTGGCGTAACAGATGTCCTCTTTTGTCGGCCCCTGAATGTCAGGGAAGATCTCGTAGAGGCAGTCGATTACGATTGCAGTGTCGTCCTTGGATAGTGTCGTCTGGGTGACGAAACGCAGCTCACCCGGGTTGTTAACCTTGAGTTGGCGTACGTCGGCTGAAGATTCAACCAGGTAAATATCGCCGCCGTTGGTTCGATCATACTGGCCCATGGTGCCCTCAACTTCGGGGTGGCCCTTGTGACCGATGAGTATGGTTTCGATGCCCCTGCGGCTATAGCGGCTGACCTCCATGTGAACCTTTGTCACCAGCGGACAGGTTGCGTCAAATACCTTGAGCTGGCGACGCTCTGCCTCGCGCTGTACCTTCCTGGAAACACCGTGGGCACTGAAGATTACGTAGTTGTCATCGGGTATCTGGTCGAGTTCATCGACAAATATCGCGCCCTTTTGCTTGAGATCATCGACTACGTAGCGATTGTGCACGACTTCGTGGCGAACGTAGATCGGGGCGCCAAAGAGTTGTATCGCGCGCTCGACGATTTCAATGGCACGATCTACCCCGGCGCAAAAACCGCGCGGATTGGCGAGCAGAATTTCCATCAGTGCAGGGTCTTCGACTCCTCCGGAGCGTCATCAACGGCGACAATCTTAACGCTGTAACGCACTGTTTGACCAGCCAGGGGGTGGTTCAGGTCTATGCGGACTTCATCTTCGTTAAATTGCAGAATGGTGCCGGGTAACGTATCCCCGTCTTCGGTAGCAAATTCGATGATCAGGCCCGGCTCCAGTTCCAGGTCGGGATCAAACTCGACGCGTGGCAGTGCGCGAAACAGGGCTTCGTCGGTATATCCAAAGGCAAGATCCGGACCTATGTCGATGGTTTGTTCGTCACCTGCCTGTAAACCGATCAGTGCGAGTTCCAGTCCCTCTGCCATTTCGCCACAGCCGAGCTGCACTGTTACCGGTTCATCGTCAAAATTGTCTTCCAGAACCTGGCCATCGGTTAATCCGATGCGGTAGTAAAGGGTGACAAGACTATTGCGCTCGATCATGCTCATACTTTTACTCAGTTGCGGACTTGCCGAGACCGGAAAAGCTGCTCAGGATCAGCAGGACCGCGCCTACGCTGATTGCGGCGTCGGCGATATTAAACGCCGGAAACGGATAGGAGCCAAGCCAGACCTGAATGTAATCGATGACATGTCCAAGGTAAATACGATCGATCAGGTTGCCGATTGCGCCCCCGAGAATAAGGCTTAGCGAGACTGCGGTCAGGGTGTCTTCCGCCGGCAGCTGCCTGATCCATTGTACGATTAGTATGCTCATGATGATGGCGATGGCGGTAAACAACCAGCGTTGCCAGCCGCCGGCGTCGGCGAGAAAGCTGAATGCAGCGCCGGTGTTATAGGTCAGGTACCAGTCGAAATAGGGAAATAGATTAACCGGCTGGTGCGGCGTCAGCTGTGCTTCGGCGATTTGCTTGCTGGCCTGATCCAGTACTACGACCAACAGGCTTGCCCATAGCCATTTAATTTTAGGAGACGCGGCGCTCATTACGATTCACTGACGCTATCAGGCGAAGCGACGCTGCTCACCGTCACCATCGATATTGACGATGCAGCGCCCGCAAAGCCCGGGATGTTCGGCATTGCTGCCTATTTCCTCGCGGTGATGCCAGCAACGCACGCATTTTTGATGCTCGCTGGGGGCTGCCTGCACCAGTATCCTGCTGCCGTTGCGCAAGGTAATGATCTCATCTGATTCGACGCCATTCAGCGGTGCCAGGGTCGCGGCCGATGTAATCAATACGAAACGCAGTTCGTCGCTGAGCACCTGCAGCTGATCGATCAGCACCTGGTCGGCAAGAATGGTGACATCGGCATCCAGGCTAGAACCGATTTTTCCGTCCTGGCGCAAGGTTTCGAGATTGCGCATGACTTCGGCACGCAATTGCTCGACCGATTCCCAGGTCGATGCGTCGATTTCGGTGTTCGAATAAGCGAACAGACCGTCGTACCACTCGGCGGTAAAAACCCCGAGATCGTCACGCTGGCCGGGCATGTTTTCCCAGACCTCATCGGCGGTAAAACTCAGGATCGGCGCTATCCAGCGGGTCATCGCTTCGGTGACATGGTACATCGCGGTTTGACAGGAGCGCCGCGCCAGCGAATCGGCCTGCGTGGTGTACTGACGATCTTTGATGACGTCGAGGTAGAATCCGCCCAGGGTCTCCGAACAGAAATTATGAATCTTCTGCATGGCTATATGAAAGTGATAGTCGTCATAATGTCCCTGCAATTCCGATTGTAGTGCAAGCGTTTGCGCGACAATCCACTGA
>CALDDP010000288.1 GCA_937936805.1 uncultured Gammaproteobacteria bacterium | reverse complement strand
TTATGGTGGGCGTAGCTCAGTTGGTAGAGTGCAAGATTGTGATTCTTGTTGTCGTGGGTTCGATCCCCATCGTCCACCCCATACACAGGGCGTCTGGTAGCAGGCGCCCTGAATTATGGTATTTAAAATATGCCGATACGACCCGGATCTCTGCTGAACAGGTCAGGCAGTAACATCTGCGAAAGTGGCGGAATTGGTAGACGCGCCAGATTTAGGTTCTGGTATCTTAACGATGTGAGAGTTCGAGTCTCTCCTTTCGCACCAATCATGCATCTACGGCGATAGTGCAGACTTGCCGTTGTAATACAGAAGGTTTCCGTAGCGTATTCTTGCCGGCTTTCATTATCGTCTGTCGCTGATGATGATTGCCACCATATTTATGCTCCTCGACACAGCAATGGCGGCTGACAGGAGACATAAAAATTGGCTGACAACTGTAACTGACGTGGGTATAATCCGCGCCACTTTTTGGGACATCGCTCACTTCCAGGAGCCGCAGCGCATTCTTCATGGGCGGCACGTTTAGTTCGACCGGTCTTAATCTGCAACTATCTTCCTGTAGAAATCACGAGATTTAACATGCAAGTATCAATCGAAAACCTTGAGGGCCTGGCACGCAAAATGACGGTTCATATTCCGTCCGAGCGGGTTAGCGAGGCAGTGGAAAAAAAGCTTAAGGACCTGAGCAAAACTGTCCGCATCGACGGTTTTAGACCCGGTAAAGTGCCTTTAAAAGTGGTGCAGCAGAAGTTTGGCGGCCATGTCCGTCAGGAAGTTATCGGTGATGTAATCGAATCAAGCTACCAGGAAGCGCTAATTCAGGAAAAAGTGCGGCCCGCTGGCATGCCAAGTATCGACTCGGTTAGTAGCGAAGAAAAGGAAGATATGTCGTATACCGCGACCTTCGAGGTATTCCCTGAAGTTGAAGAGCTTGAACTGGCCGCAATCGAAGTGGAGAAACCCGTGGCTGAAGTCACCGATAAGGACTTCGATGCAATGCTGCAGAAACTTCGTGAACAGCGTAAGGACTGGAAAGAGACCAAGGCCGCGGCCAAGAAGGGATCGCAGGTAATGGTTGATTTTGAAGGGCGCATCGATGGCGAGTTGTTCGAAGGTGGTGCCGGCAAGGATATGCCGGTCGAAATTGGAGCCGGGCAGATGCTGCCCGAATTCGAGGCCGGGCTTGAAGGAATAAAAGCGTCCGAGCAGAAGACTGTCGAAGTCCATTTCCCGGAAGATTATCATGGTGCGGACGTTGCCGGTAAAACGGCTGAGTTCACGCTCAAGGCAACGCGGGTTTCCAAGCCGGTGCTGCCCGAGATCGACGAAGAGTTCGCTAAGGGGTTCGGTGTGCAGGATGGTGACCTGGAAAAAATGCGGGCTGACATACGAGCCAACATGGAAAAGGAGAAAAACGATCGCCTGAAGGCAAGTTTGAAAAACAGGGTGATGTCGGGTTTGCTGGAACATAACGTGATTATTGCCCCCAGCGCCATGGTTGCCGAAGAAGTCAAGAACCTGCGCGCTCAGGCTGCTCAGCGCATGGGGCAGGATCCGGAGTCGATTGACGAAACCAGCCTGCCAACCGAATTATTTAACGAAGAAGCAACCCGGCGGGTACAACTCGGATTGCTCATTTCAGAAGTTATTCAAAAAGAAAAAATTGAGCTGAATCAGGAGCTTGTGGAGGCCGCTATCGAAGAGATGGCGATTGCCTACGAGCAGCCCGATCAGGTGCGTGACTATTACCGACAAAACCAGCAGGCGCGTTCCGGTATCGAAGGTATGGTGCTTGAAGACCAGGTAGTCGCCCATATCTTGGAAAAAGGCAAGGTGACCGAGCAGAAAGTCAGTTTCGACGACCTGATGAATGGTAACCTCTAAAATACTCAAAGAGATTCGGATACACGATGAAAGATAATCCCGGCAACGCTGTTTTGACCTCAATGATGCCCGACTACCTGGAAACCCGTGCCAACCTGGTGCCGATGGTTGTGGAGCAGTCGGCGCGCGGCGAGCGAGCCTATGACATATATTCCCGCCTGCTCAAGGAACGTGTTATTTTCGTGGTTGGTCCGATAGAGGACCACATGGCTAACCTGATAGTCGCGCAGTTGCTGTTTCTGGAATCTGAAAATCCCGATAAGGATATATCGCTTTATATCAACAGTCCGGGTGGTTCGGTAACGGCGGGTCTTGCCATTTATGACACCATGCAATTCATCAAACCCGATGTAAGTACCCTTTGCACGGGCCAGGCAGCCAG
This sequence comes from uncultured Gammaproteobacteria bacterium, assembly GCA_937936805.1. Taxonomy (GTDB): domain Bacteria; phylum Pseudomonadota; class Gammaproteobacteria. The sequence goes on along the minus strand of CALDDP010000288.1, from coordinate 3,275 downwards.
CATGGGAGCGATATTACTTGCCGGTGGTTGCGCCGGCAAACGTTATGGCCTGCCGCACTCGCGCGTGATGATTCATCAGCCACTGGGTGGTTTTCAGGGCCAGGCGAGCGATTTCGAGATCCATGCCAAGGAGATTCTGGCAGTCAGAGCCCGGCTTAACCAGTTACTGGCGCGTCATACCGGCAAAAAGGAAAGCAGTATCGACCAGGATACTGAGCGCGACAATTTCATGAGTGCTGAAGCTTCGGTTGAATACGGAATTATTGATCAAGTTTTGTCCTCTCGTGCCGAACCAGATGAGAATGGTGGCACAGAATAGATAAACTTCTTTGCCTAATCTGTGAAACGTGAATCAAAAAGCGTTTTTTCGGTTGTGCTCCGGGGTTCGGTCTAATATTATCGAGCCAATCGGATACTAGATTTCGGTAGTTGGTATGAGTGACGAAAGATCCAAGAGTAAGGATGAAAAGCTGCTTTATTGTTCGTTTTGCGGCAAAAGCCAGCATGAAGTAAGAAAGCTGATCGCTGGCCCGTCAGTTTTTATCTGCGACGAATGCGTGGACCTCTGTAACGATATAATTAGAGAGGAAATCCACGAAAGTGGCGAGGACGCCGAGAGCAAACTCCCCATACCCCACGAAATCTTCAAGGTTCTGGACGAATATGTTATCGGCCAGAGCCGTGCCAAGAAGGTGTTGTCAGTGGCTGTATACAACCACTACAAGCGTCTGGAAGTCGGGCACATAAAGGACGACATCGAACTTTCCAAGAGTAATATCCTGCTGATCGGGCCCACCGGTTCGGGCAAAACCCTGCTCGCGGAAACCCTGGCCAGGCTGCTCAACGTGCCCTTTGCGATTGCCGACGCCACTACCCTGACGGAAGCCGGTTACGTGGGTGAGGACGTTGAAAATATCATCCAGAAGCTGCTGCAAAAATGTGATTATGATGTCGAGAAAGCGCAAACCGGAATCGTCTATATCGACGAAATCGACAAGATTTCACGCAAGTCGGATAATCCCTCGATTACCCGCGATGTCTCCGGTGAAGGAGTTCAGCAGGCATTATTGAAACTGATCGAAGGAACGGTTGCGTCGGTACCGCCACAGGGTGGCAGAAAACACCCGCAGCAAGAATTCCTGCAGGTCGATACCGGTAAGATACTGTTCATTTGTGGCGGTGCATTTGCCGGACTGGACAAGGTTATCCTCAATCGATCCGAAAAAGGCGGCATCGGCTTTGGTGCAGATGTCAAAAGCAAGGACAAAAAAGATCTGTTCGGTGAAGTTATCAGCAAGGTAGAGCCGGAGGATTTGATCAAGTACGGTTTGATTCCCGAGTTCGTCGGTCGCTTACCGGTGGTAGCCACGCTCGAAGAGCTTGACGAAGACGCGTTGGTGAAGATTTTAACCGAGCCCAAAAATGCGATCACCAAGCAATACCAGAAAATGTTCGAAATCGAAGGCTGTGAGATCGAATTTCGAGTGGATTCGCTCAACGCGGTCGCCAAAAAAGCGATGGCTCGCAAAACCGGCGCACGCGGGTTGCGCACGATACTTGAAAATACCCTGCTGGAGATCATGTACGATCTCCCCGCAATGGACAACGTCAGTAAGGTAGTGGTTGACGCCGCGGTGATCGAAGGTAACGCCCAGCCCTATGTCATCTACGAGGGTGGAGAAATGCAACGCGTGGCTTCTGACGATTAAACCGTCCCAGACAGGCTTCCAGGCTGGGTTGAAATCGTTTAATCGACACCCATATAGATCCGAGACTTAAGCTTTGAGGCATTTATGTCAGACTATCAAGACACCCCGCTTGCTGAACAACAGGGCAGGCAACTAATACCGGTATTACCCTTGCGCGATGTCGTCGTGTATCCGCATATGGTTATCCCTCTTTTCGTCGGTCGCGAAAAATCTATTTTTGCTCTCGAAGCCGCTATGGCTGACAACAAGAAAATTCTTTTACTGGCGCAGAAAAACGCCGAGGTCGATGATCCCGGACAGGAAGACCTTTACCAGATCGGTACACTTTCTACTATCCTGCAAATGCTCAAGCTGCCTGATGGCACCATCAAGGTGCTGGTCGAGGGTGGTGACAGGGTAGCGGTCGACAGTTTCCTCGAAACCAATGAGTATTATTCCGCAGCGATCAAGTTGCTGGAAAAATCCAGTCTGGTGGATGATCGCGAGGCGGAGGTACTGCTGCGCTCGGTGCTAAACCTGTTCGATCAGTACGTCAAGCTGAACAAGAAGGTCCCGCCCGAGATATTGACCTCGTTATCGGGCATCGACGATCCGAGCAGGCTGGCTGACACGATCGCCGCTCACATGTCTTTAAAGCTCGATGAAAAACAGGAAATCCTGGAAATCCAGGATTCGCGTGAGCGCATCGAACACATCATGAGCAAGATCGAAGGCGAAATCGATTTGATGCAAATCGAAAAACGCATTCGCGGTCGCGTTAAACAACAGATGGAAAAGAGCCAGCGCGAGTACTACCTGAATGAGCAGATGAAGGCTATTCAAAAAGAACTCGGCGACATGGACGACGCACCCAATGAAGTAGAGGATCTACAGAAGAAAATCGAAGCGTCAGGGATGCCGAAAGAGGCGCGTGAAAAAGCGGATTCGGAACTGAACAAGCTGAAAATGATGTCGCCGATGTCGGCCGAAGCGACCGTAGTGCGCAACTATATCGACTGGCTGGTAAGCGTGCCCTGGAAAAAGAAGTCCAAGATCAGACGCGACCTGGCCCAGGCCGAAAAAGTGCTGGAAGAAGACCACTACGGCCTGGAGAAAGTCAAAGAGCGCATTCTCGAATATCTCGCTGTCCAGCAGCGGGTACGTAAGTTAAAGGGCCCGATATTGTGCCTGGTGGGACCGCCCGGCGTGGGCAAGACCTCGATCGGTCGCTCGATCGCACGGGCTACCAATCGAAAGTTTTCCCGTATGTCCCTGGGCGGGGTGCGCGACGAATCCGAAATCAGGGGGCATCGTCGCACCTATATTGGCTCGATGCCGGGTAAAATTATCCAGAACCTTTCCCGGGTGAAGGTGCGAAATCCTCTGTTCCTGCTCGATGAAATCGACAAGATGGCAATGGACTTTCGCGGCGACCCGGCGTCAGCGTTACTCGAGGTACTCGATCCCGAGCAAAACAATACCTTTGCCGATCATTACATGGAAGTCGAGTTCGACCTTTCCGATACCATGTTCGTAGCTACTTCAAATAGCATGAATATCCCCGGTCCCTTGCTCGATCGAATGGAA
>CALDDP010000287.1 GCA_937936805.1 uncultured Gammaproteobacteria bacterium | reverse complement strand
GAATGGGGGCGTGGTGCGCGCACCGAAAAATCGTTGGCCCTGTTGATGATCGATGTGGATAAATTCAAGGAATATAACGACCACTACGGGCACTTGCGTGGCGACGAGTGCCTGGTGAAAGTGGCACAAATACTGAGCGCCTGCATGCAGCGCACCGGTGACCTGGTTGCACGTTATGGCGGTGAAGAGTTTGTCGTGCTGTTGCCCGAGTCTGATCTTGACGGTGCGCTCAGGGTTGCGCAAGCCTGTCACGCTGCGATCCTCGATGCCAAAGTGCCGCATGTGACTTCCAATGTATCGATTTACGTCACCGTCAGTATCGGTGTCGCGGCGATGTTACCGATTTACGAAAGAAGCAACACCCTGTTGATCGAGCAGGCCGATATAGCGCTTTACCAGGCCAAGCATAGTGGGCGAAATCGGATTTGCAGTTTTACCGCATGAACCTGTCGGCAGTCCGCTAACCTGAAACTGCCGCGCGGCTCGATTTGCTAGCGTAAGCGATCGAGCAGGTAATCGGCAATCCAGCTGCCCAGTCTCGGCTGTGCCAGGTAACCGTAAGACTTGTGCGGGTTACGTTTCTCCCTGTTGCGATTACCCGCATGGCTCACCACTTCAAATGGATTGTGCAAATCGACATAGTCGATGCTGCGAAACTTTTTCGTGGATCGGAACAGATTTAGTTCGCGCATCGGCTGGTAAAAAATATTGTTGAAGTTTTTCTGATGAGACACGACATCGCCGAGACAGGCGTAGTTGTGCCAGAAATCGATATTGGTGGGAAAGCGTCGCTGGCTATGATCCAGGTGATGGCGCGCGAACAACAAACCTCGCACCGTTGAATCACCCAGTGGCGACCCCAGCGTGATAAACATTTTTACGCGCTTGTCGTTGTATTTCCTGAAGTCGGCGGTTTTACGATGCGAGAATCTCCACAGCACGTCATAGCTGATAAAAGTGCCCATGCTGTGCGAGACGATGATCGGTTCGCGGCCCTCGTCCCAGGCACGTCGCAGTGCGTTCTCCAGCGGGGCGCGAATTTGGTCGGCGATATACTGGTCCTGTTCGTAAAGTTCTGTTTCACGCAAAAAATCTGTCATCACGTCGTCTTTTACGGATAACGCTCCGGCCAGCAGCTTAACCAGGTCGAGCCCGCGATCCTTGAAAAAACTGCCCACCTTTTCCTTCATGCCGACATGAAAACTGTCCCTGATTTCGCGACGTTCGTCGATGACTTTGTCGACCTGCAGTCCCAGCTTCCTGCAATAGCCGGTATCGTCCGGAATATGGTGGGGTATGACGTTCGCCCAGTAAGCTGATTCGAAAACATCGGCATCGGCGTCGAGGCTTCGGGCCAGCTGGCGATGGCTGACACGAATATTTTCGGTCAGGGTTTTGCGCCATAAATGATGCGTGAAATCGGGCGGGGGCTTGGAAGCCAGGCCGTGAATCATGATGATTTTTTTACTGCCGAGGTCGACTGCCATATGATATCCCGCTGCTGAATTTTATCGAGTCAGATGATTTATACGTTTGCTGCTAGTGACAGTCAACGGCTTGCGCAGCGGCGCACATGTTCTTCAGTTTGGCCATCGCCAGTTTGCGGCCAAGCATCATCAAGCCGCAATCGGGGGCTGCCAGCAGCCGGTCTGCATCGATGTGTTGCAGGGCAAGTTCGAGGCGCTGGCCGATATATTCGCTGCTTTCGATATTGCTGCTGGCGATCGTGACCACACCCAGGATTACCGCGGTACGGTTAAAGTTTTCCAGCAGTTTTAAATCATTAAGACAATGCGCATCCTCGATCGACAGCTGCTGCACACTGCTGCCGTCAATCGCCTGCGCCAGTTGAAAGTAGCACCCGGGGTCGGCCTTTAAATAATGCTCGTCATCGACGTGGCCAGGATAGCCACAGCACATGTGCATCACTCGCGTGACATCTGCGGGCACCCCGTCGAAGCAGCGATCGAGGCATTCGACACCAAAGGCAAGGGCATCATCGACTTTGCGTACAAACAGGGGTTCGTCTACCTGGATATATTTACATCCCGCAGCGGCCAGCGCCCTGATTTCAAAATTAAGTGCGGCGGCCAGATCGAATGCAAGTTCGCGCTCGGTCGCGTAGTAATTGTTTGCCGTGGTATCGATGATCGATAACGGTCCCGGCACCGTGATCTTGACAGGTTTGTCGCTGAAGCTCTGCGCGATGGTAAAATCCCGGTCGAGGAAATGATTACCCCGGGGTACGATCCTGGCGTTGATCGTGGGTAAATCGGCAACCGCCGCCCCGTTGCGGTGCACCTTGTTGGTCAGGTTGGTGAAATCGATACCTTCGAGGTTACGGCAATGGTAGTGAATATAGTTTTCGCGGCGTTGTTCTCCATCGGTGGGAATGTCGATGCCACAATCGAGTTGATCCTGAATCGCGGCCTGCGTCGCCCTGACAAGGAGTTCCTCGGCCACCTGGTCGGCGCTGTTCTGGGTGTAGGTGAAGGCGCGTGTGGCGCTGCTATCCTGGTCTTCCGTCTCGGCAAAGTTGCCGATATCGATATAGTCCGGTTTGGGATAAGCGCCGATACAGGTCGTGGTAATTTTCATCGCACAATAATAATTCAATAACCGCACATGATTAAAGCGTTAATAAGCTGCGCCAGCCTGATAGACTGTCATCCATGTCGCTGTTGCTAACAGAATTTATCGCTACGCATGAACGTATCTTCGTGCTCACCGGCGCGGGTGTGAGTACCGCTTCCGGGATTCCCGATTATCGTGACGATAGCGGTGACTGGAAGCATCAACGACCGATGGATTATCGGGAGTTTGTCGAGCGGCATGAAGCCCGGCAACGCTACTGGGCGCGTTCGTTCATCGGCTGGCAGCGCTTCAGGCATGCGCGGCCGAACCAGGCTCACCTGGCCCTCGCGCGCCTGGAGCAGCTGGACCGTTTAACCTGCACGGTCACGCAAAATGTCGATGGCCTGCATCAACGCGCTGGCAGCCGCGAGGTTACCGAGTTACACGGCTCGCTGGCCTCCGTGGCCTGCCTTACCTGTGGCGCGGTTATCGAGCGCGCCGCCATGCAGCAACAATTGTTAGAACGAAACCCGTTGCTGGCCGATTTGTCGGCGCGGAGCGCACCCGATGGTGACGCCTACCTGGATGACTTCGATGAAGGCGAGATCGATGTCCCCGACTGCACGTCCTGCGGCGGGATTATGAAACCGCAGGTTGTTTTCTTCGGCGAAAATGTGCCGTCTGCGCGGGTCGAGCATTGCTTCAATGCGCTGGAGAACGCGGATGCGATGCTGGTTGTCGGTTCCTCGTTGATGGTGTATTCGGGTTTTCGCTTTGTACGCGCCGCGCAGCGCGCCGATATTCCGATCGCGGCAATTAATCTGGGCAAGACCCGGGCTGATGAATTACTTACGCTCAAGGTCAGGCTGGATTGTGCAACAGCGTTAAATTCGGTGCTGAGTAACATCGATCCGGGTGCCGCGTTGGCTGTTGAGACGAAATGTGACCTGGTGCCCAGATAAGTTTAGACAGCGATCACAATCCGCGCCTGGCGTTGTTCCAACGCTGCGGATATTCTGCGCCGGGGGGAATTGAGTCACAGATTATTGCCGTTCCCGATTGTATATATCCTCTTCAATTTTCAGTCGAGGTGTACCATGAGCCAGGTAAATATCCATATCGATCCGTTGACGACGAACTGCGTATTGAAGCATCTCGGCCTCGCGATCGATGAAATCAAACTGGTACGATCGATAAACAGCATTAGCGAGCAGGTAAGCTTAAGCGGCGCCTCACAATTTGAATCCGGGCGTAAGCGCTACCTCATTTCCGAGCTGCGATTTCTGAAAAAGCGCCTGAGGTCGGTGCGCGAGAAAGCAAACATCAACTAAGCACGAATCCCCATCGCCGCCAGGGATGGGGCACCCTGGTTAACTCTGCCCGACTTCGATTTGCAGGCGCTCCATTAAAGCCTCACACCGGCATTAAGCTGCCGTCATCCTGTTGTTGATGTGTGACCCGAAACGGATCGAACAGGTGATCGATGCCGCGTAGTCATTTAAATCAGCGATTGATTCAATTACAGTTCCCCAATGTTGAAGCTGACGATATGCACCGCGTTTATGGCCATGTTGCCCCGTGCGCGCGCGGGCTGCTGATGGCCATGCAATTGCTTCAGACCCTGGAAGGGGTTGCGCAGCGGCTTGCCGATACCTGTTTCCTGGTGATACCTCGCCGACGGCCATCGCGGCAGGCCCTGCTTGACTGCAAGATTATTTCCCATCGTGGCGAGCATGATAACCGGCAGGTCAGGGAAAACACGATGGCCGCGTTTGCAACGGTTGCCGAGGCAGGCGGCTGGGGGATCGAGTTCGATGTCCGCTGGACCCGCGATCTGCAGCCAGTGGTTATTCACGACCCCAACACAATGCGAGTTTTTGGCATCGACCTGGAAGTTGCCGGGCTGGATTTTAGCGAGTTGCGGCAACAGGTTCCGGAGATACCGACCCTGGAAGAAGTCGTTGCCCGTTTTGGCGGGAAGATGCATTTGATGGTGGAGCTCAAGCACGATGAACTGGGGGTCGTGGCAGACAGGGCAGAGCGATTGGGCAAAATCTTTGCGACCTTGACCGCGGGGGAGGACTATCACTTCCTCGCATTGCAGCTCGATCTGTTCGCACTGGTTGAGTTTGCCGATTACAAGGCTCGCCTGCCGGTGGCGGAACTTGGCCTGAAAGTTTTCAGCGAGGCAGCTTTGACACAGGATCTGGGCGGTTTCTGTGGACAATACCTGTTGCTGCATCAGCGCCTTATTCAGCGACACCACCAACTGGGTCAAAAGCTGGGTACCGGTTTCATCGAGTCGCGTTTCTGTTTTTATCGCGAACTGAATCGTGGCGTCGACTGGATTTTTACCAATCGCGCGCTCGAGCTCGAGGCCGTTCGACAGGAGTTGTTGCAGCAATGACCGGCACACGGGTAGCGGTAAAGTCGAAAAACCGATGCAACTCGACTATTTTCATGTCAGTATTTCGTTCAATAATAACCGGTTCGACCAGGGGTTGAGATTGGATTCCAAAGGCATACTCGAAGCGTTGAACGCATCGCATCTGTTTTCCGAGCTGACCGAAGCGCAGATGGATCGTGTTCGGCGGCATTCCCATGTCACCGATATGGTTGAGGGCGAGTCGCTGTTTTTCCAGGGTGACAACGCGACCAGTTTTTACCTGGTGCTGTCAGGCCGTATCAAGTTGTTTCGTATTTCTCCGGACGGCAAGGAAAAGGTTGTTGAAATCATGGAAGCCGGTGCGACGTTCGCCGAGGCGCTGATGTTCATGGACCAGCCGCATTACCCGGTTAACGCGACTGCGATCGGACCCAGCAGGGTCATCGGCATCAACTGCCGGGATTTCAAGGAGATGCTGCGAGAATCGATCGACACCTGTTTTCTGCTGCTCGGGGGAATGAGCTTCCGTTTACGCGGACTGATTCGTGAAATCGATGCGCTGAGTCTCGACACGGGGACTGTGCGCACGGTTTCCTACCTGCTGAACCATGCGCCAGAGGACAGTAATTGCTTCGAACTCACCATAGCCAAGAGTGTCATCGCGTCGAGACTGTCGGTTAAACCGGAAACCTTTTCACGAATTTTGAAAAATTTGCATGAGCAGGAAATTGTCTCCATCGAGGGGCGAAATGTCACGATTCACGATCGCGAAGCAATGATCGGTCTCTGTTCCAGCTAGCCCGGTCCGGAGCCCAGTTCCTTGCTCACTTCCTGCTGCCGGCGATAGGGTGTCAGCGTGACCCGCTGTGGCATATCAATCACGCCGATCTCTGTGTCGCTCAGATAGCAACCCGGATCTTCGGCCCAGGGATTGCCGGTTAACTGCCAGGCGCGGGTGCGCGAATTACCGCCGCAAATCGCCAGGTGCTGACATTTTACACAGCGTCCTTCGAGCGGCCTCTGTCTGGCTTTCAGGCCCGCCATCAGCGGATCCGAAGTGTCCTGCCAGATTTCGGAGAAGGGACGTTGCTTGACGTTGCCGATGCTGTAGTCCCACCACATGGTATCCGGATGCACGGTGCCGAGGTTGTCGATATTTGCGATATTCACACCGGATGAATTGCCGCCCCAGCGCAGCAGCTGCCGCCGCAGTGCTTCGACATGTTCCGGTATATGCTCACTCGCCCATTGCAACAGGTAGACCCCGTCGGCATCGTTGTTGCCGGTGACAAACTCACGCTTTATGCCATCCTTGACGTCCTGCCAGCAGGTCTCGAACAACAGGTCCATGGCGTCGCGTGTCATCTGGTAGTGCAGGTCGCTGGCGCGGTTGCGATTGCCGCGCCCGGCATAGTTCAGGTGTGACAGGTAGAACTTGTCGATATCCTCGTCGCGCATCAGTTGCAGCAGGTCGGGTAATTCGGCGGCATTGTCCTGGGTCAGCGTGAAGCGCAGGCCAACCTTGATTCCCGCGTCGTGGCACAGGCGGATACCCTTGATGGATTCGTCAAATGCGCCCTGTTTACGGCGAAACATGTCGTGCGTGGCGCGCATGCCGTCCAGGCTGACCCCGACATAGTCGTAACCGATGGCTTCGATATCGGCGATATTGGATTCGCTGATCAGCGTACCGTTGGTGGACAGGCCGACGTAGAATCCCATCTCGCGTGCATGCCTTGAAATCTCGTAAATATCGGGGCGCAGCAGCGGCTCGCCACCTGACAGGATTAAAACCGAAACACCGAAGGATTTCAGGTCCTGCATCACCGTAAATACTTCTTCGGTGTTGAGTTCCCCGGGGAAATTGATATCGGCGGAAGTCGCGTAACAATGCTTGCAGGCCAGGTTACAGCGGCGGATCAGGTTCCAGATTACCACCGGTCCGCTACCCATCATGACTGGTTTTGGTGTGGGTGCGACGCTATGTCCGCTCGCGAGTGCATGCATATATCGACTTATTCTAAACATCAGGAAACTAACCTCAGTCCAGTTTTCTTTAATATCCTGGTGCTGAAGAGCACATCGTGCTGTCTGCAGGCAGGACCCAGTAATTCGATGATCTGTGGCAGCTTTGCCTCAACTTCATCACGATCATGACCATGTATCATCGCGAACAGGTTGTAGGGCCAGAGTGGTAAATGACGAGGCCTTTCATAGCAATGGCTGACGAAATCCAGGCGACCGATACGGGCACCGAGTTCGAGCAGCCTGTCATCGTCGACATCCCATACCGACATACCGTTACCGCATAATCCGAGACGATAATGATTCGGTATCGCGCCTATGCGTCGAATCACGCCCCGGTCGAGCATGAGCTGCATGCGTTGCAGTACGGTTTGGGTGTCGCAACCACAGGCCGCGGCGATCTCGGTATAGGGGGCCGTCTGCAATGGTAACCCTGCCTGGGTCGCCTGCACGATTTTGCGGTCCAGTTCGTCGATTATCATGCCGCCCTGTTTCAACGGCCCCGGAATGGGTTGCGTGCTTACCCCGCCTGACTCATCCAGTATTAGCCAGAGACCGAGGTAAAAAGTCTGTAACTTGGGAAAATTGTATACCGGCAGGTTGGCCGCCTGCTCGATCCGGCCGATGGTTTGCTGCTGTAGTTCAGGGGTTTCGGTGGCGATTACAAACCACATGTTGAGTTCATGTTCACGCTGGTAGTTATGGGCGACTTCAGACATGTCATTAACCAGGCTGGCGACTTCGTCGAACCTGTCATCCGGGACCGATAGTGCAGCCAGCGTCAGGCTGCCGCCCATACTGGAGGCGTCATACAAGGGGCCGAAGCGACTCAGCAGGCCATCATCCATTAAGCCCTGGATCGTGCCTGTCAGTGTGGCTGGATCGGTACCGAGATCAGCGGCGACGCTGGCGAAGGGCTGCTCCTCGATCGGGAAACCGCCCTGGTAACGATTGATAAACTGGCGGCTCAATTCATCCATTGACCGCTATTCCCGCATGCTCTGGTTGGGATTTTTGCGCGTAACTCGCACCGCGTTGCTTGAAGCAGCGTTTGCTGAACAGGATTTCATGCTCGATGTCGTGCAGCCCGCATTGTTCGACGATGAACCCTACCTGTTCGACGACCGCGTCCCGGTCGTGCCCGTGGATCATGCTGAACAGGTTGTAGCGCCATTCCGGTAGACGCCTCGGGCGCTGATAACACAGCGTGACGAATGAGTATTGTCCGATGCAGTGGCCGAGTTCCGTGACACGGGCATCCGGGATGTCCCAGACCACCATGCCGTTGGCGCGATAGCCCAGCTTGCGATGGCGCACGACCACGCCGAAACGTTTGATATCACCGCGCGCCATGATTCTTTCAATGCCTTCGATAACCATGGCCTCGCTGCAGCCGAGTTGCGCTGCGATCGTCGCGTAGGGGCGCGACACCAGCGGTATTCCTTCGCTGATTATCCCGATCAGGGCTTTTTCGAAAGCTGAATCCTTGATCATGTCCATTTCAGGTCAAACCCCAGGTCGATGAAGTGCTCGTTCAGCAGCGGCAGATCGAGTACCGGGTAACCGCAGCGCTGTTCAATTTCAGCGAGGACTGTTTGCAATCGCTCTTCGTCCTCCGCGACCACGACGAACCACAGGTTGAAGCGATGCTCGCGTTCATAGTTGTGATTTACTTCGCTGAATTGATTGACGATGTCGGCGACATCCTCGAGTTCCGCCGCAGGCACGGCCATCGCCGCCAGGGTGCTGGCGCCGATTCGGTTGGGCCGAAAAACCGCGCCAACCCGGCTGATAACACCTTCGGTCTGCAGGCGTTTGAGGGTTTCAAGCACTGTCGTCTCGTAAACGCCGAGCTGTCTGGCGATATCGGCATACGGGGCTGGTGTTAGCGGCATGCCCTGCTGAAACTCGTTCAGTAAGCGCTGTTCAAGTTGGGAAAACTGTCTCATAGGCCGATTCGGTGTGCACGTGCGGTAAAGAAAATACCGCTTGGTTTAGTGGCGCTTATCGAGGTTTTGCGTTCAAAACTTGCGGTGTCGTAAATATCGACCCGGTTTTCGTCGCGCACCGATAACCAGACTTCTTCGCCACGGGGTTCGAACTCCATGTGCAACACGCCCTTGCCCGGTTTGAGTTGCTGGATAACCGCCAGCGTCTGGGTGTCGATGACCTGGATGGTGTCATTGTCGGGCAGGGCGAAGTTGACCCAGACCTGGCGGCCGTCGGGGCGGGCCATGACAAATATAGGTTGGCCGTGCACCTTGATCCGGGCCGCTTCCTGCCAGGTACGCATATTGATTACCAGTACTTCGTGGCGGCCGACGGCGGGCACGAAGGCGAGATCCCCGGCCACTGCCCAGCCCTCGAGGTGGGGCATCTTGTAAACGGGCAGTTTCTGCTCACCCTTGCCGTAATTCGGCAGGATGCGCTGCACGCCGGCCAACGGATTCCACAAGTCCAGCAGGGCCATGCCGTCTTCGCCGAATAACCCGGCAATGTAGTAGCGACCGTCAGGCGTAATGAGTGCGTCGTAGGGGTTTTGACCGATGCCGGTGAATTTTTCGACCGACGGGTTGGCCGGGTCGGACATGTCCACTACCCAGATTTCGCCGGCGTCCCACAGTGCAAAGACAAACTTTTGTCCGGGCGCGTCCACCAGGCCGATCACTTTGGATCTTTGACCGGAATCGCCGAAGGTGGCTGGAATATCTGCCACCAGTTCGAGTGTGTCTGCATTGAATATCTTGACCCCGCCCGGCTTGTAGTTGGAAACTGCGACCAGCCGTCCGTCCTGCGAAATTGCACCGCCAATACTATTGCCCGATTGCAGGGTGCGCCCACGCAGTTCAGCGGCGAGGATATCCAGTTTGCTCAGGCCACCGTCACGCCCGAACAGGTAGGCATAGCGAGCATCGCGCGAATACACTACCGAGGCGTGCGACAGGTCGCCGAGTCCCTCGATGCGACCGATGCTGGTATTACCGCTGGTTTCAATAATTTGTACGCTGCTGCTGGCGCGCTCGATAAACAGGCCGAGATCGCCGGTACCGCGGGGTGCAGCCGCCACAGAGCCGCCAAGCAGGGCTATCAGGGTGCAACAGAAAAAGCGTTTCATTGCGCTACTCCCTGCAGCAGTTGATCAGCCATCCAGTGCGCCTCGGCGGGCGATAACAGTGGACGCCAGGCGGGCATCGCGGTTCCGGGGCGGCCATAGAGTATTACACTGCTGAGGTA
>CALDDP010000286.1 GCA_937936805.1 uncultured Gammaproteobacteria bacterium | reverse complement strand
CAGACTTTCCTGCGTGATCAACTGGAACGCGAGCTGCTGCAACGATGCGGCGTCAAGCATACCTTGCTAGACGCCGACCAGTTACACGATTACGAACCAGATTTGAAGCGAATCTTCGTACAGGCGGTGTTGATCGACGAGTCGGTATCGATTCGAAACCCGCAGAAGTTATGCAAGGCATACGCGCAGATGTTTGCCACAGCGGGCGGCATGGTGAGATGTGATGCTGTCGAATCTTTGCAGCGGGTGAATGGCGCCTGGAAGTTGACCACGCAACAGGGAGGCGAGACGGTCGACCGGGTGGTGGTGAGCATGGGGGCCTGGACGCCCGAATTGATCGGGCAACTGGGTTACTCAAACCCGCTTGCGATCGAGCGCGGTTACCATACTGTTTTTGCGCCGCAGGCCGAAGCCGGGCTGTCAGGTCCTGTCTTCGATGTCGATGCCAGTTATGTCATGTCGCCGATGGATATGGGACTAAGGGTAACCACCGGCTCCAATCTGGTCCATCACGAAACGGCGCCGGATCCACGGCAGGTCGCACAGGTGATACCGCGAGTGGGTGAGGCTTTTCCGGTCGGTAAAATCCTGCTGCACGAACCCTGGATGGGCCGGCGCCCGACGGTACCCGATACCTTGCCGATTATCGGCCCGGCACCGCGTCATGAAAACCTGTGGCTGGCGTTTGCACATTCACACATGGGTTTGACGATGGGTCCGATTACGGGGCAGTTGATAGCGAACTTCATCAGCGGGGCAGAGCAACCTTTCGATCCTTCCGCCTGCTCCCCCGCACGCTACCTGTAACCTTCGCCAGGGTAACTTACTGGTTAAATTTACCGAGACTCCTGATCGCGCTGGAGCGGCCGAGCATCTGGCGAAAGCGTGCAATTTCAGTACGCTTGAATTCGGTAGCCTGCTGTAACGCCGAGAGGAACTCGTCCGATTTCAAAATGGAAACGTAGCGGTCGACGACACTGGTCGTCGATGCGTAGGGCAGTTCGCAGGCATGCTTGTACTGGTTGTTCGCTTCGCCGGAGATTTCCGCTGTGGTCGGGGTGTTGTCGACCAGGTCGAACGACATGTGCAGGCTGAATGGTGCACTGGTGACGCAGCGGTGTGGCACGCCGGCGCGAACATAAAGCACGTCACCCGGGCGCATCGCTATCTCCTCCATAACCGGTCCGAGCTGCTGATCGTTCAACTCCTGGATGTCCGCATAGCGTCGTTGCTGCGGCTGAAACAGCTGCCAGGTCTTCTTGCCGGCGAGTTGCACCACGAGTACGTCGTCAGCGTCGCAGTGGCCCTCGTAGGCTTCACTACCCTGTTGTGACAGGAAGACTTCGCTGTTCGACAGCACGCAGGGAAGGGAATCATCGAGCCTGGCGGCGAATTCATTGATGCCCGGCTCGAGGATATCGATCCCTTCGAGCACGACCGCGGCACCCTTGCTGATGGCGTTACCTAAAACCTCCTTGTCCATGAAATGCAGTTTCCTGCCCTGTACGGTTTTGTAAAAGCAGGTCTTTTCCAGTTCGATACGCTTGCCGTCGAGCTTTACGTGCACCCATTCTGGTTGCAGTAACGGATTGTTAAGGTGGCGCTGCAGGTCGGCCATGGTGAAAAAGCCGGGCTTGTCGATGATTCCCGCGGCGTAGGTGAAAACTTCTGGCGGGCTCTGCCGTTGCCTGTGGTAAAAGTCGAGTAGTGCCTGGAGTTCTTTGTGCAGTTTTTGTTTCATATCGAAAATCTCATGGATTAGCGCTTGATATTCAGGTGCCGATTGCTGGTATCTGTCGGGTCAATGGGGCTTCGCTAGTGCTGAAAATGAAAACTGGCGTGCTCGGCTGGCAGAGGCGTATTGCCCAGGATAAAGTCGGCGGCACGTGCGGCGATCATTTGTGTCGGCGCATTGAGGTTACCACTGACGATTTCGGGCATGACCGAGGCATCGACCACGCGCAGTCCCTCGATGCCGTGCACTTTCATTTCCGCGTCGACCACGGAGTCGTCGTCATTGCCCATGCGACAGGTACAACTGGGATGGTAGTCGGTGGATGCGGTCTGGCGAATCCAGTTTTCGACTTCGCTGTCGGATTTGATTTCCGGCAGCGGGTCGGTACGGTCACCGCGAAACGCGATAAACGCGGGTTGCATGACCAGTTCGTTAATCTTTCGGTAAGCCTCGAGCAGCTCCCGTACATCGTGGTCCTCGCTCAGGTAATTGAAATGCGCCGCGGGCTTGTCGAGCGGGTTGGCCGAGTTGAGTGCGATATACCCCTTGCTGGCCGGCCTGAGTTGATCGGCCTGCACTGTGAATCCCTGCGACAGGGCGATTTTGCGTCCCTCGTAGCTGGCTGAAACCGGCGCGAAGTGATACTGCATGTTGGGGTAGTCCACTTTTTCATTACTACGGATCAAACCCCCGGCTTCCCATATATTCGAGGCACCGAATCCCGTCTGCGAGGTCAGCCAGCGCAGACCTATCTTGAGCTTGTTCCATGGCCGATCGACCTTATGGTAGGTGATTGACTGGGTACATCTCCATGCGCAATGTATTTTCAAATGATCCTGCAGGTTCTGTCCCACCGCTGGCAGTTCATGGCGGACCGGGATGTCATGCTTTTTCAGCTCGGCGGCTGGGCCGATGCCGGAAAGCATTAACACCTGGGGTGATTTGATCGCACCGCAGGAAACAATGACTTCACGGTTGGCGCGAATAACCTGAATTTTCCCCTTGTATTGAAATCGAGCCCCGATTGCACGCTGCTTATCGAGCAGCACCTGCTCCACCAGCGCGTGGGTTACCAGGTCCAGGTTGGGGCGGGATAGCGCCGGTTTTAAATGTGCCACCGCGGCGCTGCAGCGGCGCCCGTCGCGGGTCGTGCTGTCGAGACGGGCGAGACCCTCGGGTTTGTAGCCGTTGAGGTCGTCCGAGCGACCCTGCCCCGAGGTTTCTCCGGCGGTCAGGAATGCATCGAACATGGGATTTTCCAGTTTGGCTTTGGCCACGCCCAGCGGTCCGCTGCCACCACGCCATTCATTTTCGCCACGCTCCGAAGTTTCGCCGCTCCTGAAATAGGGCAGGCAATCGGCGTAACTCCAGCCCTTGAGTCCGAGCTCATCGTTCCAGCGGTCGTAATCTAGCGGATGGCCGCGCATGTACACCATCGCGTTAATCGAGGATGAACCGCCGATCACCTTGCCGCGCGGCAATTCGATATTACGCTGCTCCAGTTGGGCTTCGACCTCGGATTCGTAGTTCCAGTTGATGCTCGGGTCCCGGTAAACGCTATGCACCCCGGCGGGGATGTGAATCAACAGTTTCTTGTCCATCGGACCGGCTTCGACAATCAATACCGAATGCTCGCCGCTTTCACTGAGGCGGTTGGCGAGCACACACCCCGCCGAACCGGCGCCGAGGATGATGTAGTCGTATTCATTGTTCATGCGCGGAGCATCGCAACTGAATTTTTAAAGGTCAAGCGCTAATCATCGAAATCACTTGGCCACTCAACAGGCCTGGCATATGATCGCTGCAACGAAACAGGGTACCGAGCGCAGATGACCGAGACTTTTGACTTCGATCAGATCATTGATCGCAGTAATACCAGTAGCCTGAAGTGGGAGAAGTATCGTGGCAGGGACATCCTGCCGATGTGGGTGGCGGAATCCGATTTTGCGATCGCGCCGGCAATCCAGCAAGCCCTGCTTAAACGGGTCCAGCACCCGGTTTTCGGCTATACAGACTCGTCTGAAAACCTGATCGAACTTGTTGTGGCACGCATGCAGGACCGCTATGGCTGGGAGATCGATCCCGCCTGGTTGCTGTTTCTGCCAGGGGTGGTCGGTGCGATGAACTGTGCCTGCCGCAGTAATGGCGAGGTTGGTGATTCGGTGTATACGCCCGGGGTCATTTATTTCAATATCAGTAAGGCGCCGGGACTGAGCTCGCGCGTAAACCAGCCGGTGCCGATGTGCATGCAGGATGAGCGCATGATCATCGACCTCGACTGGCTCGAACAGCAGCCGGCCCG
>CALDDP010000285.1 GCA_937936805.1 uncultured Gammaproteobacteria bacterium | reverse complement strand
TGCATGGCTCGACCGACTATCCGTTACAACAATGGAAGGATGACGCCGCCAAACAACTGCAGGAAATTGCCGACAAGTCGGTACCCAAGGCGATGCAGGCCGGGGTCGTAGTCGAAAATGGCACGGTTTATCGTGAAGTCGTCGAAGCCGCCAAGGACCTGAATATCGACCATATCGTGATGGGCGCGCATCGTCCATCGCTGGCCGATTTCCTGCTTGGTCCCAACTCGGCCAGGGTGGCCCGCCATGCTGGCTGCTCGGTAACAGTTGTGCGCGAATAAAAATATTTACCAGCTAGCCTTAAGCGGTCGATGGGAACATCGATTCAGAGTCTGATCTGGACTCTTTTTCCCGCAGCCTGCAATGAAACCGGTTGATGTGCTGATCGCGATTTCGGTCGCGATGATCTGGGGCATGGGTTTTATCGTCGCCAAGGCGGGGATGTCGCATTTCTCGCCTATCCTGCTGATGGCACTGCGTTTTTCTCTCACCGCATTCTGCATGGTCTGGTTTTTTCGGCCGCCACCCGGGATTTTCAAACAGCTTTTCTGGATATCGCTGGTCAGCGCCGCGTTGCAATACAGCCTGACATTTAACGGCGTGCGCGGTATCGATGCCTCGACCGCGGCGCTACTGGTGCAACTCGAGGTGCCGTTCGGGCTGATCCTCGCATGGCTGGTATTCGGCGAACGCATCTCGCTTAAACAGGGGTTGGGCATCGCGATCGCGTTTACCGGTGCGATTCTGATCATCGGCGAACCGAAACTTGCCGGCGACCTGGTTTATGCGTTCATGGTCATCGGTGGGGCTTTCACCTGGGCCGTGGGACAAATCATGATCAAGAAACTCGGCAATATCGGCGGTTTTCGCCTGATTACCGGAGTCGCACTGTTCGCCACGCCACAACTGTTTGTTGCATCGTTCCTGTTCGAGCAGGATCAGCTCGAACAAATTCAATCCGCATCCACCGCTGCGTGGGCGGCCGTGGCTTACCTGGGCCTGGTAATGACCGCACTGGCCTACGCATTATGGTATCGATTGCTGGGGCACTACACGATTAACCAGGTCATGCCATTTTTGTTATTGCTACCCGTAACCTCGGTATTTGGTGGTATATTCTTCCTCGATGAGTCGTTGACGACGAAAATTGCGCTGGGCGGGGGCCTTGCGATTATCGGCGTCGCGATGATTACGATTCAGCAATCGCCCTTTCGACAGCGGGTATCAAAGAGTGGACGCAACATTCGACAGGATTGATGAGACAACCGGTTACGCTAATGCCAGATCGGAAGCCATATGCCTGCGTGGAATTTTTACCGACTGGATAGACCTGCTGCGCGTTTTCGATACGCCGGGTCAGGGATGATGGACAGAAACTACGCGCACAATGGTTGCCGTCACCCTGGCCGAGGCACCTACAAATGAGTAACCCGATCCTGGTGAACACCTGGCGCGGCGAAATCATCGAGAATCGACATCGCGGCGCGATCGCCGTATGCGATCCCAAGGGACGCCTGGTGCACAGCTGGGGTGACGTCGATGCGCTGGTGTACCCGCGTTCGGCGATCAAGGCCCTGCAGGCACTGCCGCTGGTTGAATCCGGTGCCGCGGATCACTTTCAACTGAGCGGTGCCGAACTCGCACTGGCATGCTCCTCACACAGCGCCGAAACCCTGCATACCGAAACGGTACGCAACTGGCTGACACGTCTCCAGCTGTCGGAGGAAGACCTGGAATGCGGTCCTCATGCCCCATATAACGACAAAGACGCCGCGGCACTGATTCTCAACCAGATTGCACCCGGACGAGTCCACAACAACTGTTCAGGTAAACATACCGGAATGCTGACAACCGCTCGCTTTTTCGGCGAAGAAACACATGGCTACATAGAACGCGGGCATCCTGCACAACAGCGCTGGATGAAGTCGCTCGGTGAAATGGCCGACATCGACATGCAACGTCTGCCATGCAGTTTCGATGGCTGCGGAATTCCGGTCATTGCAATGCCGTTAAAGGCGATAGCCACCGCTTTCGCCAGGCTCGCGACACCGGATGATCTCGATGCGAGCAGGGTCAGCGCGATAGATCGCATTACTTCAGCGATAGCGGCGAATCCCTTCATGGTAGCCGGCAGCGGCCGTCTTTGCAGCGAGGTAATGGAATTGACCGGGCGCAGGGTTATTGTCAAATCCGGCGCCGACGGTGTTTACACCGCCGCGCTGAGAGACAAAAACCTGGGCGTTGCGCTGAAAATTGACGATGGTACGGGTGAGGCGGCGCAGGTCGCGATTCTCGCAGTGTTGACAAAACTGGATTCCCTGCATGTCGCTGAACTGGAGGCACTCGCGACGCGCAGCCGCACGCCGATAACCAATACCCGCGGGGTTTTGACGGGATATCGTGAACCCGCCGGCTGGTAATCGAAAACCGCGCCCTGCAGTCGGATTTACGCCTGGATACCGCGTCAAGTAAACATATTTTATTTTTTCACAGTGACATATTTACCCCTTGCGACAATTCAACCACGGTGTATATAGAGTAGTATTGTGTTCCACAAAAAAAAATGTCTCGATCTATGGAAAAAGCGTCATCCCTGCCCGGTAAGCCCAATATAGGCAACCTGTTCTCCTTCTTTGCCAAACACAAGGCCGGACTGATGGGAAGATTGGTCCCGGGATGGACCAACGACAAGATCGACGCCATGTTGTTCACGCCCAAGGCGACTGATATCAAACCGGTTCGGCTGCCGCGCGGTATGAACCAGTTTGTCATCAAGACCCGGGATGGGGACGTCCAGGCCTACCAGATCGGCAAAGGCCCTACTGTAGTATTCGTGCACGGCTGGGGTGGTGCGGCGCAACAGTTCTTCCCGTTGATGCGCGGCCTCGCTCAATGTGGATTTTCAGCGCTGACCTTTGATCAGCTGGGACATGGTCTCAGTGACAAGAAGCCCGCGACCCTGCAGCAATCCATTGCGACCACCAACCATGTATTCAATTACGTGAAAAATTCCGCCGATGGACTCTGCGCCATCGTAGGCCATTCGACCGGCTGTATCACCATCGCCAATGCTGTCCCGGCCCTGGTCAAGGACAGACCGTTGTTTTTAATCTCACCCATTTTTAATTACAAGCTTTTCTTCCTCAAGAAACTGGTCAAGCTGAAGCTGCACGCAGATCAAAAAAAGGAGTACGCCAACCATTTTTCGAAGATCTACCGCAGCGAGTACCAAAAACTGGAACTGGCAACAAACCTGGCCAGGTATGGTGATTACACCGTCATCGCGCACGACGAATCTGACTCCGAGAGCGCAATCTCTGATTCAGAACGGTTTTGCGCCACCTACCCGCTCACCAAGCTGCTGGTCACCAAGAACTCCGACCACGTCAGGATCATCAACACGGAAACGGTGTGGCAGGAACTCAAATCTCATCTGAACTATGATGACACCACCGTCAACTTCACAGCAAAAATCATTTACCAGTAATCTGCACCTCGCTAACGAGTACTGCCTCAATACTCATTCATACCCGCGATGAATGCGCTCCCCGGGCCTGTCTTGCAGGTCACTTGACTGACAAAAGCCGGCTTGCCCCCTGGGCTCGGACCAACACGCAAGCCCGCGCTAAGTGCTGAAACTCCCACAAGTATCAGCTATCGCCACAACAGATAACGGCTCGCGGGGGGTTGACAGGCAAAAGTAACAGGAATGGTCAGTCCCCTTATTTGCCAGCTTCCCTGGTCCGCAGCAGCTTCCAGCCGGAAATTTCGCCAGGCATGAGTTAGTCTTTAAAATCAAATATTGCGAACTGCGCTAGCAGTCATTTGCGTGCGAATAGGTTAGACTTGGGCAAATTTCCGGATAGACGACCATGCAATTTTTCCAGGATTTAGTGCCTTCATTGAACCTGTCCCGATGGACACCGGCGGTACTGCGCAAACACCTGCTCAAAGAGGAAACGGAAAGCATAGAATCGCTGTGTCGGATGATGATGAAATCCGATGGCGAGTATTCCAGCCTGTTCCTCGCCGAACGAATTCTAAATGCTTTTGCAAAGCTGGATTATCGACAGCGCCTCGATTTTTTCAGCGTCCTCCTCGTCGATTACGACATCGATACCGATAACATCAAAAGCGCGGTAGAGGAGTATGATAAAAATCCCGATGCCGCAAACCTGTTGCGCGTTACCCTTGCCGCTGAACCCGGCCGCCAGGAATTATTGCGCCGTGTCAACCTGGCGCAGCACGGAACCCGGCGCCTGGTGAAGATGCGTGAACACCTGTTGGCAGCGACGCGCGAAAAACCCGAGCTGAAAAAGATCGATACCGACTTCCACCACCTGTTTAACGCCTGGTTCAATCGCGGTTTTCTGCTGATACAACCTATCGACTGGACCACGCCGGCACATATCCTGGAGAAAATCATCGCTTATGAAGCGGTGCATGAGATAGCAAGCTGGTCGGAGCTGCGCAGACGCCTGCTACCTTCGGATCGTTATTGCTACGGCTTTTTCCATCCGTCGATGGAAGATGAACCGCTGGTTTTTGTCGAGGTCGCGCTCACCGACCAGATCCCGCGGGGCATTGGAGAAATCCTGCACCGTGATACCGATAGTTATACCCCGGAAAATCCATCATGTGCCATTTTTTACTCGATCTCAAATTGCCATAGCGGCCTGGCCGGCGTTTCATTTGGCAATTTTCTGATCAAGCAGGTCGCTACCAGCCTGAAACAACGGTTTCCGCAATTGAAAACCTTTTCCACCATTTCACCGGCACCGGGATTTCGCAGCTGGCTGGATTCACAGGCGCAGGAGCACAAAGATATCGCGTCGCTGATTGCGGAATTTAGCGAGGACGCCGATGAAGCCATGCGTGCCAGGATGGAAAAACTCGCCGCGAGTTACTTTCTCGAACAAAAGAACAATCGCGGCCGGCCCCTCGACCCGGTGGCCAGGTTTCACCTTAAGAACGGCGCCATTCTCGAACGCATCAACATTCTCGGCAACCCTTCAGAGAAAGGTATGCAGCTCTCGTTAGGTACCATGGTGAACTACGTTTACGATCTTTCGCGCGTCGAGGAAAATCACGAAGAGTACATGAAGAACAATCGCGTTATCACCAGCAGCCAGGTGAAAAAGGCGCTGTCACGCTAGGTCGAAGACGGCCTCGATCGGTTTATGATCGGATCCGTCCGCCTCGTCATCGATTGCAACCCGTTCGACGCGATCGCCTAAATCCGGGGTTACCAGGATATGATCGATCTTGCCGGCTACCTGGATGTCGTTACTGGTGCCTTTTCTCAACGTGGATGTTTCCCGGTTCAGCGGATCAACCAACTCCCAGCAATCCTGTAGTCCCGTTGTCTCTAGCAGTAGCTGGTATTCCCCGGTAGCGGGAGCCGCGTTGAAATCGCCGCAAACAATCGCCGATATCGGCATTAGCGGAGCATTCCTCTGGTTGCTCCAGTCGTCACCATCGATGTCGGCTTTGCCGGACCAGGCACCCTGCTCCGCGGGTGAGCGCGCGAATATACCGGTGAAATCAGCCACCTGGGCAAGGCGTTCGGCAGAATCAAGGTAACCGGCGTGGTAATTGTAGACCCGGATCACGACAGCACCGGTGTCGATGACTGCTTCGACGCAGGTCATCTGCATATTGAACCGGTCCGGGAAATGTTGCTTGGGCAGGTTAATACAACGACTGCTCAGAATCGGCCAGCGTGACAAGATCATGTTGCCGTGACGACGCCGACGGTTAATGACCGCGCCATGTGCCGAGTGACTGCTGGCATCGACATCAAAGCTCGAGCCATAGACATAGTAATAAGTCGGCAACAGGCCCGCGATTTCCTGGGCCTGGTCTTTGTCACCACTGCGCTTCCATCCCTGGTCGACTTCCTGCAGACAGATAATATCGGCGCCGCGAATCGCCTGACAACTTCGCACCAGGTCAATAACCCCGTCAAGGCCTCGGCCAAACTGGATGTTGTAACTGGCGACTTTCATTATCCCCCCCGCAGAGCGCAAGCCAGGCAGGTTCAGCCCGGCAAATGCGGGCATTATGAGTGCTTGCGGCGCCGGCATCAAACGATCTCGGACCCGCGCCGTCCGCTTATCAGCCATCCCCGCGCAAGCCGGAATCGTATGACCCGCAACAACGCCAAAATTAGCCGCGACTGCAGCGATGTAAAATCCTGGCTGATCCACGGGACAGATATGATATATTCATTCACTTATCTGGGGAGGGGGAATAGAGATGGCTGATCTAAACGTTATCAGGTTCGACCGTAACGGTGATCTGGAAACAGGTTTACAACGCTGGGATGACATCCCCTCTGAGCAGCTGCATAGCGGCGCCCCGATCCAGACGGGACATACCTATCTTGACAACGATAACGGCGTCTTCACCGCCGGGGTCTGGGATTGCACGCCACATGAGCTGTTGCCGGGCCCGTACGATGTCGACGAATTTATGGTCGTACTCGAAGGCTCGATTATTATTGAACACGAATCGGGGCAGATCGATCGTTTTAGCGTTGGCGACAGTTTCATCATTCCCAGGGGTACTCCCTGCACCTGGAGGCAGGACGAGTACACGCGCAAGTTCTGGGCCATCCACGCCAATCCGGAAACCCCATTGGCAGCCGATTCG
>CALDDP010000284.1 GCA_937936805.1 uncultured Gammaproteobacteria bacterium | reverse complement strand
AGCACCCAGGCGAGATGCTGTGGATCGATACGAAACATGGTGGAACACATGCAAACCATTGGAGACATGAATTGCACCGTCTTGTTTTCGCTTGCCAGTGTCTGATGCAATCGATTGACCAGGTTCAGTTCAGTGCCGACCAGCCATTGGGTATTGGCTTCAGCTTCGGTAATCGTCTTGATGATGTATTCGGTGGAGCCGACATAATCCGACATCTGGCAGACCTCGAAACTGGCCT
Source organism: uncultured Gammaproteobacteria bacterium (assembly GCA_937936805.1). Taxonomy (GTDB): domain Bacteria; phylum Pseudomonadota; class Gammaproteobacteria. Next base: position 2,654 of record CALDDP010000284.1, on the reverse strand, counting down.
CCGGATGCGAAATCACCCTGCCCTCGGGAAATTCACGGCGGAAGTTTTCTATTTGCTCGGGTTTGAACATCTGGTGCACCGAGCAGAATCCTTTCCACAAAATCATCCTCGCATTTTTGATCTGTTCCGCGGTGAGACCACCCATCGGCATGTCATAATCCCAGGCCACCATTTCCTCGAGCGGTATGCCCATCTTGTAAGCCGTATTTCTGCCCAGATGCTGATCCGGGAAGAACAGAACTTTTTCACGGCGCGAAAACGACCAGTCGAGAATTTGCTGTGCATTGGTGGAAGTGCACACTATGCCGCCATGCCGACCACAAAAAGATTTCAGATCGGCCGCCGAATTAATGTAAGTCACCGGAGTAATACGTTCATCCGCAGCCAGCACCGAATTCAATTCCTGCCAGGCGCGTTCAACCTGCTCGAGGTCGGCCATGTCGGCCATCGCACAACCGGCGGACAGATCAGGCAAAATGGAAACCTGTTCAGGGCGCGAGATGATATCGGCGACTTCAGCCATAAAGTGCACCCCGCAAAAGACAATAAACTCTGCCCTTGAATCAGCCGCCTGGCGCGAAAGTTTTAGCGAATCACCTGAAAAATCGGCATGCTTGAAAATCTCGTCTCGCTGGTAATGATGACCCAGTATGACGACGCGATCACCGAGAGCCTGTTTGGCACGAACGATGCGCTCATCACAATCTTCATCATTCAAAGATGCGTAGGGTTGCAGATCTATTGCGTTAGCAGCCATGATTATCTGTATTTGTCAGACGAATAGAAAATTCTATCACCTGCAGCAGCGGCTGCCAATCACGCTAATCCTTAAGCGTTATGCAGCCTAGCTCTCGGCCTGGGGCTTGCGCAGTCGAATCGATAGTTCGCGCAGCTGCCGCTCACTCACCGCTGCCGGAGCCTCGGTCAGCAGGCAAGAGGCAGTTTGCGTCTTGGGGAAGGCCATTACATCGCGAATCGAGGTCGCAGCCGCCATCAGCATGACCAGGCGATCAAGACCAAAAGCAATGCCTCCATGTGGCGGACAGCCATATTTCAGCGCAGTCAGCAGAAAACCAAACTTGTCCTCCGCTTCCTGCTCGCCGATACCAAGCAATTTGAAGACTCGCTGCTGCATTTCCATACTGTGGATACGCACCGAGCCACCACCGAGTTCGGTACCGTTTAACACCATGTCATAGGCACGCGACAGCATCCCGCCGGGATCGGCATCGAGTTGATCAGGATTGTCAGTGGCCGGGGCAGTAAACGGATGATGTAACGCATTCCAGCGACTGCCATCCGCGTCTCGTTCAAACATCGGGAAATCAATCACCCAGAGAAAACGCCAACCTGCTTCAACCAGGCCTCGATCCTGACCGACTTTCAACCGCAGCGCTCCCAGCGACTCATTGACAACGCTCGCCTTGTCGGCACCAAAGAAAATCAGGTCGCCGGTTTCGGCACCGGTACGTTCAATGATGGCCTCGACCGCGTCGTCGGGCAAAAACTTCAAAATGGGTGACTGCAAACCGTCCCTGCCCTGGGAGACGTCGTTACATTTGACGTAAGCCAGTCCCCTGGCACCGTAACGGCCGACGTAATCGGTATAATCGTCTATCTCCTTGCGCGTCAGGCTGTTGCCACCGGGCACGCGTAACGCGGCAACCCTGCCCTCGGTATCCCTGGCGGGGCCGGAAAACACCTTGAATTCGACATCTTCGAGTAGATCGGAAATCGTTTGCAGCTCGAGCGCGATACGTAAATCGGGCTTATCCGACCCGTACCGATCCATCGCCTCGGCCCAGGTCATGCGCGGAAATGGACCATCGACATCGACCGAGAGCACCTCTGCGAACAGGCCGCGCATCATCTCCTCCATCATCCCCGTGATCCCGGCTTCGTCCATAAATGAAGTTTCAATATCCAGCTGGGTAAACTCGGGCTGGCGATCAGCGCGCAGATCCTCGTCACGAAAGCAACGTACAATTTGATAATAGCGATCCATACCAGACATCATCAGTAACTGCTTGAACAGTTGCGGCGACTGAGGCAACGCGAAAAATGTGCCCGGATGGGTGCGGCTTGGCACCAGGTAGTCACGCGCACCTTCGGGAGTCGCCCTGGTTAACATTGGCGTTTCGATATCGAGAAACTCGTGACCTTCCAGCCAGCTGCGTAGAAAATGCGTAACCCGCGCGCGCAATTGCATACGGTATTGCATTTCCGGTTTACGCAGGTCGATATAGCGATACTTCAAGCGGTTATCATCATGCACATCGTCGTCATCTAGCTGGAACGGCGGGGTTTCCGATGCGTTCAGAATTTCCAGCTTATGCGCCAGCAGCTCAACTTCGCCAGTCGCCATCTCGGGATTGCTGGTGCCTTCTGGACGAATACGTAACTTGCCGTCTACCCGCAGCACAAACTCGTTACGCAAGGTTTCGGCCTGCGCGAACATGGCCGCATCGTCAGGATCGAACACGACCTGTAACAGTCCCTTCTTATCGCGCAGATCGACAAAAATGACGCCGCCATGATCGCGGCGACGATTGACCCAGCCACAGACGGTAACGTGCTGATCGATATGTTGTTGATTGAGCTCACCACAATAATGCGTGCGCATAGTGACTGATCCGGGTAAAAGTTAAATGATG
>CALDDP010000283.1 GCA_937936805.1 uncultured Gammaproteobacteria bacterium | reverse complement strand
CCTGCCGGACATTGCTTCAGGCGCTTTAAGGCTGCAGGCCTTCGGGGTCACCGAGCCTTCGAGCGGTACCGATACCACGCGCATCAAAACGCGTGCACAGCGCGATGGTGAGCACTATGTTGTCAGCGGCCAGAAGGTGTTTATTTCCAGGGTTGAATATTCCGATTTACTTTTATTACTGGTGCGCACCACGCCACGCGATCAGGTCGAGAAACCCACCCAGGGAATGTCGGTATTGCTGGTCGATTTACGCGAGGCGGTGGGTAATGGGTTGACGGTGCGACCCCTTGAAACCATGTTGAACCACGCTACTACCGAACTTTTCTTCGACCAGTTGCGCGTTCCCGCGGAGAATCTTATCGGCGAGGAAGGCAAGGGCTTCGGCTATATCCTCGACGGCATGAACGCCGAACGCATCCTGATTGCCGCCGAGTGTATCGGGGATGCGCGCTGGTTCATCGATCGCGCCAGTGGTTACGCGCGTGACCGCGAAGTGTTTGGTGCTGCGATTGGCAAGAACCAGGGCATCCAGTTTCCAATTGCGCGCGCCCATGTACAGGCCGAGGCGGCCGCATTAATGGTCGACAAGGCCTGTCGCCTGTTTGACGCTGGTAAAGCCTGTGGCTCTGAAGCTAATATGGCGAAATTACTGGCGGCCGACGCATCCTGGGCGGCGGCGGATATGTGCCTGCAAACGCATGGTGGTTACGGCTTCACGGTCGAGTACGATATCGAGCGCAAGTTCCGTGAAACCCGGCTTTACCAGGTCGCGCCGATTTCAACCAACCTTATCCTGTCTAATATCGCAACCCATGTACTCGGCCTGCCCAAGTCATTCTAATGCTGAAGCTTGATCAACTGCTGGTGGTTTCGCTGGAACAGGCAGTGGCGGCACCGTTTTGTTCGAACCGGCTCGCGCATGCCGGTGCGCGCGTGATTAAAATCGAACGTGCGGAGGGCGATTTTGCACGCGGCTACGATAGCGTGGTGCAGGGGGAGTCGGCTTATTTTGTCTGGCTGAACCAGGGCAAGGAATCGCTGCAGCTGGACATCAAGCAGGAAGCGGATGCCGGGCTGCTGCATCGGATTCTGGCGCAGGCGGACGTGTTTATTCAAAACCTGGCGCCTGCCGCGGCGCAGCGCGCGGGCTTCGGCAGCGAGGAATTGCTCGGCCGTTATCCACGACTGATCTGTTGCGATATATCAGGTTACGGCGACCAGGGTGAATACAGTGCAATGAAGGCCTATGACCTGCTGGTGCAGTGCGAGTCGGGAATGGCCTCGATCACCGGTACGCCCGAAGCGCCGGGACGGATAGGGGTTTCAGCCTGCGATATCAATTGCGGTCAACAGGCGTACGCGGCAATCCTCGAAGCCCTGATCGAACGCGAGCAGAGTAACAAAGGCTGTATTATCAAGGTGTCATTATTCGACGGTATGGCCGAGTGGCTTGCGGTACCGCTGCTGCATTACGACTATGGCGGCAAGATTCAACCGCGCGTGGGCATCAACCACGCCACGATCTCGCCATATGGCGCTTATCGCTGTCGTGACGGTCTCGATATTGTGCTCGCGATTCAAAATGAGCGCGAATGGGTCAATTTTTGCGAGCGGGTCCTCGGTAACGTGACCCTGGTTGACGATACCAGGCTCGAATCCAATCAGGCGCGGGTTGAAAACCGGGCATTTGTCGATGAACTCATAAGCGGGGTATTGTCGCAGCTCGATCAGGCTGAAGCTGCTGAACTTTTGCGCCAGGCCGGCATCGCCTACGGCCGTGTTAACGATATGGCCGGCCTGTCGCGGCACCCGCAATTACGCCGCGTTAAGGTCGAGACGCCGGCTGGAGACGCGCAGGTGGTCGCGGTTGCGGCGATTCGCTCTGACCGGGCTGAAACCTTGCGCAAGGTACCGGCCATTGGTGAGCACAGTACGGCTATTCGCAACGAATTTGCAAAGGGGTAAAAAGAATGGAAACCATAGACTGGAATGACTTCGAAAAAGTCGAATTACGCGTCGGTACGATCGTCGAGGTAGAGGATTTTCCCGAAGCACGCAAGCCGGCGTACAAGCTGAAAATAGATTTTGGCGATGAAATCGGGCTGCGCAAGTCAAGTGCGCAGATAACCGATATCTACGCCAGGGAAGATCTGCTCGGGTGCCAGATTGTCGGCGTGGTGAACTTCCCGGCCAAGCAGATAGGCCCGATGCGTTCGGAGTGCCTGGTGACCGGTTTTCATCGTCAGGACGGCGCGGTGGTGCTGGCGAAGCCCGATAGCGAAGTACCCAACGGCGCCAGGCTGGCATGAGCCAAACTGGTCTGTAATAATCGGCTTATTCATTCTAAATTTTGGGGAAATCAACATGCTGGTAAAACATCTTACGCAGTGCCTGTTAGTTGCAGTGGTGGCCATTGGAATTAGCCTGCCAAGTCAGGCCGCGATGGTAGGTACCGCGCAACTGCAGTCCAGTGAGTTTGCCGCAGACTCTGCTGGCATCAACGCCAAGCGTGACTGGATCACGCAGCAGCTGGTAGCTGGCGGAGTGGATAATGCCGTTGCAAAGTTGCGCGTCGCGGCCCTGACCGATGCACAGCTACTCGAAATTCATCAACGCATCGACAAGGAGCCCGCCGGTGGTAATAGTACGTTGATCATTATATTTCTGATTCTGGTTATCACTGAATTGTTGGGCGTTACCGATATCGTTCCCAACTGGCCTGCCAATTAATTGAACTTCGACGGCAAGCGCGCCCGGCTGGTTGCCTGCGCGTTATTCTTACTCGCTTACCTCGGCGGCTGCGCGACTTCTCCGCAAACGCGCCTGCTGCTCGACAACCCGCCCGATATTCCGCCGCGAGTAGAATTGACCGAGGTCCCGTTTTTCCCGCAACAACAGTATCACTGTGGCCCGTCGTCGTTAGCCAGTGTGATCAACTATCGCGGCACCCCGGTGGAACCCGACCAGATCGCGCAAATGATTTACGTGCCCGGATTAAAGGGTAGTCTGCAAGTCGAAGTGGAGGCCGCGACGCGGCAGTTTGATATGTTGCCGGTGCAGCTCGATGGCAAACTGGAATCCCTGATGCGTGAACTTGCCGCCGGTAATCCTGTTTTTGTTTTACAGAACCTGGGACTCGATTCGGTGCCGGTGTGGCATTACGAAGTGGTTGTCGGTTATGACTTCGTAGAGCGTATTGTTGTTTTGCGCTCGGGAGTCAACGCCCGGGTATTGCGCTCGTTCGCCCTGTTCGAGAAAACCTGGCAGCGGGCCGATCATTGGGCGCTGGTAGTCGTGCCGGTAGATTCGATTCCCGTCACCGCAGGTGCCGATGCTTACCTGCGAGCGGTTACGGGTATGGAGGAGGTGGGCAAGATTGAAAGCGCGAATCATGCCTATGCGACAGCGTTGCGACGCTGGCCTGATAATCTGCTGGCAAACACGGGGCTCGGTAATTCCTACTATGCGATGGGAGAGTTTGTTGCTGCCGAAACGTCTTACCGTGCCGCGCTCCAGATCGATCCACAAAAGGCCGAGGTGTGGAACAATCTTGCCTATGCGCTGGCCCAGCTGGGGCGGCACGAATCATCGATGGACGCGATCGCTCGAGCGCTCGAACTCGACCCCGGTAATCAGAATTTTAAGAACAGTTACGACGAGCTTTCAAACTGGTAGCACCACGGGCTAAATCCGCGGCATCTTTCTGCCTTGCACGATCTTGTTAACGCCGCGATTTCTACTGCCGATAAACGGCGTATCTTCACCGTCCGTAATCATCGTAATTGCACCGTTGTTGTCGACATAGAAGTGACAACCTGGGTTTTTCCAACTCTTGATCTGGATGCATACCATGCCATCGGTCGATACCTGCCACGTCCCCGCGGATTTGACTTTACGCCATATGACTTCGATTTCACCGTTTGGATTGTAGTATCCGGTGCCTTCCCGCCAGGTTTCGGTATTGCCGGAAACATGGGCTCGCGCCTGCTCGCCGTTCAACCGGGTGACGCCGGGTTCGCTTAA
>CALDDP010000282.1 GCA_937936805.1 uncultured Gammaproteobacteria bacterium | reverse complement strand
CTGGGGCGGGAAAACATGGACGGGTTCCGCCAGGCGGTCGAACGTTATGGTATCGACTGTGACCTCGAATGGGGTGGTGAAATGAAGGTTTCGATCGGCGACCAGGGCCTGGATACGATCGAGGAAGATTACCAACTGTATCTCAAGTACGGCCACCAGGCGGTAAAACTCGATAAAGCCGGCGTGCAGGCGGAAATCAAATCACCGATTTTCCATGGCGGCGCCTGGTCGCAAAAACGCAGCGGTACGGTACATCCGGGTAAGCTGGTGCGTGGATTAAAACGCGCCGCCCTCGAACTCGGCGTGCAGCTCTATGAAAATACACCTCACTTGAGTAATCGCAAAACCAGCAGTGGCATCACGGTAACAACCCCGCAGGCTAACATCACCGCACGCAAGGTACTGCTGGCGACCAATGCCTGGGCAGCAGGGCATCGCCACATCAGCCGCCGGGTCGCGGCAATCCGCGACCGCATCATCGTCACCGAACCACTGACCGACGCGCAGATGCAGCAGGTGGGATGGCAGCATCGCCAGGGTATCTACGACACCCGCACCCAGCTCAACTACATGCGCCTGACCGCGGATAATCGAATTTTATTCGGTGGCCGGCTGGACTATTTTTTTGGCAATGACACCGATCCGGCCCTCGACAGGACGCCGCAACCGTTTGTTCGCCTGGTGCAATCTTTCTACCGCACTTTCCCGCAACTGGCCGACGACATCCGCTTTTCACACGCCTGGAGCGGACCCATCGGATTGACCACACGCATGGCGGTGCACTATCAAAAATATCATGACGGTGACATGGTCTTCGCCGGCGGTTATTCGGGTTTCGGCGTGACCGCATCTCGATTTGGCGCTCGTGTCGGGCTCGCGATTCTGGACCAACAGGATATCCCGGAAACTCGGATGCAATTTGCACTGACCCTTCCCGACTATATTCCGCCGGAGCCGTTTCGCTGGATTGGCGCCAGGATCACCATGTACGCGCTCGATACGCTCGATGAAAAGGGAGGTTGGCGTAAGCTCTGGGTGGCGATGGTACAAAAAATGGGATTCCCGATTACCTTGTGAAGGCGGCCTGATCGCCGCTATGAGGAAACCATCCTCAAACCCGCTTTCTGTCAGCCTCGCTACCTTGGGTGCAACCAGGTCGGCAGAAAGCTGTAAGGATCGCGGTTGATAGTCTCATTGTAGGGAATATTACGCGCCGCCAGTTTGGGCTGCAGTTCTCCCGCTTTACCGACATCGAACAGGTCCGTGGCACCACCGACGAATTCCCCGCCCACGTAAATCTGCGGAATAGTTGGCCAGTCATTCTGCTGGTTCAGTACCGCCAGAATTTTTCCGCCTCGGTCGTTATCCTGAAAAGCCACCGAGTCGAGGTCGACTGTGACATAAGGAATATCGCAGGCAGCCAGCATCTTGCGTACCGACCAGCAAAATTCACACCATTCCAGCGAGAACATGAGCACCTGGTCCTGGTTCTCCCGCAGGATGGACTCAACTTCAGCCACTGCCGCCGGGTCCAGCGCTACCGCTACTTCGGGCTCGGTTTCGACGGGTTCGTCCTCGCTCGCCTCGCTAACATCAAAGCGATAGCCCGGGGTAGAGTGTGAAATCGCAATTTCTTCAACGTTCATATCTTCCACGATACTTTCGAACAGCGGCGTCGACAGGTAACGTTCCCCGGTGTCCGGCAACATGCACAGGATATTCGACCCCGCGGGAGCCGTTTCGGCGACCTGCAACGCGCCGGCAAAGGTTGCCCCTGAGCTGGTGCCGACGAATATACCTTCCTTCTGCGCCAGATCCATGGTGCACTGAATCGCAAAATTGCCATTGATAGGGATCATTTCGTCAATCATGTTCGCTGCGACGGCTTCCTCGGCGAACCTGGGAATGAAATTCGGTGTCCAGCCCTGCATCAGGTGTGGCCTGAAGCTCGGATGCGTCTGGTAGGTGCCATCGGGATTTCGTTGCTGGGGGATACCGCTGGCGAGAATCTGGGAATTGTCCGGTTCACAAACCATTATCCTGGTAGCGGGGCTTTTTTTCTTCAACACCCGTGAAACCCCACCGAGCGTGCCACTCGTGCCGAAACCGGTGACCCAGTAGTCGAGACCGATTTCGGCGAAGTCATCAAGAATTTCAACCGCGGTGGTACGCTCGTGCATCTCGGCATTGGCAGGGTTATCGAACTGACTGGGCTGCCACCAGCCATGGGCCTCCACCAGCTCATTGACCTTGGCGATCATACCTGTTCCCATCTCCGAGGCCGGCGTCAATATAACCTTCGCGCCGAGGAAGCGGATCATGCGGCGTCTCTCGAGACTGAAATTTTCCGCCATAACGATCACTAGCGGGTATCCCTTTTGCGCACATACCATCGCCAGGCCGATTCCGGTGTTGCCACTGGTAGCTTCGACTATGGTCTGCCCGGGTTTGAGAGCACCGCTGCGCTCGGCATCCTCTATGACACCCAGGGCCAGGCGATCCTTGACCGAGCCCATCGGGTTGAAAGATTCTATTTTGACGTAGATATTGACATTTTGTGGTCCCAGGTTATTGATCCTGACCACGGGCGTATTGCCGATCGTCTCGAGAATGCTTTGATGTAAATGTCCCATTTTCTCCCCCTTCTCTACATTGTCTGCTGATCTATTTTTTATCGCCGCGGACACTCGACTAGCAGATGGTTCAGGCCATTAAATCGCTACCATCCGCCTATTCGCTGCAGGGCCAGGTGTCGGGCATCGAGCGACCTTCCGGTAATAGAGTATTTGCATTACCACAGGCAATTTCGAGCTGTAACTGCGAAAGTCGTTGTACCTGGCGCAGGTCAACATCTTCGAAATGTGTCTGATAGGTATATGCGCGCCTAAAATCGACCCCGTTTAATTTTGCGTTGGCGAACCTGGCCCTGGAAATATTGGAATACTCAAAACTGACATTTCTCAGTTGCGCCCCGGAAAAATCAATCCGCCCCAGCTCAGACTTGGACCAGTCCACATCCAGAATGGTGGCGTCGACGAAACTGGCACGCGAAAACTCCGATTTGGATAGCTTCGAATTCTGTATTGTCACTCGGTCAAACTTCGCCCGATAACCAGACGCCTTGGAAAAATCGGTATCGTCAAACTGACTATTCGTAGCGCTGGCACGAGTCATATTGGTTTTAACCAGGCTGGCGCCGGTAAAACTACTGCCATCGAACGAACTCTTGGTGAGATTGGCGCCGGCAAAACTCGCGTCCGTAAAGTTACTGCCATCGAGTGAACTCATGGAGAGATTCGCGCCATCGAAGCGACTGCCAGTGAAATTCGACTTGTCCAGCATCTTGTTGGTTTTTTTACAACCGCTCCAATCCATTCCGGGGGCGCGTCGATCAGTGCATTTCGCATAAGCCTGGTTGAGCGAGACCAGCAACGCCAGACAGATTAACAACAACGTTTTATTTAATTTCTTTGCTTCCATTTTTTCAGCCACCTGACCGGGCATCAACAGGTTTGACTGCAATACCCCGATAAAATTCCGCCCTTGTCCCAAGGCGGCGCCTCGGCGTTAACTATACCTGATTTGTCAATTTTTTGCTGGCGCAGTACTTCAACCACCGCCACGGAGATAATTAGCACGGTGCCCGAGGATTCGCGCAGGCTGACCCATAATGCATGTGGGACGGACGACAGCTCGCCCCGATGCGGGTAGGTCATCGCCATATAGATTTACCGCGCAAATACATCGCTGATAGATGCAAATGCGTTCAAATTGACCGTATCCAGGTCGAGTCTGAGCGGCTCATCCTGTGATGACAGCTTGACAATGCTGACCTCGGTAACCGGGTTGATGTAAATCCACTGGCTGTGGATGCCAATGGCTAGCATTGCGCGATCTTCGTTACCGGTCTGGTACCACTTGTTGCGATAGCTGCCAGCTGGAAATTCCTTGGCGGATTCACCGCGGCGCCATGCTTCGAGACTGCCGCCATCGCTGCAATCCTCAATCCACCGACTGGGTATCACCTGCTGACCGTTGGCACAGCCACGATTACGCACCAGCTCGGCAAAGCGCAACAAATCCCGCGGCAGCACACAGATTCCACCAGCGGTTCGCGCCGCTCCCTTACGATCTAGCGTAATGTAGGCATCCGCCTCGGCACCCATCGGTTGCCACAGGTATCTGGCAAACAGCGCAGCCAGCCGCTCTCCGCCAGCACGTTCCAGCACCCAGCCGAGCAGGTCCGAATTCGGTGATTTGTACCTGAAAACCGGACCGTGTTCACCCTCACCCTTGCGCAGGCTGCAAAGAAATTCGTGCAGATTCTGATCGATCGAGTCGACGGCGCAGGGGTGCCATGCGGTGGCGGTACGGTACTCGACAAATTTACCGGAAGTCGCCAGGTAATCCTCCTCAAAATCGATATCAACCTGCATATCGAGCAGGTTTTGCAGGCTCACATCTCGATAGCCAGAGTCCGCCAGTTCCGGTATGTACTCCGTCACCAGTCTGGTCGGATCCAGCTTGCCCTGGTCGACCAGCACCCCGGCCAGGGTCGCGGTCATCGACTTGCTCACCGAAAACACGATGTGCGGACTGGTTTCGATAGCGGGATCGACATACCATTCGTGCACGATCTTGCCTTGATGCGCGACCAGCAATGCATCACTGTTGGATACCTCCAGCCAGTCCTGCAACGACCAGTCTTCACCCTCGGGTCCCGACACGCCAGCGCCCGAAACGCGAGCTACAATCGCCCGATCTAGTTCGCTAACGCTGTCACCGCGTGGAATCGACTCGGTCGGGATAATTTCACGAACATGGTGAAACGCCCAGCGATTATTGGGCGGCAATCGCCAGTTGGACAGGTTTAATGAATCGGGCCTGCTTATCACTATTCGAGCTCGGTTATAATTTTCTGGTTATTAGAATCGAGAACGGTCTGGCACATTTCGAGATGTAGCCTGCCACCGCTGTTATAAGGATGCGACTCGAGCACGGCTTCGTTGAGCAGGATGCCAAGCCCGGGTTCTCCCGGTGGCGGCATATAACCCTCCTCCCAGTCCAGCGGACGATTCAGAATCGCATCGTGAAATTCGGTCTGGATCGTCTCGAGGATCAGGAAATTGGGACAGCTGAACGCCACCTGGGCGGCAGCGGCGTGAGCGATCGGTCCACAGTAAATGTGCGGTGCGACCTGCGCATTGAACAACTCCGCCATGGCGGCGATCTTTTTGGTTTCCCAGACGCCGCCACTGCGACCGATGTCCGGTTGCAGAATCGAAACCCCGGCCTTGAGGGCCTGGTGAAACTCCAGCCGCGTGGTCAGGCGCTCACCGGTTGCTACCGGTATCGTGGTCGATGAGGCGACTTTGCCTATCGCTTCGATCTGGTCGGGCGGACAGGGTTCTTCAAACCAGAGCGGGTCGTAAGGTTCGAGTCGCCGTGCCAGCCGGACAGCGGAAGACGTCGTCATCTGTCCGTGCGTGCCAAACAGGATATCGGCACGGTCGCCCACCGCTTCACGAATCTTGCGCGTGTTGTCTTCACAACGGCTTAATTCGGTCAGCGACAGCTCACGCCCGCCCTGAATACCGTAGGGCCCGGCCGGGTCCTGCTTGACCGCGGTGAATCCCATGTCGACATAATCGAGCGCCCGCGCAGCGGCCGCATCGCCATCGTGGTAGACGTCGGGAGCGCCTTTATCGGGATTACCGTCGTCGGCCACCGCCTCGGGATAAAGATAGGTGTAGGTGCGCAGGCGATCATGAAACTGGCCACCCAGCAGCTGGTAGACAGGCTGGTCATGGGCCTTGCCGAGAATATCCCAGATGGCGATTTCGATGCCGCTGAATACGCCCATCATGCTGATATCGGGGCGTTGCGTGAAGCCGGCCGAGTAAACCCGGCGGAACATGAGTTCGATATGATGCGGGTCTTCACCGGCAATAAATCGTTCGAAGGTATCTTCGATCATCGCGCAGGCGATATCGCCCGATACCGGAATGCCGTAACACTCGCCAATGCCTTCGATGCCATCGTCGGTGGTAATCTTGACGATAACCCAGAACGAACCCCCGATACCGCTTGGCGGTACCGTAACCCAGGTTTTGATATCCTTCAGTATCATGCGCTTTTCCGCTGCCGGCAAACCCCGCCTAAGTTACTCCAATCAAATATTTTTCGAAACCTAAATCTGGCGACGGTAGCTTCGGCGACACAATACATAACGCATACCAAAGCGCCTGTGAATCAGGCATTGTAGTCCCCGGAAATCACTACTCTTTCCTCGGCAGACCTGCCATGAAAATTTCCAGAACACGCCGGGTTTCAGGTCTAAGGTCTTCTATGCCTCCATACGGCGCTCCCAACGTGGGAGGACGGTCCGGGTATTTCATTTTGTAGACCATGTGGCGCTTGACCATTGCGGCGAACTGACCGCCGGCCCAGGGACCATACTTGATAGAATCCAGCGGCCGCTCTTCTCGGGGGTCCCGGTACAAATCAAACAGCGACGCAGCGATTGGATTGGTACCGGGCGGTGGCAAATGCATTTTGTACTTGTTTTTTACCACTGCTTTAAGCGTCGGACCATCGTAGATGTGAACGTAGTCGCGCCGGCCATGACCGTCACCCAGCAACAGCACGCCGGTTTGATCGACGCCGTCGATAACTCGATCACGTGGAATACCGTCAGTTGCTCCTGCTATACGGGCAAAGGTCGTGAACAGATCGGACACATGCACGATGTCCATCACGCTTGAACCTGGCTCCAACACGCCTGACCAACGCATATAGGCATTGACCCGGATTCCACCTTCGAGAATGTCGGCCTTGCCGCCACGATAGACACGATCGGAAACACCGCCTATCCCGGCATATTGCAGGAAGGGGCCGTTGTCACCCATCACCAGGATAATTGTGTTGTCGGCGATACCGAGACGATCCACTTCTTCGACGATTTGCCCGATCCACTCGTCAATCTCGACGATACTTTCGGCGATGGTGCCGCCGTTCAGCGTCCTGACTTTCTGAATGTCGGAGGGGACGAATGTGAGTGGAAACAATGGCCAGTAGTTAAGAAAAAACGGCTTGTCCTGTTTCGAGAGTTGTTTTAACTGTGCCAGCGCATTACGTTGGTAACGCTCATTCATTGCACGGTACTTGGCCTGTGTCCACTTTTCGCCGGGCTTCAGGTCTACTTCGTAAAGCTTGCCATCACGCTGTTCGAGCCCGGTCACCATGTGGCTCGGATTGGCAACAAAGGTTTTATCCAGAGTATAGGTTTGCAGTTGTGTTTCGGGATCGACACCCCTGATCACATCGGCGTTTTGAGCGTCCTCGTGCATGATAGCCAGCTGCCCCTGCTGATGAACGGGGAACTCGGCGTGCACGAATCCCTGGTTGTTCGCGTAGGCCTGCTCGATATCACCCATGTGCCACTTGCCGACATGGGAAGTGTAGTATCCGGCTTCCCTGAGGATTTCTGCCAGGGTGACTTCCTCACCGGAAAGTCCATCACCGGCCAGGGTAGCCTTGGCCTCGGTCAGACCGGTGCGAACCGGATAACGCCCTGTCATCATGGCAACCCGGGTTGGTGTGCAGGAGGGCTCGGAGTACATACGCATCAGGGACAATCCCTGGTTGGCCAGTGCGTCAATATTCGGTGTTGAGTATCCCCGGCTCGGGGTCAGGCCGGGCGTACCAATTTCGCCGTAACCGAGATCATCCAGCAGGATATAAATTATGTTCGGTGGTTTGCCACCATTTTTCTCACGAATCCGCGCCAGTTTTTCGGCGATAGCCTCGTCATCGGACTGCCACCGCTTACCGTTTTGCGCCTGCAGGATATAGTGTTCCGCGTCGTGAATAATCGGTTCGGCGGCCAGCAGCGGAAAACTTAGAAACGGTATGACAGGTACGCATAAAAACCATTTTAGAATCGGCTTTATCCGATCAGCTGTTCCTTGTTTCATTTCAGTTCTCGTCTTTTGTTGGATTAAAACTTCGCTTACGCTGTATATCGTGTCGATACAAGGGGCACTTTAAGTCAGTGGCCAAGCGTAACGATTGTATAGTTTTTGGCCAGTTAGCCAAAGGTTTGATTTTTCACAGGACACAAACGCAAGCCAACGGATTAATCATTCTGTCCCCAGATTCTCAGGGCTTACAAAGGCTCGCATCTGTCACGATACCGGCAACACCACCAGTTGCGCTATCTC
>CALDDP010000281.1 GCA_937936805.1 uncultured Gammaproteobacteria bacterium | reverse complement strand
GGAAAGTCGGGGTCGGACCAGATTTTTCTCCAGCACTTTCCTTTCTACTCCGCTGTTACAGAAAAATCTGCTCTGACCCCCTCGAAGCCTCCAACGACCAAACCTACTCTGGTAATTGCTTGATGTAGAGGTCGTGCTTGGAATAGGGAATTTCGATTTCTTCTTCGATGAAACGCTTGTACACCTTACAGTTCAGGGCGTCGATGACACGCCCGCGCAGTATCGGCTGATCGATCCAGCAGAGCAACTCGAAATCAAGGCTGGACGCGCCGAAAGTCCGAAAACGTACTCGTGGTTCCGGATCTTCACATACCGCCTCGTCAGTCAGTGCGATGTCCATCAGGATGTCACGCACCTTGTCGATATCCGATCCATAAGCGACTCCAACCGCAACTCTTATACGAAATCTTTCTGCGGGACCGCCGGATTCGTTGATGATCGTGGTATTACCCATTACCGAATTGGGCACGGTCACCTCTATATCATCGCGCGTCATCAAACGCGTGCTGCGAATCCCTATATGGGTGATTTCACCTCTCTGGCCCGTTTCCAGCACCACGAAATCGCCGATTTTGTAGGGCGCGTCAGCCATGATAAAAACCCCGGAAAACAGGTTGGCGAGCGTGTCCTTGGCGGCGAAGCCAACCGCGATTCCGATGATGCCGGCCGATGCCAGCCAGGCCGTCATATCGATGTTCCAGGCGGTGAAGATGATATAGACCGAGAGTACGATGATGGTGATAAAGACGATATTTTCAAACAGTGGCAGGGTTTGTGGATGCAGCACGGCAACAAGTTGATCGTTGTTAGCGATATTGCGCAACACCGACCGCGTGACCCGAATTAAAAATATCGTCCAGACAATGTAGGCAATGGTTATCAGGACTGAGAAAATGATGGAATCGAACGGTTCCCCGATCTTCAGTAAATTCACCGCCAGCGCCAGGCCGGCCAGGATCACGCTGGTAAAAATCGGGTTATGCAGGTGGTCGATTAAATCGTCGTCGAACTGGAAGCGGGTACGCGCCACCAGTTTTCTCAATGCTGCGCTGATAAAGCGGTCGAATATCCACGCGAGCATAAATGAGGCAAGCACGACGATAGCAGCCTGTAACCAGGCACTGTCGCCAAACAGTGTAAGGTAAGGCCGCAGCCAGTTCAGAGCGTCGTTCAGCATTCGATGATGTTAACCGCCAGGCCTCCGCGGGCGGTCTCCTTGTATTTGGTTTTCATGTCCGCACCGGTTTCCCGCATGGTCTTGATAACTTTGTCCAGCGAAACAAAATGTTGGCCGTCGCCGCGCATTGCGATTCGAGCGGCATTGATCGCCTTGACCGATGCCATCGCATTGCGCTCGATGCAGGGTACCTGTACCAGTCCACCGACCGGATCGCAGGTCAGTCCCAGATTATGCTCCATGCCTATTTCGGCCGCGTTCTCCGCTTGTTCGGGGGTACCGCCCATAACCTCGGTCAATGCCCCGGCGGCCATTGAACATGCGCTTCCGACTTCGCCCTGGCAACCAACTTCGGCACCCGAGATCGATGCGTTTTCCTTGTATAAAATGCCGATTGCGCCGGCGGTAAGCAGGAAACGAACAATGCCATCGTCATCAGCCGCCGGGTAAAAATGCTGATAATAATGCATCACCGCGGGAATAATGCCTGCGGCACCATTGGTTGGCGCGGTAACCACGCGCCCTCCTGCTGCGTTTTCTTCATTGACCGCGAGCGCCCATAAGTTAACCCAATCGAGACTCATTAGCGGGTCTTTATAGGTGATACCCGGTTCACCTCTTAGCTTGCGGCATAATTCCGCAGCGCGACGTTTTACTTTCATGCCACCTGGTAAAATGCCTTCGTTGCGACATCCATTGTTAACGCAGCCGCGCATTACTTTCCAGATGTCGAGCAACCTGCCACGAATTTCCGTCTCGCTACGCCAGGCTTTTTCATTTTCAAGCATGATATCGCTGATCGACATATCCTGGTTGGCGCAATGAATCAGCAGATCGACAGCGCTTAAAAAAGGATAGGGCAACCGGGTATCGTCCTCGACGATACGATCCGCACCTGCAGCCGTCTCATCGACGATGAATCCGCCGCCAACGGAATAAAAGGTGGCTTCGTGCAGCGATTCATCCTGCGCGTCGAAGGCGCAGAAAGTCATTCCGTTGGAGTGAAACGGCAGTGTCTGCCGACGATGCATTACCAGCTGTTTTGCTTCATCGAAACTGACGGCATGTTCGCCGAGTAAATTTAATCGCCGGGCAGAACGAATTGTCTCAAGCCTGGATTCGACGCTGCCGGTATCGATCGATTCCGGTAATTCGCCCTCCAGACCGAGCATCACCGCCTTGTCGCTGCCGTGCCCTTTGCCGGTCGCGCCGAGGGAGCCATACAGGTCGGCCTTTATTCTTGCCACGCGGCTTAACAGGCCGTCATCCTTGAGAGTTTGCACGAACTGCTGCGCCGCCCGCATCGGCCCCACGGTGTGCGAACTGGAGGGTCCGATACCGATCGAAAACAAATCAAAAACGCTTATCGCCATCGAGCAATCCTATCTCAGCGAGTAGCTGGTGTATAACGCCAGAACAGGGCGCTGGATACGCCAGTACCTGGTTGCAAGCGTTTTTGTTGCCTGCTCAGGCTTCGTCGTCTTCATATGCCGATAGCGGTGGGCAGGAACAGATCAGGTGAGTGTCACCATACACGTTATCGACCCTGCCGACCGGCGACCAGTACTTATTAGCGCGCAACGAGGCCAGTGGGTATGCCGCCTGCTCACGACTGTAAGCGTGATTCCATTCGTCAGCGCAAACCATATCAACCGTATGCGGCGCGTTCTTCATCGGGTTGTCTTCTGCATCCATGCGTCCTTCCTCGATCTCCCGGATTTCTGCACGTATCGAAATCATCGCCTCACAGAAACGGTCGATTTCCTCTTTCGATTCCGATTCAGTGGGCTCGATCATCAATGTGCCGGCAACCGGAAACGACATGGTCGGAGCATGGAAGCCATAGTCGACCAGGCGCTTGGCTATATCGTCTACGGTGACGCCGCATTCCTTGACCACGCGCGTATCGATAATGCATTCGTGCGCTACGAGGCCATTGGGGCCGGTGTAGAGGATGGGGAAGTGATCATTCAGGCGGTGCGCGATGTAATTCGCATTCAAAATTGCAGTCGCGGTAGCCTTTGGCAGTCCAACGCGACCCAGCAACGCGATATAGGCCCAGCTGATCGGCAGTATGCCGGCGCTGCCAAACGGAGCGGCAGCGACCTTGTTGATGCCGCCATTATGGTTCTGGCTGGTCGATGGCAGGAATGGTTTCAGATGCTCCCTGACCCCGATCGGACCCACTCCGGGGCCACCTCCGCCGTGCGGAATGCTGAAGGTCTTGTGCAGGTTCAGATGGGACACGTCGCCACCAAACTTGCCCGGCGCACAAACCCCGACCATCGCATTCATGTTGGCACCGTCAATGTAGACCTGCCCCCCGTGCTGATGAATCAACTCGCATACTTCGGTCACATTATCCTCGAAAACGCCGTGAGTCGATGGGTAGGTAATCATGATGGCGGCAAGGTTTTCGCTGTGTTGCTCGCACT
This sequence comes from uncultured Gammaproteobacteria bacterium, assembly GCA_937936805.1. GTDB lineage: Bacteria > Pseudomonadota > Gammaproteobacteria. The sequence goes on along the minus strand of CALDDP010000281.1, from coordinate 2,661 downwards.
TGGCCCTGAGGTCATCCATATCGATATTGCCCGATTTGGCGCTGCCGACCACTACCACTTTCATGCCAGCCATCTGCGCCGAGGCCGGGTTGGTGCCGTGCGCCGAAGACGGTATTACACAGATGTTGCGATGTCCTTCGCCGCGACTTTCGTGATACGACTTGATAGCGAGCAGGCCTGCGTATTCCCCCTGGGCACCGGAGTTGGGCTGCAGTGACACCGCGTCGTAACCGGTACAGGCACACAACATTTGTTCCAGCTCGATGATCAGTAACTGGTAACCCTGTGCCTGGTCGAGCGGCACGTAGGGATGAATTCGGCCGAAGCCGGGCCAGGTAACCGGGATGAGCTGGGTCGCCGAGTTAAGTTTCATGGTGCAGGAACCCAGCGGGATCATGCTGCGATCGAGGGCGAGGTCCTTGTCCGCCAGTTTGCGCATGTAACGCATCAGGTCGGTTTCCGAGTGGTGACTGTTGAATACAGGGTGGGTCAGGAAATCGCTGCTACGTACCAGGTTAGGCGGCAGGCTGCTGCCGGTTTTTTCGTCCAGGCTGGTAACCGTCACCTGGTCGCCATGGTCGTGGGTAAACACATTAAACAGTGTTTTGACGTTTGCCCGGGTGGCGATTTCATCCAGTGAAATACCGATGGTGGCGGCGTCGACCTGGCGCAGGTTGATTTTCTCGGCGCGGGCGGCAGCCATAATGAATTCGGTTGCATTCCCGGTGTTTACGGTAATCGTGTCAAAGAAAAACTCGGTTTTGACATCGAGTCCCAGTTCGCGTAATCCGGCAGCCAGCAGGGCGGTCATGCGGTTGATGCGTTGGGCGATGCGGCGCAGTTCGTCCGGCCCGTGATACACCGCGTACATGCTCGCCATGATGGCGAGCAGCGCCTGGGCCGTACAGATGTTACTGGTCGCCTTTTCCCGACGAATATGCTGTTCGCGGGTTTGCAGCGCAAGTCGCATCGCCGGTTCACCGCGACTATCCTGCGATACCCCGATCAGGCGACCTGGCAGAGATCTTTTGTAGGCCTCTCGTGTCGCCATGAATGCGGCATGTGGGCCGCCATAACCCAGCGGTACGCCGAAGCGTTGCGAACTGCCGACTACAATATCGGCGTCGAACTCACCAGGCGGCTTGAGCAGAGTCAGGCTGAGCAGATCGGCGGCGACCACAACCAGGCCTTTCTTGTCATGGATTTTTTCTACCAGTTGGGAATAGTCCAGAATTTCCCCGGTGGAACAGGGATATTGCAACAAAACTCCGCATAGCTCGGGGTTGTCGGCCGCTGCGAAAGCGTCGCCGATGACGCATTTGATGCCCATGTGTTTGGCGCGATTGGTTACCACTTCGATGGTTTGCGGGTGACAGCTGTCGGCGATATAGAAAACGTCACTCTTGCTTTTAGACAGTCGATGGCACATGGCCATGGCTTCGGCCGCGGCAGTGGCCTCGTCCAGTACCGAAGCGTTGGCGAGTTCCATTCCGGTCAGATCGCTGATCATGGTCTGGAAATTGAGCAGCGCCTCGAGGCGCCCCTGGGAGATTTCCGGCTGGTACGGGGTATAGGCGGTGTACCAGGCGGGATTACGCAACAGGTTACGCTCGATGACCGTGGGCGTGTGGGTATTGTGATAACCCATGCCGATAAATGATTTGAAGAGCTGGTTTCGAATCGAGATCTGGTAGAGCCGATTCAACACCTGTCGCTCCGACAGGCTGGACTTGACTTCGAGTGGTTTGCGCCGGCGAATCGATTCGGGTACTACCTTGTCGAGCAATTCGTCGATATTCTCCATTCCCAGTTCGGCGAGCATCGCGGCTTCGTCTTCCGCGCCGGGGCCTATGTGGCGGCGGATAAAGCCGTGGAAGATATCGAGATCCTTGAATTTGGGGTCAAGATTGGTCATGGCGATGTTTCCTTGGTCAGGGGCTTATAAAATAGACTGGTTCTGCGGGAACTCTCCCGGTTTGGCCGATGCCTATGGTTCTGTGGCGAATATTAACACCACCAGCCAAATTTACTAATGCTTGAGGCCGGCAATCAATTTATCGCTAACCCATTGCCTGAGGAATCCGGCACTTACCAGGGCGACCTGTGATTCATCGTTCCATTCGAGCAAACCTGCGCAAATTTCAGCGAAATCTGCACCGTTTACGGCCTGTTCGATCGCCCAGGCTTCATCAACTTCGAGTGAGCGCCAGTGAATTTTCAAATCCTGGCGCCATAGCAACCAGCGCTGCGGATAATCTTCCCGCTGTTGTGGCGGTAACTCTGTACCGGCATCCAGCGCGGTCTTCAGCAGAGGCACATTCCAGTAAAGGTCAAGCCAGAGCATGGCTGGCTGAAATTCGAACCTGAGCTGCGGCCAGGCTTCTGCCGGAACCTGCGACATGTCCTCAAGCTGGAACAAACGTGCGCTTTCGGCTGCATCGAACACCATCGAGTGAGCCCATTCGTAGCTGGCCATTTCCTGTATAAACTCTGCTGAGTCTCCAATATAGTGTTGCTGCAGGTAAGCGGGAAGATTGATGCCAAACCAACGCACCGAAGGGTGGGTTGACGGATAGTGTTGCAGGTAGTCGAGCGCTATGTCTTCAAAGGCTTCGCGGCCCAGGTATTTTTCCAGCGCGGAATAATCAACCGCGAGGCAAT
>CALDDP010000280.1 GCA_937936805.1 uncultured Gammaproteobacteria bacterium | reverse complement strand
TCGTCAAGTATTCTACTTGTCCCACTTGTCCCGGTGTAAGCTCAGCTGTCTCAGCAGCGTAAACTTTTCTTCCTTGAGCAGGAATGGTCGAATAACATTTAACAGCTCCTGCCGCTCACTGGACTGATACCAGCGATTCCAGGCAGCTTCATCGGTCCAGCGTGTTATTACCACGTACCGATTGGGACGATGAATTTCCACCGATGACTCTCCCGATACGTATCCGTGAGCATTGGTCATTACATCCAGCAAGTTTGCGATCGCAGTTTCGTAGAACTCCTCGAGACCTTCAGCGATTTCACGTTCGATGATTACCCTGATCATTGGTATTTACCTGACTTCCGAGCGCTTTACAGCCGCTAACATGTGTTAAAACAGACCCGCAGCATATACAATCGCGCCTGGAACACAATAATTTCTCGGAGGAGCCCTGATGACCTGGCAACAAAAGATTCTTCGCGTCGACCTCAGCACCGCTAGTTGCGACATTGAACCACTGAATATGGAGTGGGCCAACGCCTACCTCGGATCGCGCGGTCTCGGCAGCAAATATCTTTACGAAGAGATGGATCCGGCAGTGGACGCCCTGTCGGCAGAGAACAAAATCATTTTTGCCACCGGCCCGTTGACCGGCACCATGGCTTCAACCAGCGGCCGCTACACGGTCGTTACCAAAGGTGCGCTAACCGGAGCCATCGCCTGTTCCAACTCGGGCGGAAAATTCGGCGGCGAACTGAAAAACGCTGGTTACGACATGCTGATCATCGAAGGCAAATCTGATAAACCGGTTTACCTGCATATCGAAAACGACAGGGCCGAAATCCTCGACGCCGGCGACATCTGGGGTAAAACCGTATGGGAGACCGAGGATATCCTCGCTGCGAAGTACGACGATCCACTAATGCGCTTCGCCGGTATCGGCCAGGCCGGCGAAAGCGGGTGTCGCTACGCCTGCGTAGTCAATGACAAGCATCGCGCCGCGGGGCGTTCCGGAGTGGGCGCGGTTATGGGCTCGAAGAATCTGAAGACAATCGCGGTGCGCGGCTCCGTCGGCACACCCGCTGCGAGTAGGGAAGTTTACCGCAAGATCAACGAAATCAACGCACGCATGAACGACCGCGAAGGTATGGCGCGCGACGGCACCCTGGCAATGATGGACGTGACCAACGGTTTCGGCAGCCTGCCGACGCGCAATAATCGCAGCGTGCGCTTCGAGGGGGCCAACAAGCTGAATCCCGAGGCCATGCATACGCCCAACGCCAACGGCCACACCAATATCGTCCAGAACGGCGCCTGCTTTGGCTGCACTATCGGCTGCGGCCGTATCTGCAAGATCGATCCGGCGCATTTCTCGGTCAAGGATCGTCCCGAGTACCAGGGTGCTTCCGGCGGCCTCGAATACGAAACCGCCTATGCACTTGGTTCCGCCTGCGGTGTCGACGATATCGACGCGGCAACTTTCGCCGGCTTCATCTGTAACGAATACGGCATGGACCCGATCTCACTCGGTGGCTCCATTGCCGCCGCCATGGAGCTTTACGACATCGGCGCCATCGACGCTACCACCACCGGTGGTATCAAGCTTGATTTTGGCAACGCCGAGGCGCTGTGCCAGATTGCTGAACTGGTCGGCAAGGGCGAAGGATTTGGCGCAGACGTTGCGATGGGTTCGAAACGACTTTGCGAGAAGTACGGTCATCCGGATCTGTCGATGACGGTCAAGGGCCAGGAATTCGCCGCCTACGACGGCCGCTCCATGCAGGGCATGGGATTGGCTTACGCTACCAGTAACCGCGGCGCCTGCCACCTGCGTGCCGATCCATACGGCCATGATTTCGAAACCACCGAAATCGAAGGCAAGGCGCAGGTCGTCGCCGAGACCCAGCGGCTGGTTGCATTTATGGATTCCAGCGGCCTGTGCCTGTTCCCGTCCGGTTGCGGCTGGGGCACCGAAGACTATTGCGAACTGGTCGACCTGGTCTGTGAAGGAGACTGGAATAACGAGGCGCGCATGGTCGAAACCGGTGAACGTATCTGGAACCTGGAAAAACTGTTCAATCTGAAAGCCGGTCTGGACAAAAAGGACGACACCCTGCCCAGGCGTATTCTCGAGGAACCGGCCGACGTCGGTACCGGCAAGGGCCTGGTATGCAGGCTCGATGAAATGCTGCCCGAATACTATGCAATCAACGGTTGGGACGAGCAAGGCGTGCCGACCAGGGATACGCTGAGTCGGCTCGGGATCGATTAATGCTGCGCGCATGATTGCCGCGTGATGGATATATCGGTCACCCTGTTTGGCGGGCTGCGACACTACCTGCCCGCCGGCAGCTCCTTCAACAAATGCAGCATCGACGTCGATGAGGGCAGCAGCCTGGCAGCGCTGTTGCAGAAAATTCCGGTCCCATCCGATAAACCTTACATGGTCATTCTAAATGACGAAAAGGTAGCGGGCGATCAATTCGATGAAATTACGCTTCGGGGAAATGACCAGGTGGTACTGCTACCCCCGATCAAGGGTGGCTAACACCACAACCATCTGATGCCCGCCCTGACTGCATTCGCCCTGCTCTTGCTGCTCGCGTCTGCTCAGGTCTCACCTGCCGCGCCGGTCGATGCAGTCGAGCCTAAATGGCGCACTCCCTATGACCTGTATCTGACTCCACTCGAGGCCTATCAAAAAAAGCTGGCCGGGGGCGAACGCACTCTGCTGATCGATGTACGCACCCGCGCGGAAATAAAATACATCGGCATGGCCGATGCGGTAGATGCCAATATCCCGGTCCGCATGCTGCGCGACGATTACGCCTGGAGCGAGAAGTCGGCGACTTACCGCACGCGCGAAAACCCTGATTTTGTCGCCGCGGTCGAGCGCCTGCTGGATCTCAGGGGCCTGGATCGAAACAACCCCATCATCCTGATGTGCCAGTCAGGTTCGCGCGTGCCGATTGCCGCCCGGCTGTTGCACCAGGCAGGTTTTAGCGAGGTTTATACCCAGTACCAGGGTTTCGAAGGCTTCAAGGCAAAACAGGGGCCGGATCGAGGTAAACGCATCGTCAACGGCTGGAAAAACGCCAGGCTTCCATGGAGTTACCAGCTGGAGCCCGGCAAGATGTACTTCAATTTCGTCCCCTGACAGATTCTACTCGACGTGAGCTGGTTGATATCCGGGCGATGCGGCGGACAAAACCGGGCTCGGAAATTTAGCCCGCCTGGGCCGAGCATTCCTCGGTATTGATAACTTCGCCGCTGGCGTCGAGCGTTTCCAGTTTGACGCCGAAACTCCATAGACGGCGCAGGTGTTTCAATACTTCACCGCTGCTATCGGCAAGCGGCACACCGTTGTGCGGGATATGGCTCAGCGTCAATGAGCGATCGCCGCGTATATCGACATTCTGGACCTGGATATTGGGTTCATTCATGCTCAGGTTGTACTGATTGGACAGCGCGTGGCGAATGTAGTGGTAGCCCGAATCATTATGGATCGAGGTAACCTCGAGTTCGCTGCGTTCTTCGTCATCGAGAATCGAGAACAGCTTGAAGTCACGAATCATACGCGGTGACAGGAACTGTGAGATGAAGCTCTCGTCCTTGAAATTGCGCATCGCAAAGTCGAGCGTCTCCTGCCAGTTGGAACCGGCAATATCCGGGAACCACTTCCTGTCTTCCTCGTCCGGGTCGATACAGATGCGCTTGATATCCGTCATCATCGCGTAACCCAGCGCGTAAGGGTTTATACCGCTGAAGTACTCACTGTCGAAATCCGGTTGCGATACCACGTTAGTATGGCTTTGAATGAACTCGAGCATGAAGCCGTCGGTCACCTTGCCGCGATCGTAGAGTGCATTCATGATGTGATAGTGCCAGAAACAGGCCCAGCCTTCGTTCATCACCTGGGTCTGGCGCTGAGGGTAGAAATACTGGCCAATCTTGCGCACGATACGCACTACTTCTCGCTGCCAGGGTTCCAGCAACGGCGCGTTTTTCTCGATAAAATAGAGGATGTTTTCCTGGGGTTCCTGCGGAAAATTCTGCTGCTTTGATGCCTCTTCCGCAATCTCTTTCTGCGGTATGGTCTTGTGCCACAAATCATTAACCTGGGATTGCAGGTAGGCCTCACGTTCCTCGAGCCGCTCCTGCTCTTCGCGCATCGAAACCGGGTAAGGCCGCTTGTAGCGATCAACCCCGTGGTTTTGCAGCGCGTGACAGGAATCGAGCAGGTTTTCCACCTCGTCGATGCCGTAGCGTTCCTCGCATTCACTAATAAAGCGTTTGGCGAAAACCAGGTAGTCGATTATGGCTTCGGCGTCGGTCCAGGCGCGAAACAGGTAGTTGCCCTTGAAAAAAGAGTTATGTCCGTAACTGGCATGCGCAATTACCAGTGCCTGCATCATCATCGTGTTCTCTTCCATCAGATAAGCGATGCAGGGGTTGGAATTAATCACTATCTCATAGGCCAGGCCCATGCGCCCGCGGCGATACTGCTGCTCGTTCTGGATGAAGTGTTTGCCGAACGACCAGTGGCTGTAACCGATCGGCATGCCGACGCTGGCATAGGCGTCGAGCATTTGCTCGGCGGTAATCAGCTCAATCTGATTAGGATAGGTATCGAGCCCGTATTCCTCGGCGATATTCTCGATTTCCGCATGGTACTTCTCGATCAGTTCGAAAGTCCACTCGGCACCGGTCGAAATCGGTTCTCTCATTGCGTTTGCTTCCTGAAGAATTCACGGAACACCGGGTAGATATCATCGTGCTCGCTTATATGCTGCATCGCAAAGTTGTCATGCGTCTGCAACAGGTTTTCATAATGCGCCCACAACCCCTGGTGATCACGCCGCGTGATTTCGACATAGGCGTAGTAACGCAGCTGCGGCAATAGCTGTTTCGCCAGGATTTGTTCACAGACCGGCGAATCATCGTTCCAGTTGTCGCCGTCGGAGGCCTGCGCCGCGTAAATATTCCAGTCGGTCGGCGGATAGCGTTGTGCGATGATATCTCGTGTCAGTTCGAGCGCGCTCGAGACGATGGTGCCACCGGTCTCGCGCGAATAGAAAAACTCTTCCTCATCGACTTCCTTGGCCTGGGTATGATGGCGGATATAGACCACGTCCACGTCCTTGTAGCTACGCGTCAGAAACAGGTAAAGCAGGATGTAAAATCGCTTGGCGATATCCTTGGTTTCCTGGTCCATCGAACCCGACACGTCCATCAGACAGAACATAACCGCCTGCGAAGTCGGTTCCGGGCGCTGCACGAAATTGTTGAAGCGCAAATCAAAGGTGTCGATAAACGGTATCTTTTTGATGCGCTTGCGCAGCTGTTCGATTTCCTGTTCCAGCTCAAGCCGCCTGTTTTCATCGCCACCGACTTCCTGTTGCAGCGCCTGCAGTTCACCCTCGAGTTCGTGCAGGCGCCGCCGGGGTTCGGCGCCCATCGCCATGCGCCGTGACATTGCAGACTTTAGCGAGCGCACGATGTTGATATTGGTGGGTACGCCGTCATTGGTAAAACCGGCACGCACGGTCTTGCTCCTGGTCATTTTCCTGAGCTGGTTCTTTTGCAGGTTGGGCAGTTCGAGATCATCGAACAGCATGTCGAGGTACTCGTCCCTGGAGATCTCGAAAACGAACTCGTCATCGCCCTCGCCACTGTCGCTGGCGCGGCGCCCCTGGCCGCCGTTGCCACCGGGCGGGCGCTTAATCTTGTCGCCCGGCGCAAATTCCTTGTTGCCGGGATATACCCCCTCACGCACCCCGCCCTGGTCGTTACGAAAAGTCGGTTCGGTGGTATCGCGTTTCGGAATCGATACGCTTTCACCGCCTTCGATATCGGTAATCGAACGCTCAGAAATCTGCTCCGAGATCGCTTTCTTGATCTGCTTCTTGTAACGTCGCAGAAACCGCTGCCGGTTTACCGTGCTCTTGCCTTTGGCGTTCGGACGTCTGTCAATGAGTTGCGCCATACTAATTCTCTGGGCTGCCAGCGCTTACGACGACTTCCTGACGCGCAGATACCATTCGCACAACAGGCGCACCTGTTTCTCGGTATAGCCTTTCTCGACCATGCGCGAAACAAAGTTGGCGTGCTTCTTTTCGTCTTCCTCGGAAGCCTTGGCGCTGAATGAAATCACCGGCAACAGTTCCTCGGTATTGGAAAACATCTTCTTTTCGATCACGGTACGTAGTTTCTCGTAGCTGACCCAGTCGGGATTGTTGCCTTCATTTTGCGCCCGCGCCCTTAACACGAAATTAACAACCTCGTTGCGGAAATCCTTCGGATTGGAAATACCGGCCGGCTTTTCGATCTTCTCGAGTTCCTCGTTGAGCGAAGCGCGGCCAAAATTTTCACCGGTTTCGGGATCGCGGTACTCCTGATCCTGGATCCAGAAATCTGCATAGGTGACGTAGCGGTCAAAAATATTCTGTCCGTACTCCGAATAGGACTCAAGGTATGAGGTCTGGATTTCCTTGCCGATGAACTCGACATAATTCGG
>CALDDP010000279.1 GCA_937936805.1 uncultured Gammaproteobacteria bacterium | reverse complement strand
CAGGGTCCGTATTCAGCCAGCAAAACGGGAATCCTCGAATAAAGCGCAGCATCTTAATCAGTTCGCGATTTTTTGGGAAGCAGTGCTGACGGTATCTCATCTTTTTAATGTCATCCCCGCCTCCCCACTAATGTCATCCCCGCGCAAGCGGGGATCTTGCAACCGCAGCACTGTCAGGAGATTCCGATACGTCGGACCGCCGCCTGCGCGGGAATGACTGCAACAGTGAGGTGTGGATAATGTCATTGAGGATAACGGCAATGGGGATGACAGTTAAGGGAAGGGGGGATGACAGGGCGGCGTGGATTGCGGCATCAGGGCCATGGGAAAGATATTTCCCCGATTTGAATTCTGCCGGGCAGCGGGTAAACTTGCGCCTTCAAAAAAGGCGTCGAGTAAATGTTATGGCCAAGCCGGCGGTATCCGCGGTGACCAACGCGAGTGAAAATGAAATAGCCAGCGTCGAGCAGTTAATCGCTCGCGCGCGCAATGCGCTGCAGCAGTTTGCCGGCGCCGATCAGGCGCGGGTCGATGAAGCGGTTACCGCGGTAGCCTGGTCGTTGTACAAACCTGAAAATGCCCGGCGCCTGGCAGAGCAATCGGTAGCCGACACGGGTATCGGTAACGTCGCCGACAAGATTATCAAGAACCAGCGCAAAACCTTCGGCGCCCTGCGCGACCTGATGCGCGTGCGCACGGTCGGTATTATCGAAAACGATACCGGCAACGGCATCATCAAATATGGCAAGCCGGTGGGCGTCGTGGCGGCGATTACCCCGTCGACTAATCCTGCCGCGACCCCGGTCAACAAAACCATGATGGCGCTCAAGGGAGCCAACGCAATTGTGATCGCGCCATCACCGGCAGGCTGGAGCAGCACTAACGCCACGGTCGATCTGATGCGCGCTGCACTGAGCAAGGTAGGCGCACCGGAAGACCTGGTGCAAATTCTGCCGCAGCCGGTGTCGCGTAACATGACCCGGTTGTTGATGGAACAGGCGGATCTGATCGTTGCCACCGGATCGCAGAATAACGTGCGCGCCGCTTACAGCAGTGGCACCCCAGCGATCGGGGTCGGAGCCGGCAACGTACCGGTCATCATCGACACTAACGCCGATTTAACCGATGCCGCGGAAAAGATCTGCGCTTCAAAAACATTCGATAACTCAACCTCCTGCTCGTCGGAAAACTCTCTCGTCATACTCGATGACAGGTACGAGGAAGCCATCGCCGCGCTCAAGGCTGCGGGGGCTTACCGCTGTAGCGCTGCGGAAAGAGATCTGATTGCGGACAAGCTCTGGGTGGACGGAAATCTCAACCGGGACCTGATCGCTCGCGATGCAGACGTTTTTGCGGCCGGTGTGGGGCTCGATGCCGAGGCCGCACAGGCGCGTTTCTTCATGGTCGAGGAAGACTTCGATCCCGCGTCGCCGTTTACCGACGAAAAGCTATCGCTGGTACTGACCGTCTACCGCGCGCGTGATTTCGATCACGCGGTCGAGCTCGTGACCGATATTCTCAACGTGCAGGGACGCGGGCATTCCTGCGGTATTCATACCCGTAATGCGGATCACCCGGTGCGCCTCGCCGAGGAAATCGATGTCGTGCGGGTGCTGGTCAACCAGGCGCACACCTTCGGTAACGGCGGCAGTTTCAATAACGGGCTCAATTTTACCCTGAGTATGGGTTGCGGCACCTGGGGCGGTAACAGCATCAGTGAAAATCTGAATTACCGGCACTTTATCAATACGACTCACCTGGTCACCGCGGTTGCCGAAGACAAGCCTGCCGAAGAAGATTTGTTCGGCGCCTATTTCGCGCGCTACGGTAAAGACTGAGTATGGAAACGGTCCGGACCTGCATCGAGCGGCATGCCGATGCCTCTGCGGAGCGCCTGTTTCTGATCGCGCCTGACAGCGAGCAATCGCTCAGTTTCGCGCAATTGAAGTCCGCGGTCGACGAGCTTGGCCAGCAACTCGATTTGCTCGGCCTGGCGCGCGGTGCAAAGGTCGCCTTCCTGCTAAATAACGGCTACTGGACCTTGCGTTTATTTCTCGGGGTGATGGCGAGCAATCGCGTTATCGTGCCACTGAACGCGGTCGCTGGAACGGTGCAGCTGGTGCATGTGCTCGATCACTCGGATGCGGAAATCGTCTTCGTCGCACCCGAGTATCGAGACAAGCTGGCTGAAATCATGGCCCAGGTCGATCGCCCGATCCGGGTTATCGAGACCAGCGAAACGAGCGGCCCTGACTGGCCGGACGAGCACAATCCGGTCAGCAGTCCTGCGATGCCAGGCGCGGACGATACCGCTTTGCTGCTATATACCTCGGGCTCGACCGGCTTGCCGAAGGGTGCCGTGATCAGCCATCGCGCGGTGGTAAGTGGTGGGCGTAACGTTACCGAAGGGCATCAACTGACCCCGGATGATCGCGCCTTGTGCGTACTGCCGGTGTATCACATCAACGGGGCGATGGTGACGGTGTCGGCACCGTTATACAGCGGTGGCAGCGTGGTCATGCCGAAACGCTTCAGCGCGACCGATTACTGGCGACTGGTGGCCGAGCATCGCTGCAGCTGGAGCAGTATCGTACCGACGATAATCAAGTACTTGCTCGATCGTTCCGCGCAGGAACCTTTTGCTTTTGGGAGCGATGAACGTCTCGCGAATTTTCGCTTTGCGCGCTCTGCTTCGGCGCCGTTGGCGGCGGTTACGCTCGAACAGTGGGAGCAGACTTTCAAGGTGCCGATGATCGAAACTCTCGGTCTCACCGAAACCGCGGGTACGGTGGCGAGCAATCCGTTACCGCCGGCAGCGCGCAAACCCGGGTCGGTAGGGCTACCCTACGGCAATGAAATTATCATCGTCGATGATAAAGGTAATGAGTGCCCGCCGCAGACGGTCGGTGAGCTGATTATCCGCGGCAGCAATCTGCTCGATCTGTATTACAAGAATCCGGAGGCGACCGCGGCGTCGATCAGGCAGGGCTGGTTTTATACCGGTGACCTCGGCAAGAAAGACGAGGAAGGTTACATATTTATTACCGGACGCTCCAAGGAGCTGATCATCCGGGGTGGCGAGAACATCGCGCCACGCGAAATCGATGATGTCCTGTATAAGCACGAAGCCATCCTCGAAGCGGCCGCGGTCGGGGTCGACGACGAAAACTATGGTCAGGAAGTAGTCGCCTGCGTGGTTGTCCGCGATGGTTACCAGTGTAGCGAGGAAGAGCTCAAGGCGTTTTGTGAAGCCGGAGTCGGTCGCTATAAATCGCCCAAGGTTATTTACTTCTTCGATGATCTGCCGAAAGGACCTTCGGGAAAAATTTTACGCCTCCAGCTACCCGCACTGATCGCAAAGTCAACCGTCTAGTAACAAATACCCTGGTACTTCGGTTTCTGCAGAGAAACTCCTGGCTGCGTGTTGTCAATGTGGCTCTCGCCAAGACGCGAAGGACGCAAAGGAAAAAGCGGAAGGTTTATCCGGTCGGATAACCTGAAATATCCTTTGCGTTCTTAGCGCCTTGGCGAGAGCACTCTAAACCGGTTGCTATTAGTGCGCCTTTGTTTATTGGCACTATGAATCTGTATATTCCACCAGGTCATACAATTGAAGTTTGGTGTATACCGATAGCGAGCCATGAGAATTTCTGTTAGATATGTATTGGGTCAGAATTTGCCGCTGGCGTAGAAATTGTCCAGCCGCGCCCGGTAAGGTTTGAGATTGAAGCCCTTTTGTTTGAGCCATTTATCGTTGTAATAGCTGTCGAGGTAGCGTTCGCCGCCGTCGCAGAGCATCGACACCACGCTGCCTGATGCTCCGGCTGCGTTGAGTTCGGCGATAATTTCGAAGGCGGCATAGACGTTGGTGCCGGTAGATCCGCCGCAGCGGCGGTCCAGCACCTGTTGCAGAAAATGGATGGTTGCGTAAGAGGCTGCGTCCGGCACCTTGATCATGCGATCGATGACCGAGGCAATGAACGAGGGTTCAACGCGTGGACGGCCGATGCCTTCTACATTTGAACCCTGTTGTAACGTCAGCGACCGGTTCCCGCTGTTATACGAATCATAAAACACCGAATTCTCGGGGTCGGCAACGCAGAGTTTGGTGGCATGGCACTGGTAGCGGATGAAACGTCCGATGGTTGCCGAGGTGCCGCCGGTGCCGGCACTGACCACGATCCAGGAAGGTGTCGGAAAAATCTCGCGACTCATCTGCGCGAAAATCGACTCGGCGATGTTATTGTTGCCGCGCCAGTCCGTTGCCCGCTCGGCGTAGGTAAACTGATCCATGTAGTGGCCGTTTAGCTCCTCGGCAAGCCTGTCGGCTTCGGCATAAATGTCGCCAGGCTCGACGAAGTGGCACTCCCCGTCATAGAAAGTAATCTTGTCGATCTTTTCCTGCGAGGTACTTTTGGGCACCACGGCGATAAATCGCAATCCCAGCAGTTTGGCGAAATAGGCTTCTGAAACCGCGGTATTGCCGGATGACGATTCGATAATCGTGGTGTCTCCGGCAATCAGTCCGTTGCACAGGCCGTACAGAAAAAGCGAGCGCGCCAGGCGATGCTTCAGGCTTCCGCTTGGATGCGTCGATTCGTCCTTGAGATAGAGATCAATATTGTCGATAGCGGGCAGCTCCACCTTGAGCAGGTGGGTATCGGCTGAGCGTTTAAAGTCCGCTTCGATGATGGATATCGCCTGGCTGGTCCAGTCACTCATTAGCTTGCCTCGATTCGGGTCCGGCATTATACCTTTTGCGCATTCGAGTTGGCGACCGTTGTGAGCGGTTATTGCGGGAGTCGATTCAGCCCGTACTTGTCGCGCAAGCTCGCCTTGAGGAAGAGCGCGATGTAGGAAAATCCCTGGGGTTTATCTTTGAAACAGATAATTGTATTAACCGCACCCGGATCTGCATGCGGGTAGATTTTATCGCCGACAACCGTGGCTTCATAGCCACTATCCTGCAGGTAGTTGTCCACCTGGCCAACGCTGCTGTCCGGTGCGGTGTAAGCCCCCGTCGCGGCCGATTCGTTCGTTTTTACGATGACAAAATAATTAAAACCGTTTTCGAGGGCGGTTTCCGCGCTCCTGAGCAGGGTCAGGTCGACGACCTTGTCCGCATTGGAAACAGTGCTGCCGCGGTAGGCAACCAGAAAAGAATCCTGGTCGAGCCTGGTCGTCGATATCCGTTCGGCGTAGTTTTCGGGTTGCAGGGGCCTGGCGCAGGCGTTTAGCAACAACAGCAGCAGCAATGACTGAATGATTTTCATGGTAGAGGTTTCGTTCGACTCGTATACCTGCTAAGCATACCCCGGATTCTGACACTGTCGAAGCTGGCTGGATACCGAAATAGCGGGCTTTGCCAAGTTGTTGATGTTTTTAATGTGAAGTATGTCGCCGCAATTTTGCCCGGGGCGCTTTATCATTGCAGTCAGTACTCCTTAACTCAGTATGAACACCTTAACCCGATGACCCCCATCGGGTTTTTTATGCGCCCACTCACAGTCATCCCCGGGACCCGGAAAAATTCCGCCCGATACGGGCTCGATTACGCATTGATTTTTATCAACAACAAAAACCGGTGCTACTGGGATATAATTGCAGATTACCAGTCTCGTGAATCACCGACGGCTCGCTCAATACTGGCCGTGAAATGGCAGGAATATAATGGATAAAAAAATCAGTAACCGCTCAACCAGCGATCGCTCTACGGTCGACAAGGCACTGCGCATAAACCTCGATGAAAAAAAATACGGCACGATCGTCGAGATTGGTGCCGGCCAGGAAGTGGCGCGGCAGTTTTTCAAGGCGGGGGCAGCCGCTGGCACCATTGCCAAGACCATGTCCGCCTACGACATGATATTTTCCGACGCGATCTATGGTGTGCAGGAAGATGGTCGTTATGTAAGCAGGGCGCGGGTGCAGGCGATGCTGGAAAAGGAGTTCGAGTTGGTGATTAACCGGGTCGGCAAGTCCCGCTCGCGCGCATCGCGCTTTTTTGCCTACGGCGCGACCGTTGCGGCCAAGAGTTTCAAGGGCGATAACGAGTGTCATGCCTGGTGTGGCATACGCGTGCAGATGTACCCGGCCGCCGAACCTTCTGACATCATTGTGCACGTGCGCATGCGTGACAAGGATGCGGAACGGCAACAGCAGGCTATGGGTATATTCGGGGTAAACCTGATCTATGCGGCCTACTATTACTTCGAAAATGCAAAGACCATCATTGAATCGCTGACCGACAACCTCGAACAGGATCGTATCGAAGTCGATTCGATCGAATTTTACGGTCCCTATTTCGAGGAGGTCGATAACCGTGCGATTAACCTGCACCTGATCCGCAGCTGGAAGACCCGCGCCATTATGTTCAAGCCGGACGGGTCGGTCGTGATACCGGCCGAGATGCTGTATAAAAAGAATGTGCTGACTATCCGCGGTACCTTCAGGCCGGTGACCCGCCTCAATGTCGATATGATGGAACAGGGGCTGAAATTCTTCTGCAAACTGGACGGTGTGAGCGAAAAAAACAGCGTGGCGCTGGCCGAAATATCGCTCAACGACATACATGGCAACGACCTGATGGTGTCCGAGGAAGATCTGATAGCGAGTGTAGGCTTGCTGAACTCGCTGGGTTATAGCGTGCTGATTACCGATTACACGCGTTATTTTTCCATGCGCGCCTATTTCAGGCAGTTTACCAAGCTGCAGATCGGCATCGTCGTCGGCATCGTCAACATCAGGCAAATCTTCGACGAGAGCAGCTACCGCGGGGTCGAGGGCGGTATTCTCGAGGGATTCGGTAAACTGTTTCCAGACAATACCCGTCTGCTGGTTTACCCGGAAATCGACCAGTCCGGTGAATATACGGATTACGAAAACATCAAACTCGTGGAAAACCTGCAGTACCTTTACCGTCACCTGCTGGAAAACAACTTTATTTTCGGTATCGAATCGAGCGACCATGAGTTGTTCAATATTTTTTCGCGCAATGTACTCAAGCAGTTGCAGAACGGCCGCGGTAAATGGGAAGAATGCCTGCCGGAAGGGGTTGCCGAGGAAATTATCAAGAACAGGTTGTTTGGATTCCGCCCATAGTCCGGCTTGTCCTTCATCCCCGGGACTCACCAGCATCGCCCCCGCGTTTCTGCAGGGCCATCCCCGCCAATCTCCAAAGTCATCCCCGCGCAAGCGGGGATCTAATAATGTTGACATCGTTTTGAGATCCCCGCTTGCGCGGGGATGACAAGGAAACGGTACTAACCGGTCACATAGGTAACACATTAAACCGGCCACATGGGTAACAGGTAATAATGCCGTGGCAGCTGTTTTTTACTCGAGCTGCTGGCCGTCGTAACTGGTGCTACCCGACTCGCGGTGCCAGAGTCGATAAAGATGGCGTTTGCGTTCGGGCTCGTCAAAATCTTCGAATGCACTGCGGTAGTGCCCGACTTCATGGTTGTTGAGGTACTGGACCTGGCCGCGTTCAAGTGCTGCCTCGTACCACAGGTCTTCTGCCGCACAGACTTCTTCGATGGCCTCGAGGGCAGCCGCGAGCGGGGCGTCCATGGGCTCGTCCGCGACCTGGTAACCCTTGCGGATAAGCGAGACATTGGCACGCGCGAACAGGCGGTTGTTGCGCCAGCTGAAACAGGGTGCGAAACAAACCGGTTCCGCGCCGTCCCGATGCTCTTTCTGCCGGTCGAACAGCACCGGTCGATAAAGCCGCTCTAGCGCTTGCGGATACTGATCCAGCATGCGCTGATGCACCGAGTAGAGACTGCAGAAGCGACTGATCCCCCCGCTTTTTGCCGGGTGGCGACAAAACAGGCCGACATAGTCGGGTACCATGCGTGCAAAAGCGTTGTCGGTATGGAAGTTGAGCTCCACCGAAGTATATGAACCGCGCGTGCCGTAAGCGTAGTCCGCGCCGGTGTCGGCAACGTCATAGATCATCTGGCCGTTCCACTTCTGCGCCACCGGACGACCGATGCATTGCCCGAGCAGCCAGTAAATTTCCAGCAGGTTATCGATCGGGTAGTTTTCCATCGGTAACCTGTCGAG
>CALDDP010000278.1 GCA_937936805.1 uncultured Gammaproteobacteria bacterium | reverse complement strand
AATCGTACCGGTTACTCGATCGGCCTGTCCTATCCCCCGGACTGGGGCGAGCGCACCATGAGCCTGCGCCGCGGTGACAAGACCGAGCTCCGGCAGAATATGACTTTCCATTTCATGCCGGCGCTGTGGCTTGACGATGGCGGTCTCGAAATCACCGAGTCGGTGGTGATTACCGACTCCGGCTACGAGAGCCTGGCGAATGTCGAACAACGACTACTGGTGAAGTAAACATGGCAAATCCCATTTCAGCTACCATCGATTTCGAACGTGACGGCCTGCAGCACGGTTTCCTGCAGATACCCTACTCGCGCAACGATTCCGCCTGGGGGTCGATCATGTTGCCAATTACCGTCGCCCGCAACGGCGATGGCCCGGGCGCAATATTGACCGGCGCCAATCATGGCGATGAATATGAAGGCCCGATCGCGCTGCATGACCTGGCCAACACTATAGATGTCGATAAATTACGCGGGCTGGTAATCATCATTCCGATGATGAATTACCCCGCATTCCAGGCTGCCGCTCGCGTATCGCCAATCGACCAGCTCAACATGAACCGGGTCTTCCCGGGCCAGGCGCCCGGCACGGTTACCCAGTTGATCGCTGATTACTTCACTTCTACCCTGCTGCCGATGTGTGACTATGTGCTCGATATTCATTCCGGTGGCAAAACCCTCGAATTCCTGCCTTTTGCCGCTTATCACGAACTCGAAGACAAGACACAGCAACAGGCCTGTGAAGAGGCCACCCTCGCCTTCGGCGCACCTTATTATCTCAGCCTGATCGAAATCGACGCCGGCGGGATGTACGATACCCAGGCCGAATCGATGGGCAAGGTGTTTGTATCGACCGAGCTCGGCGGCGGCGGTACCACCAGCCCGCATACCGCCGGGGTGGCCAAACGCGGGGTGCATAATTTCCTCGTGCATGCAGGAATTCTCGACGCCAGCCCCCTGGCATTGGATACACCCAGTATCAAACTGGATATGCAGCAGGACAATGCTTACGTGTTTTCACAACACAATGGTTTACTCGAACCTTGCGTTAAGCTCGGCGATCCTGTAAAAACAGGCGATTTGATTGCACGGGTCTATAATACCGAACGAACTGGCAGCGCACCGGTCGAATACACGGCCACCAGCGATGGCATTATCATGGGCCGAAACTTCCCATCCCTGATCAAGATTGGCGATTTCATGAATGTAATCGCACAAATCATCCAGGAATAACTTCAACCTTTTAGGACATATCAATGAAATTTAAAGTACTTATGCTGTGCGCAGCATTGCTCACTCTAGCCGCATGTGAAAAGAAGGAAGCCGCACAGGCCCAGGCAAATCTCGAAAGCGATTCGGATCGCTTCAGTTACGCGCTTGGTATGGTTATCGGTGAGCGGGTGCTCAAGCAATACCCGGACGTGAATTATGACGTGTTGCTGGAGGGTATAAAATTACAGCATAAAGATCAGACAACCCTGATCAGCCTCGATGAAGCAGGCGAAATATTACAAGCCCAACTGGAGCAAACCTTGGCCACACAAACCGAAGAAAACAAGGCGCGAGGCGCGGAGTATCTGAAGAGCCATGCCGAAAAAGAAAGCGTGCAGGTAACCGAGTCCGGATTGCAATATATGGTAATCACCGAAGGCGACGGCATCAAACCCAAAGCGACAGACGAAGTGACCGTGCATTATCGCGGCACATTGATCGACGGCACCGAGTTTGACAGCTCGTACTCGCGCAATTCACCGGCCAGCTTCGTGCTCAACCAGGTGATTCCAGGCTGGACCGAAGGCGTGCAATTGATGAGCGTTGGCAGCAAGTACCAGTTTGTCATCCCTTATGAACTCGGCTACGGCGAGCGTGGTGCAGGTGGTGCAATCGGTCCATACGAAACCCTGATCTTCGAAGTCGAACTGCTCGAAATCAAATCTCCGTAAGGGAATCCCTCTTCGCGGACGGGTAAACCGGCATGCGTGATCAGGCGTTACTGCTGCGCATAGCGCCACTGCTGTTTGTGTCGATCTGGAGCACGGGCTTCATCGCGGCCAAGTACAGCATGCACAACGCCGACCCGTTCGTATTCCTGTGCCTGCGGTTCAGTATTACCGCGTTGGCGCTGGTACCCATAGTACTGTTTGTCGGCGCGGCATTGCCGCGCCGCATCTGGGCCTTTCGCCATGACATGGTCACCGGTGCGCTGCTGCATTGCGGTTACCTCGGCTTCCTCTTCTGGCCAATCAAGAACGGTGTGCCCGCGGGAATAGTCGCAATCATCATCGGGATACAGCCCATCCTGACGATGACCCTGGCATCACTTTATATCGGCGAGCATCTGGATTTTCGTAAAGTCGCCGGATTACTGATCGGCTTTGTCGGCATCAGCGTCGTCATCGTCGGCAAGTACGGGATTAACCTCGGACTCAGCGGCGGCCTCGACCTGCTCGATCTGGGCATGTGCGTGGTGAGCCTGATGTCGATGGCGATTGGTGTGTTCTATCAAAAGAAATTCTGTCATCAGTCGCAACTGCTGCCGGGTACGCTGATGCAATATGTCGCCGGATCGCTGGCGACCGCGGGGTTCGCCCTGCTCTTCGGCGAAACCTGGGCGATCGACTGGACCCCAGGCTTTGCGCTCGCCCTCGGCTGGCAGGTGCTGGGGCTGTCGCTCGGCGCGGTCATGCTGCTGATGTATATAATCAAAAATGGCGAGGCGGGACGGATTTCAAGTATGTTTTACCTGGTGCCACCACTAGTGGTGATCGAGGCGCATTACCTGTTTGGGGAAACCCTGGGCGTGGTATCGATCGTCGGCATGCTGATTTGCGTGATCGGAGTTTATATAGTCAGTCGCTCCGCCAAAACCTGACTGCTGCAACTGGTGTGATAGTTGGTCCGGCTGGGAAGATTCGAACTTCCGACCCCCTGACCCCGAGACAGGTGCGCTACCAGACTGCGCTACAGCCGGACTGAAGGGCGATCTTACAGCAGATCCACAACCTCCAGCAAGCCCCGATCAGACTTGCCAACAGATATCCCCGCCGTTTCCAAAGTCATTCCCGTGAAAGCGGCGGTGACTGAGTAAGTGCAGGGATGAATTCCTTTAGTCAGTGCCCGTGACTGCGGAATCCTCTTCCTCGATGTGCTGCGAGGTTTCAGCGACCCAGTCCATGAACAGCTGATACCCGACGGATAACAGGATCGCACCAATAAACAAACCGATAATACCCGCCGACACCATGCCGCCCAGCGCGCCAAACAATACGATCGGCATGGGCACATCGACACCACGCCCGAGCAACATCGGTTTCAGCACATTATCGGCCAGTCCAGCCACCAGCAGGTAAATGGTAAAAATTACATTACTCGTGGTCGACGCGTCTCCACCGATCCACAAATAGGCGATGACCGGCAATGAGACAATGGTGGCAGGTAGCTGTACGATACCGAGCACCAGCACCACGATTGCCAACAAACCGGCACCGGGCACACCCGCAAAAATAAAGCCAAGGCCTAGCAGCAATGCCTGGATAAAGGCAACGCCGACGACACCGGTTGCAACCGAGCGCACGGTAGCTACCGACAGTTGGTGCAGACGCGGGCCCTTGGCCGGACCGGCAAATCGTATATAAATATTCTGGATCGCACGACTACCCGAGTCGCCATAGGCCATCATAATGCCGGCAACAATCAGCGCAACCAGAAAGAGCATG
>CALDDP010000277.1 GCA_937936805.1 uncultured Gammaproteobacteria bacterium | reverse complement strand
TCAGCTTGCTGCTGCGTCAATTCGTCGATATCGACCCCGGTATCGCAATCCAGCTTTATTTTTGCCAGCGCATAAGACATCGGCAGAAAATTCAGCGACTCACGCAGGTACTCTCCAACCTTGCCCTTGATTTCCCCTGCATGCGCCATTACCTCGTCGAGCCCACCATACTCGGCGATCCATTTCGCTGCCGTCTTTGGCCCTACCTTCGGAACTCCCGGAATATTGTCCGAGCTGTCCCCCATTAGCGCGAGGTAATCGATGATCTGATCTGCTCGAACCTGGAATTTTTCAACCACTGCTGCCTCGTCCATGAAATGATTATTCATGGTGTTGATCAGGCGCACATTCTTGTTGACCAGCTGCGCCATATCCTTGTCTCCGGTAGAAATGAGTACCTCGTAACCCTGCTCCGTTGCCTGGCGGCTCATGGTTCCGATTACATCATCGGCCTCAACTCCCTCGATACAGACCAAAGGCAGTCCGCGTGCTTTAATGATTTTATGCAACGGTTCTATTTGTTCGCGCAGATCGTCCGGCATCGGCGGCCGCGTAGCCTTGTATTGCGGGTAAATGTCGTTGCGGAAGGTTTTACCCTTGGCATCGAATACCACGGCGATCCGATCCGGTTGTTCGTCCTTGACTAATTTATTCAGCATGTTGAGGACGAAGTAAATCACCTTGGTCGGTTTTCCCGACGGGCTGGTCAGATCGGGGCCCGGAACATGATAGGCGCGGAAGAGATAAGAACTGCCGTCTACCAGAACTAGTTTTTTTTGTTTCTCTTGATTCATATAGATGCGCTAGAATGCCCGACCTCGAAACCGGATCATATCATAGCCACAGTGGCGACTTCGCCAGTTTGCGCCTTTCCAATTGCTAAATTTATGTCTGTTTATACCACCGTCGAACCCAGGCAGCTCGAGCAGTTCTTGCTGCGCTACGAGATCGGAAAGCTGCGCGACCTGGAACCTATCTCCGCCGGTATAACCAATACTAATTATTATCTCGACACTGAGCATGGCCGTTTCGTGCTCACTTTATACGAACACCACAACGCTGCCGAACTCGACTATATGCTCGGCCTGCAACAGCATCTCGCAAATCAATCCGTGCGTTGCGCAGAACCCGTAAAAGATCGCTTCGATCAATTCTACTCCAGCCTGAATCAGCGTCCTGCGGCAATCATCAGGCGTTTACCGGGTGAAGTAGCAACCACTCCGGATATCCGTAACTGTGCGTCAATCGGTGCGGAACTGGCTCGCTTCCATTCAGCCGGTGGTGAGTACACCGGCAGGCGCAACAACCCGCGCGGAGTGGAATGGATACTTACAGCGCTCGAGACGCTCAAGCCCTGCCTTGAAGAGAAAGATCTTCAAAGTATTTCAGCGACACTGGATAGCTGCACAGATTTTCAACTGGATCGATTGCCAGATGGAGCGATTCATGCAGATCTGTTTCATGATAACGCGTTGTTCCTGAACGGCGAGCTAGGCGGCATCCTCGATTTTGACTACGCCTGTAACGATAATTTTGCATTCGATATTGCGGTGTTGTTGAACGACTGGTGCATAGATAGCGAAGGCGAACTGGTAGCGGCCAGGGTCGATGCAACTTTAGCGGCCTACCAGGAACAGCGTCGTCTCGAAGCCGTGGAGCTAGATGCCATGCCGTTGATGTTGCGCCTCGCTGCCCTACGCTTCTGGCTATCCCGACTCTACGATAAAAGTTTCCCCCTGGAAGGTGAGTTGACCTTCATCAAATGTCCCGATTTTTTTCGGCAAATGCACCTGCTACGCAGTGCGCGAACCAATGAGGTCTGCGAACTATTGCTCCCACATCACGTGCGGTGAAAAATTAGTCCACGCAAAACGATGGTGATCGGCCAGTCCGCGATGGCGAGTCGGCGTTTTGTTCATCTGATAGTGTTCACCTGGGCGGAGCAGTTGCACACCGTTGCGATTGGTCAACATCCTTACCGTCGATGAAATAATACTCTCGTCCTGCGGGCCTCGCACAACGACTGCACGTTCATTGGATTCGAGTTTGAGGATCGATCCTATCGGCGCCAGACCGTTTATTTTCAGATACAGTCCGCCGTAGACCGGGTCGAGCTCCTGGTTGGTAAACATGCGGGCAAACTCGCGGCTCGGGTTATCGATAGATCTTTGCCCGGCCGACAGGTTTTGTGGCATGCGATGCCGGCATAGATGAACGAGGTGCGCATTAACAAAGCCGATTTAGACGGATTGTCGCTGGCCACATTATGGTTACGCACTACATCCTGAATCAATGGCTGATCGAGACCCGCTGCTTTGAGAATATCAGCGCTTTGTTGCGGATAGTGTTCACGCAGCTGACGCTTGTCTTCGACTGAATACTCTTCCTGGCTTTCGTAAACCCGTTTTTCATAGGCCAGTAACCCGAGATTATGGCCCAGTGCCGCCACCACCATTTGTTCCAGCTTGCTGTCATCGATGACAGCGTCATCCGTGTACATGTTATAGCGCCGGATCAATTCAACCAGCGACACGCCAATATAAAGCGGTTTGGTAAAGTTGTAGTTTGAATGCTCCGATAGAAAGCCCCCAGCAGCTGATCGTTCTGCTCGCGCCCCAGACCAATCAGGGTACTTGCGATCTGCTGCAGCCTGCTACCTTTTTCGGCATCCGCCTCGTTCAGTAATTCGTCCTGCAGCTGATGGAAATTTATGCACAGTTCGGCAAGTCGCTCGTGTAGCGATGACTGATGTGAGCTGGTTTCGGTGGATTCGTCGTTCACGTTAATGGCTTATCCTTCACGATCCGTACCCGCGCATATAGCCGGCTACTATTTGCCGATACAGAAAGTCGAGAAAATTTTCCCCAGCAAATCTTCGTTAGTAAATTCGCCGGTTATTTCGTTCAGGTATCCCTGGGCGCCACGCAAGTCTTCCGCCATGAGCTCTCCGGATCGGGTCGTGTTGAATGTGTGCATTGCCCGCTGTATCGATTCCTGTGCCCGCAGAAGCGCATCAACATGGCGTCGTCTTGCCATAAATGCCTGATTATCCTGATTATAGTCAGAAACCTGGCCGGTTATGCGTTGAATAAGCATTTCCATTCCATCGCCGGTTAAGGTCGAAATAGCCAGGCTTTCGCTATGATCATGCTGATCAACCGGTGCCAGATCACTTTTGCTGAACACTATTTGCAAACTGGCGTCCCCAAGTTGATCAATAATCTCCTGGTCTGCGGGGGTTAATCCTTTACTCGAATCGACCAGGTATATAATGACGTCCGATTGCGCCATGGTTTCCCAGGCACGTTTAATACCCTCTTTTTCAACCGGATTGCTGGACTTTCGCAGACCGGCGGTGTCATTAACTTTTACAGGTATGCCCTTGAGCGATATGTGCTCGCGCAGTACATCGCGGGTAGTACCTGCAATCTCGGTAACGATCGCGGCCTCATATCCGGCGAGGTAATTCAACAAGCTTGATTTACCGGCATTGGGCAAACCCGCAAGCGATACGCTCAGGCCTTCCTGAAGTGTTCTGCCCTGCTCCGCCTGGGTAAGCAGGTTTTCCAAGTGCTGCTGGCAATCGTCAAGACGACGGCTGATATCCGGGTTTTCGAGAAAGTCGATTTCTTCTTCCGCGAAGTCGAGTGCTGCCTCGATAAACGCGCGCAGATTGATTATTTCGTCCACCAGGCTGTGCACCTGCTGCGAGAAACGGCCCTCCAGCGACCGTATTGCCGCTCTCGATGCAGCCCGGCTGCCCGATTCTATCAAATCCGCGATAGCCTCTGCCTGGGTCAGATCCAGTTTGCCATTCAGAAAGGCGCGTTCAGAAAATTCACCAGGGCGTGCCAGTCGAGCGCCGAGCTCACACAACCGTTCGAGTAGCATATCCAGTACTATCGGTCCGCCATGGGCCTGGATTTCAACGCAGTCTTCGCCGCTGAAACTATGCGGCGCCTTGAAGTACAGGCATATACCATGATCAAGTAGCTGGCCGGCAGCATCGAAAAATCTTCGAAACTGGATCAGGCCTGGATTGATTTCGTTGCGGCAAAGCGACTCGCCGATAGCCAGTGCCTGTTCCCCGGAAAGGCGCAAAATGCCTATACCGCCGGTACCCGGCGGCGTTGCTATCGCTGCGATGGTCTCATGCTGCGGCATGGTGATAATGACGCATTGGCTGATCCAGGGCGGCTTAGTTGGCCCCGGCTTCGATACGTTTGGTGATGATCCACTGCTGGGTAATCGACAACACGTTATTGACCACCCAGTAAAGAACCAGCCCGGATGGAAAGAAGGCGAAGAAAATAGTGAACACGAAAGGCAATGCCATCATGATCTTGGCCTGAATCGGGTCCGGCGGAGGGGGATTCAGTCGTTGCTGGATGATCATGCTGATTCCCATCAATATCGGCAACACGAAAAAAGGATCCATAACCGACAGGTCCTTGATCCAGAAGATAAAGGGCGCCTGGCGCAGATCGACACTTTCGAGCAATGCCCAGTAGAGCGCAATAAAAACCGGAATCTGCACCAGTATCGGTAAACAGCCACCCATCGGATTTATTTTTTCGGTTTTGTAAAGCTCCATCATCGCCTGGTTCATCTTCTGCCGATCATCCCCGTATCGCTCTTTCAGGGTTTTCAGGCGCGGGCTGACCTTGCGCATTTTTGCCATCGAACGATAACTGGTTTCGGAAAGCTTGTAGAACACGGCCTTAACGGTGAAGGTTAACAGCATAATCGCAACCCCCCAGTTACCAACGAAGCTGTGATACCAGGACAATAACCAGTACAGGGGCTTGGAAAGGAAAGTCAAAACACCGTAGTCGAC
>CALDDP010000276.1 GCA_937936805.1 uncultured Gammaproteobacteria bacterium | reverse complement strand
AGTATAGTATTCAATCGCTTGTGCGTTCACCATGAACTGGTTAACAGCCAGGTATTCCTCCCGTACATCCTGTTTTATCGCGGTGGCGCTTAACTCTTCGATTAGTGTGTGATCAGGCGGAGTCCAGGTCGCCGGGCTCGGCGGTGTCTACGCCATCTCTCAATACGTAGGTTTCGATATCCTTTTCGTTTAACAGGAACGAGGCCGCTGAACTGCGCCGACCAGTGTCGCAGTAGATCACGTATTTTTTCTGAGCATCCAGCGAGTTGGCCTTCATGCGCAGGAAAATCAAAGGGATATTAATGCTGCCCTTGATATGTTTGGCCTTGTGTTCTGTCGGCAACCGCACATCGAACCAGATCGCGCCATCATCGACCAGTTTCTTGCCTTCGTCATAATCAACCCAGTTGAGCAGCGGTTCGTTGAGTAACGAATTGAAATCTTCCTTGTTGAGCCGCATCAAGTGGCCGTCCGTTAGCATGGTAATGGTTGCATTGCGTTTGCTGTCGGCAATCAAGGCTTCTTCGCCAAAACTGTCGCCTACCGACAGCGTTGCCAGTTTCACCCCATTTGGATTAGCGGGCGTCGAACGAGTTACCAGGCAACGACCTTCCTTGATTATGTAGAAGTAGTCACCTTCGGCATCCTGTTCTATTACTTTTTCACCCGGGCTGAAGCTTACCGACTCCATGCGCATGAACATCGCCTGGATATTAGCCGGGGGAATGCGGTGAAAAGCCCGTGTCTGCAGAATCCGGGTCATCCAGTCGGTTTCGTCATCTTCTTCGTCGACGCCTTCAACGGTATAGCTTCCGGTTTGATCCCAGGTCAACATGATGTCGAGCATGTCGCTATTGATCCTGGTAACTACGGCGGCGGATTTGGCACGTGCTGACAGCGTTCTGGGGAATCCATGGGCTAGCGGTTGTAGACTTTGTGGAGATCCTGCCTTGATTATCTTGATGACTTTTTTGTCATCAATCAGTTCGATTTCGCCTTTCAAGACGTAAACGTGAACTTTTTCCGTATCACCTTTCTTGAACAGATAGTGGCCCGTCTGTACCGATGTGGCCGAGATTTTCTTGGTTAACTCTTGAGCATTTTCAGGATTCAGGGAATTGATCGGTGAAAAAGACTTTATTTGTTTTGGATCAATTTCAAGGCTCATGTCTTCTTCAGGAATCCTTCGCAAGCAGCGTTAGTGAACGGGTATTTTGGCGCTTGGTCCTCGATAAAGCAACTCTTGTGGCTAAAATTTCGAAGCTGTGTCACATACTCGTTAACCCTATCCTGACTGGCTTGTTATATCGACGTAGAGCTTGAGTTTTTGCCCGGGTTGCAGGTATTTACCGACGCGATTCCAGAGTTTTATATCGGACACGCGAATGTTGAATCGATTGGCAATACGGTACAGCGAATCGCCTTTTCTGACCGTATACCTGAGCGCGTGCAGCGCATTGCTCGGGCGCGTCTGATTGATGCTGACAGTTTGAGTGGCGCCTTTGCGGGTCCAGACCACCAGCTTCTGACCAACGCTAAGCGTGTCAATCGGGGCGATTCCATTCCACTTGGCTAATGCACGAGTTGTAACGCCGTAGCTCCTCGATATGCTCCATAGACTTTGTCCGGAGCGCACGATGTGAACCCGCTTGTTACCGGTGCGGTTAGTGTTCTGGATGCTGGTGATGCGCGAGTTTTTGCTTAGAGTGTAGGTATTCAAAGACCGGGTCGCGGTCGGTACCATCAGGTATTTGCCGGCGCGTATCTGGTTGCTGCGAATGTTGTTGACTTCCTTTATCAAAGCCACGGTGCTGCGATACTTTTTCGAAATATGACTCAGGGTTTCGCCTTTTCTGATCTTGTGGCGTACCCAGTTAATACGTTTACTTGGCGGCACTTCGGCCACACCGATTTTAAACTGCTCCGCTTTTTCGCGTGGCAACAGTAACCGGTGCGGACCCTTGGGTGCGGTTGCCCAACGATTAAAAGCCGGATTCAACTGGTAGAGCTCGTTCACCGTAATCCCGGCAAGTTCAGCCGCCAGAGCCAGATCGATCTGACCATCCAGTTCGACGATTTCATAACTCACCTGGTTGGTCACCGGGATCAGGTCGAGCTGGTACTTGTCAGGATTGGCGAACAACTCTCGAAGCGCGAACATCTTGGGGACATAGGCACGGGTTTCATTGCGTATCTTTGTCAGATGCCAGAAATCAGTCGGACGTTTCTTTTTCCGGTTATAGCGCACCGCGCTGCGGATTTTTCCCGGCCCCGCGTTGTAGGCGGCGAGGGCCAGTTCCCAGTCGCCGTCAAATTGTTGCGCCAGGCTATCAAGATATGAGATTGCCGCATGAGTCGAATCAATGATGTCGCGGCGCCCGTCATACCACCAGTTTTGTTTCAGGCCGAGGAAGCGTCCGGTGGAAGGAATGATTTGCCACATGCCGGAGGCACGTCCATGCGAGTAGGCGAAGGCCTGGTAGGCAGACTCGACGATAGGGAGCAATGCCAGTTCGCTGGGCAGGTTTCGCTTTTCAAGTTCATCGAGAACAAAAGGTAATATCGGGCGCGCGCGCTCCATTACGCGCTGCAGATAGCCTGGATGATCCAGGTACCATTTCAGCTGGGCTTTTACGCGTGCATTGTCTACCGGAGTCAGCTGCATGCCTTCCTGTAATCGAAACCAGGCGTTGTTTTTTCTGCTCTCCGCCAGTCGCGACGCTTCACTTGCGGCCGCTGCCTCGGCTTCTGCGCGTAACTTTTGCTCCAGTGCCTGCTCGGCAAGCTCTGCCTGAACTTCGATCTCCAGATCGAGTGTTGCGTCGTCGCTTTGCTCAAAATCGAAGTAATCCGGCGAATCGTAGAAATCCAGTTCCAGCAGCGCATGTCTGGTCGGTGTGGCGGTAGAATCCGGATAGCTCGCAGACTGGGCTGTCAGGTCCGTGAGCTGAGAAGCCTGGACGGTAGAAGTCTGGCCAGCGGGCGAAACCATAGCATCGGTCTGTGCACCACTTTCGTTTGCGGGGTCGGGATTCAGACTTGAACAGCCAGTCACAACCAGTGCAACCAGGAGCGCGACCAGAAAACTCCGCTCCCCGTAAAGGGGCTTTTGCTTGAGAAACATTAGTATCGATCGTGCTATGTGGCTAGAATGAGTCAATTGTACCTTCCAAAACATAAGTTTTAAATGAGATTTTTGCGACAAACTACTGAAAGCAAAGGATTTGCCAATATCAATGAATGGTATTTTAGCAGAACAGGGCAATTTCTGTTCAAAGAGCTCGAAGAAAAAATCAGTCCATTGCTGGCTACTACTTTTGGTTACTACGCTTTACAGATCGGTTGTCCCGGGTTAGCCGCCCAATTGCAGCGAAATTGTCGTATCAAGCATCAGTTCACCCTCGATGAAACAGGCCCCCAGGCGCAAATTGCGGCGAACCCTTCGATGTTGCCGATTGCCTCGGATAGTGTTGATCTGGTTATCCTGATGCATCACCTGTCGAACACCAGCGAACCACACGCTATGTTACGCGAAGCTTTTCGAATTTTAATCCCCGAAGGCAAACTGATTATTATAGATTTCAATCCGGTGTCGCTGTGGGGGTTACGTCACTTTTGCCAGTCCTGGCTGGAGCATGTTCCGTTCAAAGGCCATTTCTATACCGTGAAACGTATCGACGACTGGATGCGACTACTCGGTTTTGATCAGTATCGCCAATTCAGAGTTGGCTATTTACCGCCTATTCAGAAGCCTTCTGTTACGCGCCACCTGAGCTGGCTGGAAAAAGGAACCAGAAACTGGATGCCCGTTTTAGGCGCACTCAATCTACTGGTTTACAGCAAGAGCATTTCGCCGTTGACTCCGGTGCGGCACCGCTGGGTAACTCGCAAAATATTGCCCGGAAAAATTGTCCGGCCGACGGTCGGTCGAGATATGAAGTATGACCGCTAACCGGCTATGAGTGACAAGGTTGTCATGTATACCGACGGTGCCTGCCGTGGTAACCCGGGGCCCGGCGGCTGGGGTGTCGTGCTGCGTTTCCAGGGTAACCATAAAACCCTGCAGGGATACGCTGCCGAAACTACCAATAACCGCATGGAGTTAACTGCCGTGATCGAAGGCCTGAAGGCACTAAAACGATCCTGCAAGGTTGAGTTATTTACCGATTCCAAATACGTTATGCAGGGACTAACCGAGTGGCTTGCCAGGTGGAAAAGCAATGGCTGGAAGACGGCCGCTAAAAAGCCGGTGAAAAATGTCGATCTCTGGCAGCAGCTGGAAGCTGAAGTAGCGCAGCATGAAATTGACTGGAACTGGGTGAAAGGTCATGCCGGTGTCGCGGACAACGAATTGGCCGATCAACTCGCAAATACGGCTATAGATGAGAATTTACAGGCATGAGACAGATAGTACTGGATACAGAAACGACCGGACTCGAGGTTAGCCAGGGCCATCGAATCATCGAGATCGGCTGTATCGAACTGGTAAACCGGCGGGTCACCGGAAACCATTGGCATTACTATATCAATCCCGATCGCGCGGTGGATAGCGGTGCGTTCGAGGTACACGGAATAAGTAACGAGTTTTTGCAGGACAAACATCGATTTGCAGAGCTCGCCGAGGAATTCCACAGTTACGTGGCCGGTGCCGAACTGGTAATTCACAATGCGCCGTTTGATATTGGCTTCCTCGATAACGAATTAGCGTTACTCGATCCACCGATAGCATCGTTAAAGGAATGCTGTGGCATTCTCGATACTTTACTGTTGGCCCGGCAGAAGCATCCCGGGCAAAAAAATAATCTCGACGCTTTGTGCAAGCGCTACGGTATCGATAACAGCAATCGCAGCCTGCACGGTGCGCTGCTGGATGCGCGTATTCTGGCTGATGTTTATCTCGCGATGACCGGTGGGCAAACCAGCCTCGGACTGGAGGCAGAGCAGGGCGCGGGAACTGATTCCGAGCAGTGCGATTTGCAACGCATCGAAACGGGGCTGCAGCTTCCGCTGTGGCGGCCTGATTCGGCCTCGCAGCAGGCCAACCAGGACTATATCGAGTTCCTCGCGACGCAACACGACGATCCCGCGTGGAAATAAAAAGGTTCTAGCCGGGTTTGAGGATGCGTGCCTGATCGCGTTTCCAGTCCCGATCCTTGATGCTGGCACGTTTATCGTGCGCTTTCTTTCCCCTGGCGATACCGAGTTTAAGCTTCGCACGACCGCGACTCCAGTAAGCGGCCAGCGCAATCAGAGTAAAGCCCTTGCGTTCCACCATGCCCACCAGGCGATCGATTTCGTTGCGGTGAGCGAGCAGTTTGCGATTTCGGGTCGGGTTCGGTTTGATATGCGTCGAGGCGCTGTGCAGCGGGCTGATATGCGCGCCGGTTAACCATAGTTCACCGTTTTTTACCGAAACATAGCTTTCTTTCAACTGCAGGCTACCGTTACGCATACTTTTGACTTCCCAGCCCTCGAGCACCAGGCCGACCTCGATTTCATCCTCGATGAAATAGTCGTGTCGCGCGGCGCGGTTCAGCGCAATAGTGTTGTCGGGGGATTTACTTTTTTTCCTGCCCATTTTCGGGGAATCTCTGCTGGACGTGACTGGCGGTGCATATTCTCGGGTTAATTCCCGTGCAAGACAAGTGAATCCGCTCAATAGCGCCTTGAAACATCACCGGCCTTCGCTATACACTCTCGCTCTTGCAATGGTGACCTGTTTCGGTCCCTTCGTGACAATTAGCTGTAAATCCCGCCAGGCCCGGAAGGGAGCAACGGTAGCAGGGACATTGGGTGCGGGGGTGTGCTGGATCAGGTCGCCGCCATTTTCTTAATCGAATGCCGAACCCCCACAAGATCTGAATGAGTTACCAGGTACTAGCGCGTAAGTGGCGCCCGGCTAATTTCAAGCAAATGGTCGGTCAGGAACACGTGTTGCAGGCACTGGTGAACGCGCTTGACAGTAACCGCCTTCACCATGCCTACCTGTTTACCGGAACCCGCGGTGTAGGTAAAACCACGATTGCGCGGATATTTGCAAAGTCATTAAACTGCGAACAGGGGGTCAGCTCCGAGCCTTGCGGCAGTTGCGCTTCCTGTGTCGAGATCGATGAGGGTCGCAGCGTCGATTTGATCGAAATAGATGCGGCCTCCCGCACCGGGGTCGATGACATGCGCGAACTGCTGGACAATGTGCAGTACGCACCAACCCGGAGCCGTTTCAAGATTTACCTGATCGATGAAGTTCATATGTTGTCAAAGCATAGCTTCAATGCGTTGCTCAAAACCCTGGAAGAACCGCCGCCGCACGTAAAATTCCTGTTGGCTACCACCGATCCGCAAAAAGTACCTGTAACGGTGTTATCGCGATGCCTGCAATTCAATTTGAAGCGCATGTCGCGGACCCAGATCCTGTCGCAATTGCAGTTTCTGACAGAACAGGAAAAAGTAGCGGCGGAGCCATCGGCGTTAACCCTGCTTGCCAGTGCTGCCGACGGCAGTATGCGTGATGCGCTTAGTTTGCTCGATCAGGCGATCGGCTATGGTGGAGGTTCGGTGCAGCAGGGCGCCGTCGAGTCGATGCTCGGCTCGATTTCGCGCGATTACCTGGCGCGGCTTTTAGACGCCTTGTCCGATCAGCAGGCGTCACCCCTGCTGCACGAGGCGCGCCTGGTGATCGAACATAATCCCGATTACCAGCGGGTTTGCGCGGAGTTGATCGCATTGCTGCAGCAGGTCGCGCTGTATCAACATGATCCGCTACTGGTAAACGAAGATGAGTTCGCTGAAGAACTGTTGCAGAAATACAGTAGCTGCTGGTCCGCGGAGGAGATTCAACTCTATTATCAGATTCTTTTGCAGGGGCGTCAGGATTTGCTGATATGCCCTGACGCGGCTTCGGGTTTCGAGATGTTGATGTTGCGCTTACTGGCATTTACCCCTGAAACAGGGACTGAGCGGGAAAATGTCGAATCGCCCGAGGTAAAAAAAAAGCCTGCAGCAAAACCTGAGCCGGTAGCAACATTAAGCGACCGGGACGAACCCGCCACCGTTACACGGGCAGAGGACCAGCCAGCTCGCAAATCGGATGTGCAGTTGAATGCTAAAACCGATACCGATGTTGCTGCAGACCTGCCTCTCGACTGGCATGAACTTGCCTACGCTTCAGGTCTTTCCGGACTGGCCCAGGAAATCGTCGCAAACAGCCAGTTTAAATCCTTTCAGGATGGTAATTTAAAGCTGGAGTTGCTAACCGAAATACATGAACTTGCAACCGATCTGATCAAGGCGGAAATTAGGCAGGCCCTGGAACAAAAACTTGGGGTATCATTGCAGCTGGAACTAGTCGCGGCGGTAACCCTTAGCGGACAAACGCCAATGCAGGCAAAAGAGCTGCGTCAACAGCGGGAGCGGCTTGCAGCGATCGAAGCAATCAGGGAAGAAAAGATGGTAAAGAAATTACAGCATGCATTTGCAGCGAAACTTGATGAGGCAAGTGTGGTTAAGATTGAAAACAACAGTTAGTGGTGAGGTAGGCTGATGAAAGGTGCGCTCGGAGATATGATGAAAAAGGCGCAGGAAATGCAGGAGAACATGCAAAAGGCGCAAGCTGAACTTGCCAACAAGGAAGT
>CALDDP010000275.1 GCA_937936805.1 uncultured Gammaproteobacteria bacterium | reverse complement strand
GGTTTCCATAATCGTACGGATCAGCAACTCGGTGCTGCCCACGCCGAACGGCACCACCATGGCGCCGGTTTGTTCCAGCGTCAGATGATCGGTTACCCCGCCCATCCACATCTGGTAGTTGAGGCAATGCACCACTGAATGTTCCGCGGTAAGGCCCGCGGATCGCTGCGCCCGACCGCCGACCGTCTGGGTTATTTCGCAATCACGCGCAGACAACGCCAGGTTCATCGCCTGACCGGTAGTGCCCGAGGTGCGGTGTAACCGGGTCACCGTGGCGCGTTCAGCGGCAAGATAATCGCCGAACGGCGGTGATTGCGCCTGCGACAGTCGCAGCTCGGCTTTCGATGACAGCGGCAACCCGGGCAGATCCTGTAATTTCAGCGGCGCTTCCCGGCCCTGCCACAAGGCCTGGTAAAATTTCGAATGCCCGGCGACATAAAGCCGCTGGGTTTCCCATAAAGACTGCTGCTGTGAGATCACGGATTTCAAGCCTGATACTGCCCCGACAGTCTATTTCATCGCCATCTGGTAGGTAACCCAGGCCGTTTTTTCGGATAGCTTGTCGTAAACGGCACGGCCCCGGTAATTGTTTTCCGCGGTAATCCAGCGAATGAACGGCCAGCCCTGCTGCTTGCCCAGTTGGTTGAGCGCCGCGTAAAGTTTCTCCACCACGCCCTGCCCGCGCGCATCCGGACTGACAAACAAATCATCCAGGAATCCGACCAGCGCGCCGCGCAGTGGCGACGGCATTTGTCGGCAATGCATCAGGCCCAGCGCCTTCCCGCTCTCGTCCTTCGCAACAAGCCCGAAGAATGGATTACCGTCATCGTGGATCCAGCCCCATACCGTGTCCAGGATCTGATCGTTCATCGGTACCTGGTAAAACTCGGCGTAACCGTGATAAAGCACTTCCCATTCAGCCCGGTCGGCCGCTTCCAGCCTCGATACGTTAATCGTCATTAGTCTTTCCGCCCTGTATTAAGTTAACTTCCAACGCAAGCCATTCATCGCCTGGACTCGATTACCCGGCGGCATCGCGATTACCCCGAGCACTGATCAATGATAAAGACAAACGAGCAAAAATTCGAATCACGCACGGCTTAATTTTCACCCTTGAGGAAGCGCGACAGAACATTGCGCGTCACCCGTTCCACCTGGTGATCACGACGCAGCAGTCCGGCGACCCATTCGACACTGCCGGCATGGAAAACTTCACCCCTGCCCCGCTGAAACGATGCGATCATGCCCGAGCCACGGCCCGCCAGGGCGATGGTTTCCGGCGTCACTTCACCATAGAGTATCTCCGCGTGAAGCTCGCAGTCGTCGGTACCGAGAAACAGCTCACTATTATCCACCGCGCGCGCGACTTCGACATTGGAAGCGAGTCCCAGCGCCAGGATGTCGAGTCCGTCGGGCACCTGTTCCGCCCCGGACGGGTATGGCAGACCATCGCGGACAATATAGTCGAGGCCATCGACCTCGTAGGCAAAAATCCGGCTCTGCCCACCCAGCACATCGCCGTAACCGAGGCCCGTACCCTCGAAGGCCCAGTGCTCCGGGCGATAAATCGGGAATCCGCCTGCACCGAATGCGACGCAACCGCCCCATCCCGCGTAAACCCCGCGAATGGCGTTCAGTCCGAAGGTCAGTGCGCCCGGACGCTCAACCTGCGGCAGTTCCCAGCTGGTGGTAATGCGGTTGGTCTCGCGTTGCGGGTCCTCGGCCAGGGCGCGGGACTTGTAACAGACCTGGCGGCGCCCGTTGTCTTCGAGCCGGGTTTGCCACATGAAGTTGCCGGCAAAACGCGCAACCCTGCCGCCTTCCTCGACGTAGGTATCGACCGTATCGCGCATTTCCCAGGACCAGTATTCGTCATGACCGATAAACACCAGGCAGGGATAATCCTCGAGCACCTCGGGTCGAAGCTGGAGATCGTATTGCGAGACGATATCGACTTCGAAACCGGCGTCGGCAGCCCAGTTCATGAAATGCCTTTCGTAGGAAGCCCAGCCGGCGGAAGCGTATTTCTTCGAGTAACCGTTGGCATAGGCCCATTCCATGTGCGGATACGAAACCGGCTCATCGCACGCGGGGCTGGCGGCAAGCGCAGCGCGTGGCGCATCATCCGGCAACACGACAAATCCGCGCGGCCAGGGACGCTCGAGCGAGAGTATCGGTGAGAAGTCCCTTCCCTGCGGCCCGGTAATGCCCTCGTAGTGATTGGAACCACCCCAGTTGTTATAGGCGCACCAGGTGCCGGTGGCGGACACCAGCAGCAATCGCTCTCGCCGCCGCGCTGTGCCTGCGCGCAACATGAACATGTGATGTTGTTCGAGCCTGCCGCCGTTGCGACCTTCGATGCGACTGGTCACCCGGTAAGCGCCTGAATGCCAGTGCGCGGGGATTGCAAACTCGAAACTCGCGGGCCAGCCACAACCGCTTACCGATGCGTCGGCTGGTGTCTCCTGTCGGCAACCGGGCAGCTTGTCGCGCGTGAACAACAGTTCCGCTTCGGGTGCATCGCGGGCTATTTCCAGCGTGTAGGATTTTGCGGTGGTGGAGACGTGGAAGCTGATGGTTTCGCCGGGTGAGTAACAGGGTCGATCGCTGTAACACCAGATTTCATCGCCGACCGGGTCGGCGGATGGTGCCTCGTAATAGTTGCTCATTACAGCGGGATTTACACTATCGACGGGCGTCTGCGGCGACATGCTGCTTACATCATTTGAAAAAATCGGGGATATCTTCGGACTGCACCACGTGGCAGTAGATCATGTTGATCGACTTCAATTCATTCTGGTGCAACTCGTCGGTGGCCGCGGCACAACAGTCCTCGACCACGACCACGCCGAAACTTTCGTCGGCCAGGCTGCGCACCGTTGAACTGATGCACTGATCGGTAAAAATACCGGCGACGATCACATCGCTGATCTCCATGTTACGCAGCACCAGGCGAAGGTTGGTGCCCGTCAATGCGCTATCGGTGGTCTTGATTACGACGATGTCGTCGGCATGCGGGGTCAGTTCCGGCACCAACTGGCTGTCCGCGCGGTCCTTTGGCAACAACAGGTAATTGAAGCCCGGTTTCTTCTGGCTCAGCGAACGATCGCGCCCATCGCTTTTCAAACAGGCGATACGCGCAAATATCACCTCGACACCCTGCTTGCGGCAGAGATCGATCATTTTCGCGATGTTGGGAATTACAGTTGAATTCATGCGCTCGCGAAACGGCGCCCAGCGCTCGGCTTCGACCGGGTCGGCATCGACTTCCATATAGGTGTTCTGGATATCGATGACCAGCAGAGCCGTGCGCTGCGGTTGCAGGCGGATATCTTCCGCGGGTCCAGCGGTTGCATAGTAAAACGAGCGGTATGCTGTTTTCCAGTCACTCATGGCGCCTATTCTACCCGTTTGGCACAAAGGCGTAACCCGCCCAGCCTGCCCGACTGAAAATTCTGCTCGACTCGCTCACGACGCCTCCATCGGCAACTCGCAGATCACAGCTCTGCTCTGGCTGCCGTCAGCAACCTCAACGGTGACGACCGTACCTGCCTGCCAATAACCCCGATCCAGCATCGCCAGCGCAACGTTAGCTTCGATTCTCGGTGACCAGATCGCCGTGGTGACATAACCAACCTGCCGCTTTCCAGCCGTTAGCGGCCAGGGGTGCTGACAGGCGGGACAGGCGTCGCCCTCGAAAACAACGCCGCGAATCAGGCGCTCGGCACCCGATGCCGCTATTTTGCGCAGCGCTTCGAGGCCGATATACTCGACCGACCCGTCGAGCTGACAATATTGTTCCAGCCCGCATTCCAGGGGATTATCAGCGCGCGTCATTTCGTTGCCATAAGATAACAGGCCGCCCTCAACCCGTTCGATCAGGTTTGGACAACCCGGGGAAACCTCGAGATCGGCACCCGCCTGCCACAGCGCATCCCACAGCTTCGTACCCAGCGAGAAACCCTCGGGATACATCTCAAAGCCACCCTGCCTGCTGAAGCCGGTACGCGCGACGACCAGCTCCTGTCCCTCGAAATCGAATACCTTGAACCTGAAAAAACCGATGTCCCGCACCTGCTCGCCGAACACCCGCGCCACCAGGTCATCCGACTTCGGCCCCTGTACTGCGAGCGGCCATACATCGGGCTCATCGATAGCGAGATCCAGTCCCATGCCTAGCGCCAGTCCCTGCGCCCACAGCAGCATGTCGGCATCGGCGATCGAGAACCAGTAATGATCCCCGGCCAGCTTCAGGATTATCGGGTCGTTGAGCATTTTCGCGTCGGCATCGATCATCGGTGCATACAGGCATTGCCCGACCCGGGCATTGCGTAAATCACGCGCTGTCATCAGCTGCGCCAGTCTGGCCGCATCGGCACCACGCAGCTCAACCTGTCGCTGGCAACCAACATCCCATAACTGTACATGTTTCTTCAGATGCCAGTAATCTTCCTCGACCGTTTTCTGAAACCCTTTCGGCAATATGGTGTGATTGACCACCGAATACCCGGACACCCCGAGTGCTTCGACTCGCTGAGTATAGGGCGTTGCGCGGATGCGGCGTGATACCAGGAGCCTGGGTGCCGCCATTTATGACTGTCCCGACCACCAGGTCGAATACGAATGTGGCGACAGCATCACCGGCATGTGGTAGCGCGCTTGCTCGTCATTCATGACAAAACGCAGCACCACCGTTTTCACCATCGACCCGGCATCCAGACCCTGCGACCTGAAATACTCCGACCCGTGGAAAACCAGTTCGAATTCGCAACCGCTGTTGGTGTCATCGATCACCACCGTCTCGGCGACACGACCCTCCTGGTCTGCGACGACGTCAAATATGAGCTGTCTTTCGGTATCGCCGACCAGCTGGAACAACTGGCTACGAATTCCGACTGCCGACTTGCCGTTCACCGAATCCAGGATATGTGAAGATACCGTCGCCATGCTTACTCGATCGATGCCTTGTCGCGTTTACTGGTTGTGGCGAGCACGATGGGGCTGATGTGACCGACCGTCCTCACGTTCACACAGGCGGTCTTGCCGCTGGCAATCGCACGCTTGATCGCGGGAATGATATCGTCTCGATGCTCGACCAGTTCACCATTACCACCCAGCCCTTCGAACATGCTGTGAAACGGAATATCGCGGAAATCCGTCGCGAAATGCTGCTGGTTGGCAAACAGTCGCTCCTGCTGTTGCGAGATACAATCGAGGCCGCCGTTATTATCGATGACGACGACGATCGGCAGCTTTTCCTGGAACGCGGCTTCGATACTGGAACCGCCTGACAGAAAAGCACCGTCTCCGCTGATAACAACAACGTTCTTATTCGGGTTATTCAACTTCGCCACGCTCGCGAACGGCACCCCGACCCCGAGCATACTGAAGGTACCGGGATGCAGAATATTGCCGAGTCGAAGACCGCGCCATCCGGCAATGTTAACCGAAATCTCCGACCAGAAATGCGTATTACCGCCATCGATGACCAGCCAGTCGCCATCATTCATCGCCGCCTGCACGTCGAGCGCAAGTTGCAATGGATGAATCTGCTCGTCTTCGAGCCGGGGAATATCGGCGATCATGGTGTCGACCCACTGCGCCCGCCAGGCGCGGTTGGTTTCGATCCAGTCCGCCGACAGTGGTTCGAGTTCGCCAAGCGCGTCGAAAAACGCCCCGGGGTCGCTCAGCAGGGCCTGGTCCGCGGCACGATTCATCTCGATCTCCTCGTGCGAACCGTTCACACAAATAAGCTGGGTACTCGCGGGGAACAGCGGAGGGTTACCAAAGTTCATTTGATTATCGAGACGCGCGCCGACCATGATAACGACGTCGGATTCCTCGATTGCCTGTTTCGAGGGATGGTATTGATGCACATCGGCCAGTCCCATGTAGACTTCGCTCGCCTCTGACAACAGTTTCTGATGATAGGGGACGTTAAAAACGGGAATATTGAGCTTGCGCGCACAGGCCTCGAGGTCAGCCTCGGCGGCCGACCACCAGACGCCGTGACCACCGATGATGATCGGCTTGCTCGCCTCTCGAATCGTTGCCAGTACCTGATCTAGATCTTCCGGCCAGGGCCACGCGCGTGCCGGCGATCGGGCGCTGCGATCAAACGGACGTTCGTCGCGCATCGCATCTTCTTCATAGCTGCTGAACATGATATCGACCGGCATGCTGATATGCACCGCTCCCGGGTAACCACTCAAGGCGATCTTCCACGCGCGATCAACAATTTCGGAGATACGCTCGCCGTCGGTAATCGAGACGCTGTACTTGGTTAACGGCGCCGCAATCGAAACATCGTCAATTTCCTTGAAACCACCGCTACCCTCGCGCTTCAACGTGCTAGACCCAGTCACGAAAATAACCGGCGAACGCTCGCCCCAGGCTTCCATCATCGCCGGTACCGCGGTGGCAAAACCCTCGGGTCCGACCAGGCAGACCGCCGGTCTTCGCGTGATCCGCGTATGCCCATCGGCAAGATGCCCGGCGACCTGTTCATGCGGTGCATTGATTACCGAGATACCACATTCCATGAAGCCTTCGAGAGCCGGATTACAAAATCCGCCACTCAGGGTGAACACCTGGTCTACGCCCTTTTCCTGCAGCGCTCTCGCCAGCAGCTGGCCACCACGGATCTTCATCTGCCCTCCATACCCATGACGTAACTGGAATCGATATCGTTAACATCGGCACAACCGATCTGCGCCAGGCTGATATCGAGCTGGTTGTGGATCAACTCGATCACCTGCTGCAGGCCGGGGTAACCGTCGGCCGCCATCGCGAACAGGAAGGGACGCCCGATGAGCACGAAATCGGCTCCCAGCGCGAGTGCCTTGAGTACACCTTCGCCGTTGCGCACGCCGCTATCGAACAACAGCGGGAAATCGGGGCCGACCGCGGCCCTGATTTGCGGCAGCATCTGTATCGCCGCTGGCGAACTGTCGTACTGACGCCCACCGTGATTGGACACGCAGACCGCGTCGACCCCGGCATCGCGGATGCGTACCGAATCTTCGCAGCCGAGCACGCCCTTGACGATCAGCTTCCCCGGCCAGCGCGCGCGCAGGCGTGCCAGAAAATCCCAGTCGAGCTTGCCGCGCGCCTCGTTACGCTTGAATTGCCGACCGCCGGGAACGTTAACGTTGGCAAGTTTCGGCATGCCTGTCTGCAATGTCGTCAGCGACCAACGCGGGTGCATCGCAAAATCAAAAAACTGCCTCGGCCCGATACGAAACGGCGACTGGAAACCGTTGCGCTTTTCACGCGGCCGCGCGCCGATGGTCGGCACATCGACGGTTAATATCAGATTGGTATAGCCTGCTGTTTCGGCGCGTTCGATCAGGTGATAGGCAACTTCTTCCGAGTCACCGACATAAAGCTGAAACCAGGCGTGTTCGCCAGCGCGCTCGGCAGTCACCTCGATGCTGCTCGAAGCCATGGTCGACAATACCAGCGGGATACCATACTGCCTGGCCGCCCGGGCCAGCATTGCGTCGGCGTCAGGCCAGGTCAGGTTGCACATCCCCATTGGTGCGATACCAAACGGCAGATTCCAGGTCTGTCCGAACAGAGCCTTCTGATGGTTGCGGTTTTCAACCTGGACCAGCACCCTGGGCAACATGCGCAGGGCTTCAATCATTTCTACGTTAAGCTCGCAGGCCCTTTCTTCACCCGCGCTGCCATCGATAAAATCGAAGATCATCCGCGGTAAACGGCGTCTGGCGAATTTGCGCGCGTCCGCCACGCTGAATATCCTGTTGCTCATAAATGCTGACGGTTACAAAACGGCCTGACGATTAGATTCAGGCTGCAAGTTTAGCCTGTCGAAGCCGCATTGAACAAATACATTTATCCCTGGCGTGGAGACACCGGTTCAGCGCAGATATGATTCGGCCAGCTTCCCTGAGCAGGTCATCGCGAGTAACTCGCAATCAGAAAATAGTGTTGTGATAATGGTGATTCCTGGTGCTGCAACGACTAACCCGCAGTTCAACAGGAGTCCTGTCCAAAGTTAGCGCCACTCTTTCGATTTCCAGTAACGGGGTGCCCGCCTCCAGATTCAGTATTTTTGCGTCATGCTTAGAGGCGGCAATCGCGCGTAATTGCTCATCGGCGCTATGTATCGTGATTCCATAACGCTGCTCGTAAAGCTCGTACAGCGTATTGGGCAGTTCATAACCACCGCCTTCGACTAAATCGGCGAAAAGATCAGCCGGCAGGGTAATGGTTTCAACCATGGTCGGCTTATCAGAAATTCTGCGCATCCGTTCGATTCTGATGACGCTGGTTCCAGCCTCTAAGTGGAGTTTGGAAGACTCGATTCGTGTCGCCGGTTTCCTGCGGCATTGGAGGACATTACTGTCCGGCAGCACTTTGTGGCCCTTGTTATCGCTAATATGGAAGAAATGGAACAGGGCCCGGTCGATATTATGCATGGAAACGAACGTTCCGCGGCCCTGCCGGCGTGTCAACACGTTGCTTTCCACCAGTTCAGTAATGGCTTTGCGCACGGTGCCCTGACTGACCCCGAGTTCCTGCGCGAGATTGACCTCGCTGGGAATGATACTGCCGGGGAGCCATTCGCCCTTGCCTACCTTCGAAACAAGCATATCCCTGATTTGCATGTAGAGCGAAATAGAGCCCTTTCCTGTACTGAGCATTAAACCTGCTGACCTCGTTCATGTCGCGACTGCTGGATGGCCGGCCATTAACCAGCGGACCGGGTAACTGGCAGTGTTTTAAATTTATTTTCAGGTCTTATATAAGACTACTTGACTAAAAGTATAACGCCGTGTAGGATTTTTGCAATGCGCGTTTCTCGCGCGAATTTCTAACATCCTGGAGACAGAAATGATTGATTTTGTGGTACATGACGAAGGGGATAGTGTCGGTGTTGTCGTCGTCGAAGGCGTGAAAGCCGGCGAAGAGTTAACCGGCTGGGTAATGGATCAAGACGTAGATATCAAGTTCAAGGCGGCCAGCGATATTCCGATCGGACACAAGCTTGCGATCAAGGCGATGTCAGTCGGCGATACCGTGATCAAGTATGGCACGGATATCGGCAAGGTCGTGGCGGATATCGGCATGGGTGAGCACGCACATGTGCAAAACATCAAGACCAAACGCTGGTAATCACCGGTAGAAATACAGAATCGTCAATTCATTC
The DNA here is from genome assembly GCA_937936805.1 of uncultured Gammaproteobacteria bacterium. Classification (GTDB taxonomy): domain Bacteria; phylum Pseudomonadota; class Gammaproteobacteria. The sequence goes on along the minus strand of CALDDP010000275.1, from coordinate 211 downwards.
CAAGAGATAGAGCCATGTCCCAAGACCTAAGCAATACAACTTTTCTAGGCTACCGACGCGAGAACGGTCGCGTGGGTGTTCGCAATCACGTCATTATCCTGCCGGTCGATGATCTCTCCAATGCAGCCTGCGAGGCCGTGGCCAACAATATTCAAGGCACCATGGCGTTGCCTCATCCATACGGCCGGCTGCAGTTTGGCGAAGATCTTGA
>CALDDP010000274.1 GCA_937936805.1 uncultured Gammaproteobacteria bacterium | reverse complement strand
TGGCTACACCAATCAGTATCGAACCCGGTCGACAGATGGCAGGAGTACTGTCCGGTGCGGTAAAACTATGCCTGAAAGCGGCGCCGGCATCGCAGATGCCTTTTATATCCGGGTTGAACCAGGCGTGTCTCGCTAGTCGAGACCAACGCGTTATCTGTCAATAAGTGGTTGCCAGCGCAGATAACAGTCGACTCGAACAGGAACGTACCGGATCACCGCTTATTAGCGGCCGCCGGATACGTCTATGAAACTGGCCGAGGTATAGGACGAGGCGTCCGATAGCAACCATAGAATTGCTTCTGCTACTTCCAGCGGCGAACCCCCGCGCTGCATAGGTACGCCAGTCTTGAGCCGGTCGACGCGTCCCGCCTCACCACCATCGGCGTGGATATCGGTATATATCAGCCCCGGTTTGACGGCATTGACGCGAATTCCCTGGTCACCCACTTCTTTCGCCAGGCCGATAGTCATCGCGTCGACAGCTCCCTTGGCAGCAGCATAATCGACATACTCATGCGGAGCGCCGAGGTCGGCGGCACGAGATGAGAGATTAACGATGGATCCGCCCTCACCGCCTAGCCGGGTTGACATGCGTTTGACAGCTTCGCGTGCGCAAAGAAAACTGCCGGTAACATTGGTCTCGAAAATTCGCCGCCAGCGGTCGACTGTCATATCGACGAGATCGCTTTGCTGCTCGAGGATGCCGGCATTGTTAACCAGTCCGTCCAGGCGTCCAAATTCGTCGTCGATAGCCCGGTACATGGCGTCGACCTCGGCCTCGACAGCAACGTTAGCCTGGTACGCGATGGCGTGATGCCCATCCCTGCGCAGAGAGTCAAGAAGCCTGCTGGCGGCCTCTTCGCTGTGCAGGTAGTTAAGGCATAGCGAGTAGCCGCGTGTCGCCGCAAGCTGTGCGGTTTCGGCGCCGATGCCCCGACTCGCCCCGGTGATCAGTAACACTTTAGCCATCGTATCTGTATCTCTTCCCGCAAAGGCGCGGATCGTCACCGCTCTACTGGTAAATCAGTTCCAGGGTCTCGGGCTCCTGACCTCGATAGCGAATCGCGTGCAGGCCCAGTACGCCCTTGGTATCTTGCCGAATTTCGATGTATATCTGCGATGCCGGGGTTTTCAGTTTTTCCACCATCGCCCTGGCGTCAGCCTGTTGATTGTAAACGACTATTGCCTGCGGGTTGCTATCGAGACTGGCCTGCAGTTGATCTTGATCCAGGCAGGGTTCGCAATCATCCGCCCTGGGCATGAGTAGTGCAACCAGCGGCTGATCGTCCACCTGCAGCGCACGGGTGATAATTCGGTAGCTACAGCTGCGCTTGATCGTCAACATGGTCAGGCTTTAAGTTTTTCCCGCAGCATCGCATTTACCTGGCCAGGATTTGCCTTACCCTGCGATTGCTTCATGATCTGGCCGACGAAAAATCCCAGCACCTTTTCCTTGCCGGCACGAAATTGCGCTACCTGCTCCGGGTTGGCGGCGATGACTTCATCGATCAGGGTTTCGATCGCGCCGCTATCGGTTATCTGTTTCAGGCCGCGCGCTTCGATAATCTCATCCGCGCTACCTTCACCCTGCCACATGGCTTCGAAAACTTCTTTCGCGATTTTGCCCGAAATGGTGCTGTCGGCGATGCGCGTCACCAGTTGCGCGAGCATCGCGGGCTCGATCGGGACTGCAGTCATTTCAACATTCGCCTTGTTCAGGGCGCCGGTGAGGTCGCCCAGTATCCAGTTGGCGAGCTGCGCCACGAGTTCTGGCGCTGCTGCGAGCGCGGTCTCGAAATAAATCGCGGTATCACGGCTGCTGGTCAATAGCTCGGCGTTGTAATCTGATAGCCCGAGATCATTAATATAGCGCTGTTTCTTTTGTTCGGGTAACTCCGGCAAGGCGGCTCGAATGCGCGCAATGTCTTCATCGCTGATCGCTACCGGTAACAGGTCCGGATCTGGGAAATAACGATAGTCGTTGGCTTCTTCCTTGCTGCGCATCGAACGGGTCTCGTCGCGCTCGGAGTCGTAAAGCCGGGTTTCCTGCACTACTTTGCCGCCGTCTTCGATCAAATCGATCTGGCGCTCGATCTCATGGTTGATGGCGCGTTCGAGAAAACGAAAAGAGTTGATATTCTTCAGCTCGGCGCGGGTTCCGAGTTTCTGGTCGCCTTTGCGTCGCACCGAAACGTTGGCATCGCAGCGAAACGAACCTTCCTGCATATTGCCATCGCAGATTTCCAGGTAGCGCACCAGCGAGTGTATTTTGCGCGCATAGGCGACTGCCTCTTTTGCCGAGCGCATATCGGGCTCGGAGACTATTTCGAGCAATGGAGTACCGGCGCGATTCAGGTCGATCGCGGTTTGCTCCGGAAACTGATCATGGATCGACTTGCCGGCATCCTCTTCGAGATGCGCTCGCGTAATCCCGACCTCCTTGCTTACGCCTTCATCGGGGCTGATAAATATGTGCCCCTTGCCCACGATCGGCAGTTCGAACTGTGATATCTGGTAACCCTTGGGCAGATCCGGGTAAAAATAATTCTTGCGTGCAAACACCGAATGATGATCGATCTCGGCACCGATCGCGACGCCGAAACGAATTGCCATATTCACGGCTTCATGATTGAGCACCGGTAACACCCCCGGCATGCCAAGATCGACTACGCAGGCCTGGGTATTGGGGGCGGCACCGAAAGCGGTGGATGCGCCGGAGAATATCTTGCTGACGGTGGCAAGCTGGGCATGAATTTCCAGGCCGATAACACTTTCCCAGTCGCTCATACTTTCAGCTCCGGGGTTTGCAGGTGCCAGTCGGTTACCTGTTGATAGCTGTGCGCTGCGTTGAGCAAACCGGCCTCGTCGAAGTAGTTGCCGATTAACTGCATGCCAACCGGCAAACCATCGACAAAGCCGACCGGTAAGGACATACCCGGAAGACCGGCCAGGTTCAGTGAAATAGTGTATATGTCCTGTAGATACATGCTCACCGGGTCATCGGTTTTGGCGCCGATCCTGAACGCTACCCCCGGTGTGGTCGGGCCCAGAATCAGGTCAACGCTGCTAAAAGCCTTTTGAAAGTCGTCCTTGATCATGCGGCGCAGCTGCTGAGCCTTCAGGTAATAGGCATCGTAATAGCCTGCCGACAGGGCGTAGGTGCCGATCAGGATGCGACGCTTAACCTCGGCGCCGAAGCCCTCGCCGCGTGAGCGCTTGTATAAATCTTCGAGATCGACCGGATCTTCGCAACGATAGCCAAAACGCACGCCGTCGAAGCGCGACAGGTTGGATGAGCACTCAGCCATCGCGACCACGTAGTAGGTGGGGATGGACAGGCCGGTGTTCGGTAGCGAGATATCCTGTATCTCGGCGCCAAGCCTGCGCAATTCGTCAACCGCGGTCTCGATCACCGCTGCCAGCTTGCTATCGAGACCTTCGGCGAAATACTCCACCGGTAATCCGATCTTCAAGCCCTCTACGCCGCGACCGATGCTGGCAGGGTAATCCGGTACCGCCTGCTCGGAGCAGGTCGAATCGCGCCGATCGAATCCGGCCATGGTGCGCAATAGCAACGCGCAATCCTCGGCACTGCGCGCGAAGGGGCCACCCTGGTCGAGGCTGGAAGCAAAGGCGATCATGCCGTAACGCGATACGCGACCGTAAGTTGGCTTGATGCCGGTAACCCCGCAAAAAGCAGCCGGTTGTCGAATCGATCCACCGGTATCGGTGCCGCTAGCACCGGGCGCCAGCCCGGCTGCCACCGCGGCGGCGGAACCGCCCGACGAGCCTCCCGGAACATGTGCGGTATTCCATGGGTTGGCGACGCAGCCGTAGTGGGAGTTTTCGTTGGAAGAGCCCATCGCGAATTCATCCATGTTGGTTTTACCCAGCATCACCGCGCCGGCGGATTTGAAGTTTTCGATTACTTTGGCGTCGTAAGGCGCGATGAAATTGTCCAGAATACGCGAGGCGCAGGAAGTCCTGACACCATCGGTGCAAAATAAATCCTTGTGCGCCAGCGGCACTCCGGTGAGCGCATCTGCTTCACCCCCGGCCCGGCGATCGTCTGCCTGGCGTGCCTGTGCAAGCGCGAGTTCATCGGTAACACTGATAAAGCAATTCAGGGACGGGTTGAACTCGGCGATACGGGCAAGGTAATCCTGGGTCACTTCGACGCTGGAAAATTTGCCGGCCGCCAGGCCCCGGCTGATCTCGGTGACACTTTTCGCCATTACTCGATCACCTTTGGAACCCGGTAAAAGCCTGCTTCGACGTCGGGCGCTATCTGTTGGAACTTGTCGCGCTCATCGATTTCGGTAACTTCGTCATCACGTAAGCGCTGAGTCGCGTCCAATGGATTTGCCAGTGGCACAACGCCACTGCTATCGACCTGGTTCATCTGATCCACCAGTGTCAGGATGCTTGATAAATCACTGGTGTACTGGTCGATGGCGTCTTCATCGATGTGCAACCGTGCGAGGTGGGCGATATTTAGTACGTCCTCGGATTTCAGGGTCATTTCAGGAAATTTCCAAAGCGCCAGAGAAAAGTCCGCAAACTTATCACAATTTCACCGCTTGTATAAGCAAAAGACTGATTCTTAAGGTATTTCACCTTGTGAAAATTGCATCTCGTTGCTATGGTACGCTCGTTCTGCGCTATACTGTTTTACAGTTTGGGATATTTCGTGCTAGCGCACATCAAAAAACACACAACAGGTTTAAAAACACAGCATGTTTGGAGCAATTCGAGGCCTGCTATCCAACGATTTGTCGATCGATCTGGGTACTGCTAATACGCTTATCTATTCCCGCGGTCAGGGAATCGTTCTCAATGAGCCATCAGTGGTCGCTATCCGCCAGGACCGTGGTCCCGGTGGACCAAAATCGATCGAGGCTGTCGGCACCGATGCCAAGAAGATGCTTGGCCGAACACCGGAAAACATCACCGCCAAGCGGCCGATGAAAGACGGCGTTATTGCCGACTTTACCTATACCGAAAAAATGCTGCAGCATTTTATTCGCAAGGTGCATGAAAACCAGTTCATGCGACCCAGCCCGCGAGTACTGATCTGTGTCCCCTGTGGCGCCACCCAGGTCGAGCGTCGCGCAATTCGTGAATCAGCGCTGGGCGCCGGTGCACGCAAGGTATACCTGATCGAAGAACCGATGGCCGCGGCGATCGGTGCCGGCATGCCGGTAGACGAGGCCCAGGGTTCAATGGTGCTCGACATCGGCGGCGGCACCTCGGAAGTTGCCGTCATGTCACTTAATGGAATCGTTTATTCGGCCTCGGTTCGAATCGGTGGTGACCGTTTCGACGACGCCATCATTAATTATGTGCGCCGCAATTATGGCATTCTGATCGGTGAAGCCACCGCGGAAAGAATCAAGGTCGAGATCGCCGCCGCTTACCCGGGCAAGGATTTGCTCGAAATCGAAGTCAAGGGGCGCAATTTATCCGAGGGCGTGCCGCGAAGCTTTACCCTCAATAGCAATGAAATTCTGGAAGCCCTGCAGGATCCGCTCTACGGAATTATTTCAGCCGTGAAAAACGCACTCGAACAAACTCCGCCTGAACTTGGCTCCGATATTGCCGAACGCGGTATCGTGCTCACCGGTGGTGGTGCGCTATTGCGTGACCTGGATCGTTTAATCATGGAAGAAACCGGATTGCCGGTGATTATCGCTGAAGATCCTCTTACCTGTGTTGCCCGGGGTGGCGGCCGGGTGCTCGAAATGATCGATCAACATGGCCTGGATTTCCTGGCAGTAGAGTAAACACCTGCTGGCTGTCGCCTAAATGAAGACGATAATCGAGGTACGTGGCTCATCAGTACAGGCCCTGTTTCTGATCGTCCTGAGCATTACGATGATGGTCGTCGACCATCGCTTCCAGCATCTTGAAATTGTTCGCACCAACGTTTCGCTGGCACTCTCACCGATAAGATACCTGGTTAGCTTACCCAGCACCGGTGGTAACTGGCTCGGTGAATGGTTTACCTCGCACACCGAATTATTGAATGAAAACGAGGAACTCAAAGCCCAGGGTCGAATATTAAACGCGCGCCTGCAAAAACTCGAAATACTGGCCGAAGAGAATGCGCGCCTGCGTAATCTGCTAGGCTCTTCACGCAAGATTGCAGACGACGTAATCGTCGCGGAACTGCTGTCGGTAGATCAAAACCCCTACAGTCAGCTGATCGAAATCAATCGCGGTAGTAGCGATGGTGTCGAGATAGGCCATGCGGTGATCGATGACTTCGGCATCATGGGCCAGGTGATTCACGTCAATGCGCAATCGGCAACGATTATTCTGATATCCGACCCGGAACACGCGATTCCGGTGCAGTTTATCCGCAGTGGTACCCGCTCGGTTGCGTTTGGCCGGGGCTCGACCCGGCAGCTTGAACTGCGTTACCTGCCAGCTACCGCGGATATAAAGATCGACGACGAACTGGTTACTTCGGGACTGGGTGGCCGCTTTCCACCCGATTATCCGGTAGCGACGGTAACCGCCATAACCGAGGACCGGGTACTGGGGTTTGTTTCGGTTTTTGCGCAACCCAAGGCTCGTCTCGACTCCAGTCGCGAAGTACTCGTTATCAAGCCCAGACAATAAAATGTCGCAGTTAAAATACCTGGTAATTTACCTGAGCTTGCTGGCGGCGCTGGTGCTGATGATTCTGCCGTTGCCCGACTGGGCGCAGATCTATCGACCCAACTGGATGGCTCTGGTATTGATTTACTGGAGCATGGCACTGCCCAAGCGTGTCGGTCTCTGGTTCGCTTTTTTCAGCGGCATTATTCTCGACACGTCATTGGGCACCTTGCTAGGCCAGCATACGCTGGCCCTGGTACTGATTATTGCTATCAACATGAATTTCTACCAGCGCATACGCGTATTGGCACTGGCGCAACAAGCCATTTATGTTTTTGTACTGTTGCTGATCAATCAGGTAGTGGTCGCCTGGGTAGAAGGCTTTCTCGGCAGATCAACACCGTTACTGGCCTTTTTCGGCGCGCCATTTGTCGGTATGCTGATATGGCCTTGGGTTTTCGTGGTATTACGCGACATCCGCCGAAAAGCCGCATTGAGATAAAATAACCTTGCCGAAACAACTCGATTATGACTACATCGACAGTAACGAAATGCTGGCCCGGTTATGTGCCGAGCTTGCTACTGCTAACTATTGCGTCATCGATACCGAGTTTATCCGCGAGAGCACCTATTATCCTGAACTAGCCCTGATTCAGATAGCCAGTGGTGAGCGGCTTGCCTGTATCGATCCGCTTGCGATAAGTGAACTTGCCCCGCTTGCCGAGCTGCTGGTCAAAGACAGTCTGCTAAAAGTTTTTCATTCGTCATCGCAGGACCTCGAAATTCTTTACCAGAAGTTCGGTCAGGTGCCGACGCCCGTATTCGATACCCAGCTCGCTGCCGCGGTGCTTGGTTATAACCAGCAAATTTCCTATGCCGACCTGGTGCAGCAGGTCACCGGGGTTGAGCTCGAGAAAAAACATACCCGTGCAAACTGGATGCGCCGGCCTTTGAGCCAGGAGGAACTGGACTACGCAATGGACGATGTGCGCTACCTGATGTCAGTTTACGAAACACTGAATGAAAAACTGGAATCAACCCGGCGTTTCAACTGGCTGGAAAAGGATTTGATCGCCATGAGCGACCCCTTGAATTACGAGGTCAGGATGGACCAGTTGTGGAAGCGGTTGAAAGGCGTACAAAAACTCAAGGGGGTAAAGCTGCAAATCGCGAGTGAACTGGCGCAGTGGCGGGAAGAACTGGCTCAGCGTCAAAACCGACCGCGTCGCTGGATTGTCAAAGACGAAGTCATCGTCGAGCTGGCGCGACAGGCGCCAGGTGACATCGGAGCGCTATCCCGAATTCGCGATTTGAGCGACAAGACCGTCCGCCGCCACGGTGACAGGCTACTGCAGATTATCGCTCATGCCGGACAGGTGGATGCGGCCCAATGGCCGCAGCATGATAAGGTGAAGAACCTTAACAAGCAGCAACTCGCCCTGGGTGATTGCCTGATGGCACTATGTCGGGTAATCGCGGATCAGAACCAGGTCGCACTGGCCACCCTGGCGACACGCAAGGATATAGATAATCTGCTGTTGAATCAGAAAAGCAGCCGCCTGACCCAGGGCTGGCGCTTTATCATGGCCGGGGAGCAGCTGCTGGAATTTATTCACGGTCAGTCTAGCATCAGCGTCGATCGGGAAAAGCTAAGGTTCGATCCCAGGTAATTTCTCTGGCCCTCCAGGCTGTTTCAGCTAGCTGTAATAAGACGACAGCGAGCTACTGCACCAGGATGCTCGAAAACAGGATATCGCTAACATCTGTGCTGCCCGACAGGGCCACAATCATTGACTGCACCTGCGCGGTCGCCTGCTGGCGAATTTCTTCACGTTTGGCGGGAGTCTTGATATCGCTCGCTTTCTGCTCGCTGAGTAACATGATCAGGCTGTGCCTGATCGCCGGCACATGGATTTTGATGGTTTCTTCTGCATCCGCATCACTGACCAGGACATCGGCACTGATTTGCAGGAAAGTTAGCCGCTTGGTGCCGCTCAGATTGAGCACCATCGGGTCGCCCAGTGAAACATAGGCCGATGTGGTCGGTGCCGATTCATCTTCGGCAGCCCGGGCCTGGGTGAAACCGAGCATTAGAATGATTGTGTATAAAATTAATTTTTGCATGGTTATTCCTGATGTCTCTTGTAATATAGTTTGCGCATTCATTTTTTCCTCTTTAGATACCTTAATCATGACTCCGGAACAGATTCAGCAGTTAATCGCTTCAAAGTTTCCCGATGCGACCGTGGAAGTCAGCGGTGGCGAAGGCAAATTTGTTGCCAACGTCACCAGCGATGCTTTCGCCGGCCTGCCAACAATAAAACGCCACAAACTGGTATACGCCTCGGTCAACGATGAAATAGCCTCTGGTGAATTGCACGCCCTGACCATCGTCGCAAAAACTCCTGCCGAAGTCGGCTAATCCGCAATAAACTGGCAATTACGTCCCGAATTTTTGGCTTTGTATAAAGCCTTGTCGGCACGTTCGTAAATGGTTTCGACATCGTCATCGCTGCGGGTTTCGGTAATACCCGCGGAGAGGGTCAGTTGCACGGGTTCACCCTTGAAATGAAAACTGCTGGCGGCGATTCCCGCGCGCAATTTCTCCACCATGTTGCCGGCCTGGTCGGCCGGGGTACTGGTCAATAACAGGACGAACTCTTCGCCACCGATACGAAACACGTAGTCCGACTGACGCACGTATTTCAGCATCATTTGACCGATGATCTTCAACGCCTTGTCGCCGGCATTATGGCCATAGTTATCGTTGATGCGCTTGAAGTGATCGATATCGAGAATGGCGTAGCTGAACGGAGTCTGGTAACGAGTCCAGCGCGCCAGCTCCTGTATGATACGCTCGTCGTAAGCCATACGGCTATAAACCCCGGTGAGCGCATCGTAGAGCAGCTTTTCACGGTTTTCATGCAGCATCACCTGCAGTTCCTGGGTTTCCTGCTCCATTTGCGAGAGCTGTTCAGTAAGCCTGAGATTACGTTCCGCGGTGACTTCGTGACGTTTTTTAACGCGATCCACGAACTCGTCGACGCCGCCGTTAATTTCTTCGATATTTTTAGAAATTCCCGACCTCAATGCTTTCAAGTCGGTACTGGACTGTACATTTTTCTGAATCAGGTTCATGCCTTCATGCACATAGCTTTGCAAGGAGCGCGTATCTTCCTGATTTGACTGCAGGTCTGTTTGATCATCGGCAATCGCCCGGGTGACCTCCCCGAGCTGTTCGCTCACATTGACAATGAAGCCTTCAAGCTCTCGCTTTTCCCGATCGAGCTTTTTCAGTGAGCCTGAAATCGAATTAACGATATCGTTGAGGGTATCTGTCCACTGGACGTCTTTGACCCCTTCATGCACAGACGCCTGGATTTCGTGTGCCTTGCCGCTTGCACCCTCAAAGATGGCAAGGCGTTCGAGTAGTGTCGTCTTTACGTGATCGATTGACGAGTTGGTGGCCGCTGGGTTGATCTGGGCATTGATCATACTCGCCAGTTCTTTCAGTTCCTGCTCGCGAAACTCCGTGGTAGCGCTGAACTGTTGACGAATGACCTCACCCTGGGGTTCTTGCAGATCCAGCAGTTCGAGCAGATGCAGTACGATACGCGAGGATTTTTTACCGCTATTGAGGTTATCAAAGTTTTCGTTTATGAGTTGGGATAGTTTCTGAATATAGACGCTGATCGATTCACGATCGTGGCCGTTGGCGACTGATATAAGCAGTTCGGAGCAGATATCTTTGAGTTGGTCGCGCTGAGTGGCGCTAAAGTGTATGTTCTGCAATAGTTCAAGCATCAGCATGATCGGGTCGGATCGACGCGGATTCTTGCCCACCTGTGGGTCATCCAGTGATGCGACGATCTCGCTAAGCTGGTCGAGTGCTTCGGCCAACCTGGCGTCGCGCTTTTCCCGCGACAACGTCTGAATCAGGTGCAAATGCGAGTCGAGCCGCGAATCCAGGCCACGCCCGGCAATGCTCAGGCGGCCAATGGTTTTACGCAGCAGTTTCTCGATCTGCATCCACTCATGCTTGCGCGCAGTGAGATCATCGAGCACGTCTTGATATTTGGATTTCCAGTCGGTATTTTCTGCCAACTTGTTTAACATCAACTCAGTTTCCTCGTCGCTAACCTGCTGCTGCAGGTTGACTTCGGTTTATCGCCGGGTAACTGCGGCTTAAACGTTATCGGCCAGAAGTCGGGATTTGTAAGTAAAATAATGGAAAATTCGATCTTTATTTGTGCGCTGGACCGATTGTCAGATCCGGGGTCCTACGGATTTGCACTCGATTGTGGCAATGAGCGGGTAGCGGGCTTTGTGGTGAGGCGTGATGGTGAGTGTTTTGCCTACCGAAATAGCTGCCCGCATACCGGGTCACCGCTGGACTGGGTTGATCATCAGTTCCTGGACGTCGAGGGGGCTTTGATCCAGTGTGCGGTTCATGATGCACGTTTTTTGATCGACACGGGTGAATGTATTTTTGGTCCCTGCCCGGGAGAAAGCCTCGAACCTCTGCCAATCAGGATCGATGGCGGTAATATCTACCTGCTCGGCGTTGCGTAAAGATCGTACTCGTCGGCGCCGGTTATTTTGACCCGGCAGAATTCACCGAGAGGTAACCGGGTTTCGCTACAGACGTGCACCAATCCATCAATTTCCGGTGCATCCGCGTAACAGCGCCCACTATAACCCTGTTTCGATCTGCTCTCGATAAGTACCGTTACCTGTTGACCGATACGTTGTTGTAGTCTGGCCGCGCTGATCGCCTGCTGCTTGAGCATGAAGCGATGGTAACGTTCCTGTTTGATTGCCTCGGGCACGTGGTTGAACAGGGCGTTAGCGGCGGCGCCATCGACGGCTGAATAAGTGAAACAACCGACCCGGTCCAGTTGCGCGATCTCGAGAAAATCGAGCAATTCGTCGAAGTCGGCGTCAGTTTCGCCCGGAAAACCGACAATAAAGGTGCTGCGAATCACGAGTTCAGGACATACTTCGCGCCAGCTGGAAATTCTTTCCAGAACGCGATCGCGATTTCCCGGGCGTTTCATCGCCTTGAGAATTTTTTTGCTGGCGTGCTGAAACGGGATATCGAGATAGGGCAGGATGGCACCGTCTGCCATCAGGGGAATCACGTCATCGACATGTGGGTAGGGGTAGACATAGTGCAGCCTTATCCAGACCCCGAGTTTCCCCAGGGCACGGGTCAAATCAAGAAACCGTGTTCGCAGCGGTTGCCCTTGCCAGAAGCGTGTCTGGTACTTGCAATCCACGCCATAGGCACTGGTGTCCTGCGAAATCACCAGGATTTCCCGAACGCCGGCATCGACCAGGAGCTGCGCCTCATCCATGACTTCATCAATCGGTCTGCTCACCAGGTCACCTCGCAGTGACGGTATAATACAGAAGCTGCACCGATGGTTGCAGCCCTCAGATATTTTCAGATACGCGTAATGCCTTGGTGTCAGCCTCACTCCCTGTTTCGGCACCAGATCGAGAAATGGGTCATGCGGAGCCGGTAAATGCCGGTGTACCGCCCGCATAACGTCCTCTTTGGCCTGCGGGCCGGTAACCGCGAGTAGCTGCGGAAAGCGCGCATTGATCAATTCAGCTCTGGCGCCGAGACAGCCGGTAACGATCACCCGACCGTTTTCCTGCAAGGCTTCGTCGATGGCGCCAAGTGATTCTTCGACTGCGGAATCGATGAAACCACAGGTATTGATAATTACCATGTCGGCACCATCGAAATCGGGTACGATGTCATAGCCCTCGACGCGCAACTGGGTGATAATCTGTTCTGAATCTACGCTGGCCTTGGGACAGCCGAGGCTGACAAAACCAATCCTGGGTACAGTCGCCGTCATTGCCGGATCAAGCGAGGCATTAATAAACCCTGGTAATGCAAGCGGGAAATGATTGACGGGCCCTGTTTACTAGCGGACCGTAAAAAAGGCGGCATGCGGAAGTTCGTGCTTGGCTGTTTCAATCGGGTGATACAACTGGAATAGACGGCGTATTATCCTTGAAATTGTGATGCAGCGCAAAATTGTGGTGCTATCCTCACTGGATGAAGGGCGTGATCCATGATTTAATCCTCTCTATCAGCAGATAACGGTAACATTATGAATATCACGAAATTGTTGTTTGCACTTCTTATCTTATCCAGCCTGTCATTTTCGGCGCGCGCCGAGATTCAGGATCAGGGTCTGAGTTCGATCATGGATATCATCGACAAGGCTATTGTCGAGCTTAATCAGAAAGCCGAAGAAGGTGCCGAAATCGATCCGGCGGTGCTCGAGAATGCGTCCGCTGCAGTTGTCAATCTGTCGCGCACCCTGGGAACTCTGAGTTATTCGCGCCTGCAATGCGGCGAAGCCGAGGTACTCGCGGAATTTACCCAACGCGTGCAGCAGATGCCGGAAGCCACCCGCGATCCGATGCGCAATGCTTTCCAGGAGGGTTTCGACAAAAGCAAGGAGGAGAGCAAGCTATTGTCACAGGATGAATGTGAGCGCCTGACGCGTTCGCGCAAGCGCAGCGAGAGTCAGGAGGAAATCAACGTTGATGCAGAAAAAGACGCCACCGGGACAGCCGAGTCCAGCGCAGAGGAAGTCGAAGAAGCGCTGCCGCCGGAGGATCCCAAGTTCCGTCATTTGCGCGTCGCCGAGTTAACCGGTCAACTGGCCTATAAGCGCAAGTTTTGCGAGGATGAAACGGTTTTCAATCGAGATTACAACGACTATCTTGAATCGATTCCGGCAGAGTATCGCGAAGAAGTAAAAACAGCTTACTGGAAAGGTTACAAGCACGGTAAGCGCCTGCACAAAAGACTCACCCGGGAGCAGTGCTAATCGTCGAGGTAACTGCTGATTAACAAATAAATCCCGGGAATCAGCAAAGCCGCGCTCGCTAGCGGCACCAGAAGCTGCCCGCCACCGACCATGATCGGCGCTATGCCGTCGAGACCCAGAATAACGCTCGCGCTGATGACAAAACTGCCCCCGATGATAGCCCGTATGCTGCGTCGATTGGCACTTCGTATCTCGTGCCTCAAGGCGTCGAGCTGGCTTGACCGCAGTTCGACGTTGAGCTTGTCATTGGCGATACGATCCAGCGCCTTGAAGGCGATCTGAGGCAAGTCCGGCAGGTGCTCGGCGATGTAAGGCAGGTTTTTCTGCATGCCTTTTACCAGTGCGCGCATGCCGAGTTGCTCGGAAAGCCAGCGCTCGATGAATGGTTTGGCCGTATCCCAGAGATCGAGCTGGGGGTATAGCTGGCGGCCGATGCCCTCGATATGCAGAAACGTTTTCTCCAGTAGTAACAACTGGGGCTGAATTTCCATGTTGAACGCACGTGCGGTTTGGAACAGGCGCAACAACAACTGACCAAATGAAATTTCCGCCAGGGGACGCTGAAACATGGGTTCGCAGACACTGCGTATACTCGCCTCGAACTCATCGATGCGGGTGTCGCGATCGACCCATCCCGAATCGACGTGCAGTTCGGCGACACGGCGATAGTCGCGGTTGAAAAACGCACTGAAGTTTTCCGCAAGATAACGCTGATCGCTGACCGATAATGACCCCATGATGCCGAAATCAACAGCGATGTACCTGGGGTCTTCGGGATTTTCTGCGGCGACGAAGATGTTGCCGGGGTGCATATCGGCATGAAAATAATTGTGCCGGAAAACCTGCGTGAAAAATATCTCTACACCCTTGCGCGACAGCACTTCGAAGTTAATGCCCTGCGCCTGCAACTGGTTGACATCCGATACCGCAATGCCGCTAATTCGCTCCATTACCATGACCTTCGGCCGGCAGTAATCCCAGTAGACAAATGGTACGTACAGGTCCGCCGAGCCCTCGAAGTTACGTCGTAACTGATTTGCGTTGGCGGCTTCCCGCACCAGGTCGAGTTCGTTCAGGATAGTGGTTTCGAATTCGCGCACAATCTGTATCGGTTTGACCCGCTTCGCTTCGTCCCAGTAGCGATCGGCCAGTCTGGCCAGCATCATGAGTACCTCGATATCCTGCCGAATCTTTTGCTCGATTCCCGGGCGCACAATTTTGACAACGACCTCCTGCCCGTCGGGTAATACCGCGCCATATACCTGGGCGATCGAAGCGGAAGCGATCTCCTTATCGTCGAAACTTCGAAACGCCTGCTCCAGCGGTTGCCCCAGTTGCTGGGCAATAATTTCGCGCGCCTGCTGCAGCGGGAAAGGGGGTACCTGGTCGAGTAGTTTTTCGAGTTCGTTGGTGATTTCATCGCCGAAAAGATCGCGTCGTGTCGCCATCATTTGGCCGAACTTGATGAAGATCGGACCCAGTGACTCGATGCATAGGCGCAGGCGTTCGGCCTGGCTCAGGTCATTGCTTCTGAACCAGTTAAACGGATTGATCACCCCCAGCAGGTAGAGAGGGCGGAAGAAATGGATCGACAGAACAATCTGGTCGAGACCGAAGCGAGCCAGCGTAAAGTTTATCGAAACAAGGCGAAACAGATGGCGCATTACTGGGGTTTGAATTTTTCGAGTAATTGCTGCAGGCGGATTTCGCTACGAGCTACGTCGTGTTTGAGTAGGCTGAGCTCGGATTGAAAAACATCGAATTCGACCGAGGTGGGGCTAAGCCGGGCTTCTTCGCGCAGGTACTCGCTACTGGTTTGCAGCAACGAGTCGGCACTTTGTCGTAACCACGCACCCAGATTACGTGCGCGCTGATGAATCTGAAATGCGAGCACATCACCGCTGTGCTCGGCCAGGGCTTCTTCCCAGTCGACATCAAGGCCGGCGAGCACTTTCTGCATTTTCTGAGCGAGTGAAACATTGCCATTGAAACTGACCCTTTCCCGGATCGACGTCGATACCTTGTCGTCCATTGTGGCAAGATTGAGCAGAGCCATGATCCGCCCGCTAATGGTGGCATCCACGTCCCGTGCCGGAGGATTCCGGCTTAAGCGAATTCCCCAGTCACCGGGATGGCAGTAAAGCTGAAAGTCGAGATCAATGATATCGATTGCGATGCAATGACCCTGCATTTCGCGACACCCCCGCAATGCCACTTCGTCAAACCCGAGTAATCGATTGCCACCGATTTCAGCTGCTACGAGCAACGAATTCTGGATCGAGTCGAAGAGGGTAACGCCGAGACTGTCGGAAGATTGCACGATGTGGTAGCGGTCTAGTATTTGAACGCGCGATGCAAGGCAACGATACCGCCGCTCAGGTTATGTACCTCAACTTCGTCGAAACCACCCTGCTCGAGTATTATTTGCCGGAGTGCTTGCTGATCGGGATGCATGCGAATCGATTCGGCGAGATACTGGTAACTGTCGCGGTCCCTGGCAATTAGCTCGCCCATCCGCGGTAACAATTTGAAAGAATAAAAATCGTAAAGTTTTTCCAGTGGCGCGCAGATTGGCTTCGAGAATTCGAGTACGCATAAGCGGCCGCCGGGTTTCAACACGCGCTGCATCGAAGCCAGCGCGCGGGACTTATCGGTGACGTTACGCAAACCGAATGCGATCGTAATACAATCAAAATGGTTGTCCGCGAACGGCAGTATCTCGGCGTTACATTGCACGGCTTCGAAACGCTTGACGAAGCCCTTGTCGATAAGCCGGTCACGACCTTGCTGTAACATCGCCGCGTTGATGTCGGCCAGGATCACCTGGCCGGATGCACCCACCATCTGAGCCTGTCTAAGCGCCAGGTCGCCGGTACCCCCGGCGAGATCAAGCACCCTGTGACCGGCGCGCAGGCCACACATTTCCAGCGTAAAGCGTTTCCACAGGTGGTGTACGCCGAGCGACATGACATCGTTCATCAAGTCATATTTTTGCGCGACCGAAGTAAATACTGCGCCCACCCGGGCCTGCTTTTCCGCGGCTGGAATTTCGTCGAAACCAAAGTCGGTGGTGGGTCTGTCTTCCATAGATGGAACCATAGCAGGGTCTAGAAGCACTGTCATCCCGCGACTTGGTCGCGCTATCCGGAAGGAGGATGTGGGGGTTATCGGGGAGAGGCCGCGTTATTCAGGGAGCTTTACAGATCATGTATTAGAGTGCCGAAAAACCTGGCCAGCCCCCCTCGCAGCCGTGCACAACGACCTCAGGAATCCGGTTTTCTCTTATGTCCGCCGGCCTCGAGTCGATCCAGGTATTGCTGCCATCTTTCCTCGTAAGTCACGCCGAGTTCGTAGAGATAATCCCAGCTGAAAATCCCGCTATCATGATTGTCATCGAAGGCGAGCTTGATTGCATAATGACCCATCGGCTCGATGCTATCGATATTGACGTCTTCTTTTCCGATTTGCAGTACTTCCTGGCCCGGCCCATGCCCCTGCACTTCGGCAGACGGTGAGTACACCCTGAGATACTCGACGGGTAACTTGAAATTGGCGCCATCCTCGAACGTGAGCTCGAGGACGCGAGAAACTTTATGCAGATTGATCTCAGTTGGTTTCATTAGAGGATGTACTGGGATAAATCTTCATCGAGCGAGAGTTCACCGAGATGCTCGTTCACATAATCGGCATCGATAGTTACGCTTTGCGCGACCATATCCGAGGCTTCGAAACTGATAGTCTCCAGCAGTCGCTCCATAACCGTGTGCAGGCGGCGTGCACCGATATTTTCCTGTTTTTCATTGACCTGGAAAGCCACCTCGGCGATGCGCGCCAGGCTGTCGTCGGTGAAAGTAAGGCTGACACCCTCGGTGTCCATCAGCGCCGTGTACTGTTCGGTCAGCGAGGCGTTGGGTTCGCGCAGGATGCGCACGAAGTCGTTCACCGTCAACGCTGACAGCTCGACACGGATCGGTAAACGACCCTGCAATTCCGGAATTAGATCGCTGGGCTTGGACACATGGAATGCACCCGAAGCGATGAACAATATATGGTCGGTTTTGATCATGCCTGCCTTGGTGGAAACAGTGCAGCCTTCGACCAGGGGTAACAGGTCACGCTGCACACCTTCGCGCGACACATCGGTGCCACTGGTTTCGCCGCGCTTGGCGACCTTGTCGATTTCATCGATGAAAACGATACCGTTTTGCTCGGCGTTTTCGAGCGCGGTCAATTTCAGCTCTTCCTCGTTGACCAGCTTGGCGGCTTCTTCATCGGTGAGCATTTTAAGCGCGTCTTCGACGCGGAGTTTACGTGTCTTGGTTTTCTGGTTACCCAGGTTTTGAAACAAACCCTGTAACTGGTTGGTCATGTCTTCCATCCCGGGTGGTGCCATGATTTCAACCCCGACGCTCGGTAGCTGC
Organism: uncultured Gammaproteobacteria bacterium; assembly: GCA_937936805.1. Classification (GTDB taxonomy): domain Bacteria; phylum Pseudomonadota; class Gammaproteobacteria. Next base: position 6,269 of record CALDDP010000274.1, on the reverse strand, counting down.
AGGTCGACTTCGATCTCCTTGTCGTTGAGTTTGTTTTCGCGCAGCATCTTGCGAAATTTCTGGCGGGTGTTATCGCCTGCCGTATCGGCCTCTTCGGCGAAGTCGGCAGGACGCGGTAGCAACGCATCGAGTACTCGTTCCTCGGCGGCGTCTTCGGCGCGATGACGCACCCGACTGACCTCGGCTTCACGGGTTTGCTTGACCGATACATCAACCAGGTCGCGGATGATAGATTCAACGTCACGGCCGACGTAACCGACCTCGGTGAACTTGGTGGCCTCGACCTTGATGAACGGAGCATTGGCGAGTCGGGCAAGCCGTCGCGCAATTTCGGTTTTACCGACGCCTGTGGGCCCCATCATGAGGATGTTCTTGGGAGTAATCTCGTTGCGCAGGTCTTCACTGACCTGCTGTCTGCGCCAGCGATTACGTAACGCGATCGCAACCGCACGCTTGGCTTTATCCTGGCCGATGATGTGATTGTCGAGTTCCTGCGCAATTTCCCGCGGGGTCATGGGTGATTGGGTAATAGTTTTATTATCCACGGAATTACCTAGTAGTCGATTTCTTCAAAACTGTGATTGAGATTCGTGTAAACGCAGATCTCGCCGGCTATCTGCAAACCTTTCTCGACAATTTCGCGGGCGCCCATTTCAGTGGTGTCGAGCATGGCGCGCGCTGCAGCCTGGGCGTAGGCGCCACCCGAACCGATCGCCATCAGGCTGTCTTCGGGTTCGATGACGTCACCATTGCCGGATATTATCAGCGAAGCCTCTTCGTTGGCGACGCAAAGCAGTGCTTCGAGACGCCGCAGGGCACGATCCGAGCGCCATTCCTTGGCCAGCTCCACCGCGGCGCGAATCATCTGGCCATTGTGCTTTTCGAGTTTGCCCTCAAACAACTCGAATAACATGAAGGCGTCAGCAGTGCCGCCGGCAAAGCCGGCGATGACCTTGTCCTTGTAGAGGCGGCGTACCTTGCGCGCGTTGCCCTTCATGATGGTGTCGCCGAGGCTCACCTGACCATCACCGCCAATAACGACGCGGTTACCGCGTCTCACCGAGAGTATCGTAGTGCCATCAAATTGTTGCAAAATTCTGTCCTGGGGAAATCACAGCCGGCATTGTGATATATGGGCGCCGGAAAATAAATACAAGGCGTGACCTGGTCAGGCTATTTTCGCCTGGCCCGCGGGTGTGCCGCGTCGTAAACCCTGGCCAGATGTTGAAAATCCAGATGCGTGTATACCTGGGTGGTGGCTATATTGACGTGCCCGAGTAACTCCTGCACCGCGCGTAAATCCGAACTGGATTCGAGTAAATGAGTGGCAAATGAGTGGCGCAGCATATGTGGTGAAATGTGTTGATCCAGCGCCTGTCGATGAATCAACTGGTTGAGTCGGCTTTGTACGTTGCGCGCTGAAATCCGCTTCCCCTGTCGACTCAGGAACAACGCCTCTAAATTAGCATCCTTGCTGTAATCCTGACGCAGCCGGAGCCAACGCTGAACTGCCTTTACCGCCTTGCTGCCAACCGGCAGATAGCGTGTCTTGTTACCTTTCCCGGTGACCACCAGTTGCTGTTGGGCGAGGTCGATATCATCGAGGTCGATACTGACCAGTTCGGCGAGTCGCAGTCCCGAGGAATAAATGAGCTCAAAAATCGCTACATCGCGCACCAGTAAAGCATCGCTGTTATCGTTTAACTGCAGCAGACGTCCGATGGTCTCGGCATCGCAGGTTTTGGGCAGCGGCTTATCGGGTTTGGGTGCACTGACTTCCAGCGCGGGATTTTTCGAGACGACCTCATTGTGAATAAGGAACTGGTAAAAACTGCGTATCGAGGACAGTTCGCGCTGGATGGTGCGGCTTTTGCGGCCCTGGCGATGCCGTTTCGCGGCAAAAGCGCTCACATCGGCATAGCCGACCTGCACCCAGTTATCGATATTCTGGCCAAGCAAGAAGCTTTGAAACAGGTTCAGATCGCGTCGGTAGTTACTGCAGGTGTGCCCGGAATAGTACTTTTCGGTGCGTAACATCTGGATGAACTGGTCCAGATAATCGGTCACTGCGATTACGCCACCTGCAACAGGATTTTCAGGCGGTTACTGACCAGCTCGCCCAGCTGCTGCAGGAATATTGTGCCCATGGAAACGCCGAAGCGGTCAGCGCTGGTACTGCCCAGGCATAACAACCCCATATCCCCGGTATGGTAAAGCGGGATCAGGGCGCTGGAACCGATACGAATATCTGCGCCGAACAGTTCGCGATTGATCTTGTCGTCCTGCCGCCCGCAGACCGGTTTGCGGGCTTTAATCCAGGGCTGGGCGCTATCCACGATACCATTGTCCTGTTTGAGGCAAAGTCCCTCGATGACGTTGTCGGCGTCCGTGACTCCGGGTAGAAAACGGAAACAGACAAAATCGGTATAGAAAAACGTCTGTACCTGGTCTTGCACCAATGCCAGCACGTCGTGCAATTGATCGGTGCTCATTAGCTCCAGTGCGAGTCGGTGAAAACGCTGGTTCAGTTCTTCGTTTTCACGTGCGATACCGACCAGTTCATCGATCTTACTCGTCAAAGCATGGTTTTCCTCGCGTAACAGCTTGAGCTGGCGTTCCACCAATGAAGTCGCGCCGTCCGTTTTATGGGGGATCGCGAGCGATGAAAACACCTCTGGATAAGCCATTAACACTTCAGGATTATCCTGCAGATATTGAATAACGCTAGCTTCGTCGGCCTGATCGGTTTGCGCTGTTTCAGCTGTTACTTCACTCATATTCAATTTGGCCCTGATAAACCATTGCAGTCTCGCCCGTCATCATAACGGGGTTTGTGTCGCCTTGCCATTCCAGATTGAGTTCACCGCCCGACAAAATCGCCCGAACACTGTTTTCCAGCAGGCCGAGCCGCACCCCGGCGACCATCGCCGCGCAGGCGCCGCTGCCGCAGGCACGGGTTTCACCGACGCCACGCTCGAAGACGCGCAATCTGAAACTGGCCGGGTCGAGAATTTGCATGAATCCTACGTTGACGCGTGCGGGAAACAGCCGATGCGACTCGAAGTAGGGCCCCAGGGTCCCGATATCGCAGCGGTCAACATCCTCGACCTGCATCACCATGTGTGGATTGCCGATCGATACAGCGCTAAAGCTGATTTGCCGGCCTTCGTAATCGGTGTGGTAAAGATCCTGTTGCGCGTCGGCGTGCAGCGGAATTTCAGCTGGTTCGAAGCAGGGTATGCCCATGTTAACGCGATATCGGGTGGCATCGATGGCTTCAAGCGTCAACAATCCCGTATTGGTTTCAACCGGGATAATATCCAGGTCAGTCAAACCCTGCTCGCGCACGAAACGGGCGAAGCAGCGGGCGCCGTTACCGCACTGTGCCACTTCGCTGCCGTCGCTATTGTAAATACGGTACCTAAAGGCTGCGGCGTCGCTATCCGGTTTCTCTACAATCAACAGCTGATCGAAACCGATGCCATCGAAGCGGTCCGCCCAGCGACGCACCAGCTCGGGTCGTGGTTCGAACGGCTGGTTTATCGCATCGATAACGACGAAGTCGTTGCCCAGCCCATGCATCTTGGCGAACTTCAGTTTCACGGCAACAACGACTCGCCCTGGATCAGGTCGGTAAAATGTTCTCGTTCACGCACGCAGTAGTGCCGATCGCCATCGACCATGATTTCGGCCGCGCGTGCGCGCGTATTGTAGTTGGACGACATACCGAAGCCATAGGCGCCGGAGGAACGGATTGCGAGCAAATCATCCTGGGCCAGGCTTAAGCTGCGATCTTTGCCGAGAAAGTCGCTCGATTCGCAAATTGCGCCAACCACGTCGTACAGCTTTTCAGCGGCGTCGCTGTGTTGTTCGACGCGAATGATTTCCTGCCAGGCGCCGTATAGCGAAGGCCTGATAAGGTCGTTCATCGCCGCATCGACCACGGCGAAGTTCTTGTCCGCGCCATGTTTGAGGTAGTTAACCCTGCTCACCAGGATACCGGCGTTACCGGCGATGGCGCGCCCGGGCTCGATAATGATGCTGCCAGCGAAACTTTTCAGGCGTTCCCGTAGAGCGCTGGCCCAGTCGGCTGGCAATGGCGGTTCCTCATCGCGGTAACGTATGCCAAGGCCGCCACCGAGATCGAGGTGATCAATCCTGATACCCTGTTCGCGCAGGCTCCCGATCAGTGCCAGAAGGCGATCGAGGGCATCGATATAGGGTGACAACTCGGTAAGTTGTGAACCAATGTGGCAATCCATACCGATAATTTCGAGGTTGGTCAGCCTGGCCGCCTTGAGGTAAACCTGCTCGGCATCGGCAAACGCGACGCCGAACTTGTTTTCCTTGAGGCCGGTAGAAATGTAGGGGTGGGTTTTGGCATCGACATCCGGGTTAACGCGAAACGAAACGCGGGCGGTTTTACCCATGCGTCCGGCGATTTCATTGATGCGATCGAGTTCCTGCTCGGATTCGACATTGAAACAGAGAATATCGGCCTCGAGCGCGGCTTCAATTTCATTGGCCAGCTTGCCGACACCGGAAAAGACGATGCCTGAGGGTTTACCGCCAGCCTGCAAAACGCGTTGCAATTCCCCGCCGGAAACGATATCGAAACCCGAGCCGAGGCGTGCCAGCAGGTTTAACACCGCGAGATTGGAGTTGGCCTTTACCGCGTAACAAACCAGGTGGTCGTGTCCGGCAAGCGCAGAGTCGAAAGCATGCCAGTGGCGCTCCAGGGTCGCGCGCGAATAAACGAACAGCGGCGTGCCGTACTGCTCGGCCAGTGCCGCGATGGCGACGTCTTCGCAATGAAGTTCACCGTTTTTGTATTCAAAATGATCCACTAGCCCGTCTCGCTCTTGACCTGCTTCTTTTCTTCTTCCTCCTCCGGCAGCACCAGCGGACCCTTGTTGCCGCAGCCGGACAACGCCAGCAGCAGGCAGCAGCAAATCAACCAGCTGGTAATTTTTACGCCTTTCATGTTGTCGGGATGACGCGACGTGCGGTTAGCGCCCAGACCCCTGCGCCACACAGCAGGCTACCGCCGATATAGCTGTATGCCTTTTGCGCTCGGGATGATGCGAGGAAACGGCGAATCGATGAAGCAAACAGGGCATAACTGGTAGCGCCGATGGTCGCGAGTACGACAAAGCTGACGCCGAGAATCCACAGCTGCGGCATCGCCGGGTGCGCCGGGCTGATGAACTGTGGCAGCAGGGCGATAAAAAAGACAATGCTCTTTGGATTAAGCGCGGTGACGATAAACGCATTGGTAAACAGTTTGCGCGGTGACGTTTGTTGCTCCTGGCTGGCCTGCAGCTGCATCGGTTTGCCGGCGTTTCGCAACAAACACAAGCCGAGGTAAATCAGGTAGAGACCACCCATCCACTTGATGATCGTAAACCAGAAGGCTGAAGCGGCGAGCAACGTGCCCAGCCCGATCAGCGACAGCGTGATGGCGACGGAATCACCGAGCGCTACCCCGGCAACCACCGGTAATGTGGATTTACGCCCGTGTGCGACCGAATAGCTCAACACCAGCAGAATGGTCGGACCGGGGATCGCGAGCACCACCGCGCTGGTGGCAACATAGGCAAGCCATAGTTCTAGTGGCATGGGTTTATGCGTGGTTGATTAACTGACGTGTGAGCTTGTCATATTCGGCCAGACGAGACAATGGCTCGCGGCATAATTGATCCCGAGTGTGGTCGATGTAATGCCGCAATCCGGGGTCGATATCGGCGGGTAGCTCGTCTTCATCGAGCACACGACAACGGCCATCCGGGGTCATCAGTATGTCGACCACCAGATCGCGCCAGGCGATAGATTCTGCCGAGATAGTCGTATTGTCACTTACGTTGAAGTAAAGCGCCACGGTATCCAGCCGGGAATCGATCCAGTGATAGGCATTGAAGGGCTTATCCGGCCAGAAATAACCGAGACTCAGAGTGCCCTTGCGCAGCAGAATATCTTCGAGCTGATGATCGGCAGGCATGCGGTAAAGCACTACCGCCCCGGTTGTGCTGGTTTGCAGTAGCTCGCAGGCAAAGGTTTTTCGCTCTCCCGCAAGCGTGGTCTTGATCTCGGTAATACTGTTCACCGGGAATCCCATGCGCCAGCAGGGCTGGCCTGCGCGAGTGCGTTCGCGAAGCTGAACCCGGCAGCAACGGTTATCATGTCGATCAAACCGCCATAATGCGGGCAGTCCCGGCGACACGGATCGAACTGCCGGCTTCGGCTGGAATCTCGGCCCGGAGTCGCGAGGG
>CALDDP010000273.1 GCA_937936805.1 uncultured Gammaproteobacteria bacterium | reverse complement strand
CGGTTACGCCGTCCTCGAGCAGGATCAACTCTACCTGCGGGGCCTCGTCGGCGAACCCGACGGCAGCGAAATTCTGCGTGCCGAAATCCGCGGCAGTAGTTCCCAGGCGCATGAGCTTGGTGTGCAACTGGCGCAGCAACTGCTGGCCCAGGGCGCCGATCGTATCCTCGCCGGACTGCAGGAGTAGCCGTGCCGGGCCGGCTGCAGGGCCAGCTAATCCTGAACACCCGTCCGGCACATCAGCAGGCCGAACTCAGCAGTTTACTCGAACTGGAAGGCGCGCAGATCCTGTCCTTTGCGGTGATCGACATCGTCCCGCACGAGTCCGCTATCACCCGGCAACGCCTGGTGCAGCAAGTATCGGATTACGACATTTTATTGTTTGTCAGTCGTAACGCGGTCGATAACGCTTTCCGCTATATTGATAGCACGCGATTCAAGCCCGGGCTTTGTTTTGGCGTGATCGGCACGGCGACCCGGCTCGCGCTCGCGCAGCGGGTTGCGCAACTGGATTCATGCCTGCTTGCCGGCGCACCATACAATAGCGAAACCCTGCTCGAAGCGGATGCCTTGCAACGGGTTGATGGTAAACGCGTGCTGATTTTGCGCGGCCAGGAAGGGCGTAACCTGCTCGGCGATGAACTAACGGCGCGCGGCGCGGAGGTCGATTATTGCGAGGTTTACCGGCGTGAGCTGCCGAACTGGGCTCTATCAGACTTCGATCGCCTGGTCGAAAATGCATTTCCGACGCTGGTAATTCTAACCAGCAATGAGGGGATGCATAACCTGTTTGAGCTGGTTGCTCCGGCAGCAGCGGAGCGTCTGCGCCGGATTCCCTGGCTTTTGATTAGCGAAAGAATGCGTGAATCGGCGTTAAAACTGGGACATAATGCTTCCATCATTATCGCGCGCAGCGCGAGCGACGAGGGAATTCAGCAGGCGATCTGCGCCTGGGCCGATCAGCGGTAAACATGACCAACATATGAGCAAACACGATTCATCCAGCGACAAGGAAGCCGATACCGCGGCTTTGTCTGCCGACAGCAACGCGGATAGCGAGGAAATATCCAGCAACACGCAAGGGGATGCCGAGGCTTTATCCGGTGACAGTGAAGCCGGCACCGACGGTAAATCCACCGATCCGGATCCGGTGCAGCTCGATGATGCCTCTGCCGATGCCGAGCAGGTCGTCGCCGCGGCCGATGAGACTAAAGTTGAACCGGAATCTGTTCCTGCGACGGAAGCCGAAACCGTGCCGAAAGCTTTGCCTGAGCCCAATGCGCCGTCAAAACCGCGCCGGTCCTGGTTCAGCCTGTTCAATTTCCTGTTGATTCTCGCCCTTGCCGGTGCCGGGGGTTATTACTGGTGGCAGCAACAGCAGGTTACGCGCGATAACTCCGCTACGATTAACGCGGCCATCGCCGGGCTGGAGCAACAGCTCGCCAGCAAAGCCGCCAATGCGCGCCTCGACGCGAGCCTGTCTCCACTCAAGGGCGATATCGACAATCTGGGTAGTAAACTCGATGAGCTCAGTCTCGGCCAGCAGAGTTTGCGCGACTCCAGCGAAAAACTCTATGAACTGTTCGGGCGCGACAAGAACGACTGGCAACTCGCCGAAGTCGAATACCTGATGCGCGTAGCGCAGCACAAGTTGATTCTGCAGGATGACTTCGAGGGTGCGGCGATAACGCTGCAGGCGGCGAGTGACAAGATAGGCTTGACCGGAGACCCAGGCCTGTTGCCGGTACGGGTCATGATCAGCGAGGAGATCGCCGACCTTAAAACCCGCAAACGCGCCGACCTGGTTGGCATGACGCTAATCCTGGCGCAACTGGGTAGACAGGTGCGCGTGCTCAAGCCCGGATTCGCGGTTCGCGTCGATGCTGTCGAATCTGAGTCGGCCGCGGTCGAAGTATCGCAGGACTGGTTCGAGCGCTTTACCGCTTTTATCGACTCGCTGGTCAAGGTGCGTAACGAGGCCAACAAACCGAGCGAAATCGAGGCCAATGTCGTCGATGTGCGTGACAGCCTGGAAGATAATCTCAAGCTCGCGCGCTGGGCTGTGCTCGAACGTGATGCCAGCCAGTACCAGTTCCTGCTCGAGCAGAGCCTGCGCCTGTTTCGCGAGTTTTATGACCTCGATAACGCGGCTAACCATGATTTCATGACTCAGCTGCAAGACCTGCAGAAAATGGTGCTCAAGCCGGACAAGCCGGACATAACCGGTTCGCTGCGTGAATTGCAACGCATTCTCAGCCAACGCGAAAATGCGCCCGTCACGGCGCCCGAACCGGCTGCCACGGAAAACATGGAGCCAGACAATGGTTAAGTTCATCGTCAAGCTGTTGCTCCTGCTATTGTTGCTGTCGATTGTCGTGCTTGGCGCGGTGCTGCTGGTACGTGACGATCCCGGCCTGGTGATGTTGCGTTACCGCGATTATACGGTCGAAACCACCCTCGCGTTTGCGTTGGTCGCCCTGATCGTGTTGGTGATCGCGTTTTATTACTGCGTCAGGTTTATGCGTGGCCTGTGGCGCCTGCCACGCAGTATGCGGCGGCAGTCGAAGAATCGACGCTTTAACAAGGCCCGGCGTCAGCTGAACCAGGGTTTGATCGATCTCGCCGAAGGCCGTTTCGAGCAGGCTGAAAACCATCTGGTACGCCTCGTCGACTTCAGTGACAGCCCGCTGGTGCATTACCTTGCCGCGGCGCGGGCAGCGCAATTGCAGGGTAAGCATGATGCACGTGATGCCTATCTCAAGGCGGCGCATGAAGCCAGGCCTGACGCAGAGCTGGCGATCGGGGTCACGCAGGCAGAGTTGCAGCTTGCGCACCAGCAAACCGAACAGGCGCTGGCCACCCTGATGCACCTGCACGGCATCGCGCCACGCCACAATTATGTCACCGGGCTGCTGGCACGTGCTTACCATGAGCTTAAGGACTGGAAGGCGCTGGTTGAAGTTTTGCCCGAGGTCCGCCGTAAGAAACTCATCAAGGAGGCGAAACTGGTGGAAATGGAAGTGGCCGGCTACTGCGGTATCCTCGAGCTCTCAACCAGCAGCCAGTCAAGTTTCGAGAGTGCCTGGCGCGGTATCCCCAAAGCGCTGCAGGTCGATGCCCGGATGATACATTTGTATCTCGACCTGATGGCAGAACAGGGCTGGCACAACGACCAGGCCGAACAAATGCTGCTCAAGTCGCTGGGCAAGCAATGGAGTGATGATCTGATTGAGGTCTACGGACGTTTTCAGGCCGCAGACGCCAATGCGCAGCTGGCTCGCGCCGAGAAATGGCTTGATGATTATGCTCATAATGAAAACCTGTTACTGGCGTTGGGGCGAATTGCGATGCGTGCACGTTTATGGGGTAAGGCGCAGGGATACCTCGAAGCCAGCATCGGTGCCAGGGCGACCCCGGCTGCCTGCCTGGCGCTCGCCGAATTATTCGAACAGCAATTGCAGCAGCCCGCGAAAGCCGCTGAGTATTACCAGCAGGGACTCAAGCTCAGCCTGGCAGTCAGCGACTGAATTAGCGGGCCGCCTTGGAAACCTACGATAAGAAAGCGGCTGAGCTGATCGAGCGCAGCTACCAGACCCCCGAGATTGTCAATCAGCGCTTGCGTACGCTGGCGGCACTCGCGCTTGCGCGTGGTGAAAGTGTACTCGATGCCGGTTGCGGTACCGGCTTGTTGCTCGAGCAGGAGGCGCGCACTGTGGGTAGCGAGGGCCGTGCCGAAGGGGTCGATTACAGCGACGACATGCTCGATCATGCGCGTGGGCGCTGCGCTGGCCTCGAACAGGTCAGGCTGCAACAGGGCAGCATCGAAACACTGCCTTTCGAGGAGGCCTGCTTTGACGCGGTCAGCTGCACCCAGACGCTACTTTATGTAGACGATATGGATAAGGCATTACGGGAAATTCATCGTGTGCTGAAACCGCGTGGGCGAGTGGCTATCATCGAAACCGACTGGAGCGGTGCGGTTGTCAACAGCCTCGACCAGGAGATGACGCACAAGATTTTCGATGCCTGGAGCCTGGCGGTAGCCAACCCGAATCTGCCGCGCCGGCTTGCGCCCATTCTGCGGCGAATCGGTTTTACCGCGCTACGCGTGGAGGCAATTCCGGTTTTGAACGCCGGCTATTCGGAACACAGCTTTTCCGCCAGCATGTTGCATAATTTTGCCGACACCGCAGTCAGGCAGAAGATAATTACGTCTGCGGAATCGAGCGCCTGGTGCGACGGCATCGATAGCCTCATACAGCGCAACGAATATTTCTTTTGCGTCAACCGGTTTTTGTTTTCCGCGATAAAATAGGGCCATAGTTAATTTTCAGGAGACGTTATGTCACAGCATTACGAGGGCAGTTGCCATTGCGGCGCTATTAAATTCTCTTACGACGGCGAAGAAATTACCCAGGGACTGCGCTGTACCTGTTCGATCTGTGCCCGCAAGGGCGCGATGATGAGCACCGAGGCGATTCCGCTCGAGGCACTGGTTATCGAGGCAAACCCGGATGATATCGGCCTTTATCAGTTCGACAGCAAGGTCGCTAAACATTACTTCTGCAAGCGCTGTGGCATTTATACACACAATGAAATGCTGCGCATACCGGGACACTGCAGGGTCAACCTCGGCTGCATCGAAGATCTAGATACCGCCGGGTTTGAGGTTACCGTTTTTGACGGTAAAAACCTCCTCTAGGCAATGCGTTAAAGCGGACTTCTAGATATGCAGAACATCCTCATAGTTATGGCCGACCAGCTCAGCGCTCTCGCGCTTGGCTGTTATAAAAATGCCACGGTGAAAAGCCCGCATATAGACCGGCTTGCCTCTGAAGGCGTGTGTTTCGATGCGGCCTACAGTTCCAGCCCGTTGTGTACTCCGGCGCGTTACGCGTTCATGACCGGGCAGAATATTTCGGCTTGCGGCGGTTATGATAATGCCTCCTACATGCCAGCGACGATGCCCACCTTCGCACATTACCTGCGTTTGATGGGATACCGTACCTGCCTGTCCGGCAAAATGCATTTTGTCGGGCCGGACCAGCTACACGGTTTCGAAGATCGCGTGACTACCGATATTTACCCGGCTGATTTCGGTTGGGTCCCCGACTGGAAAAACCCCGACCAGCGTATCGACCTCTGGTACCACAATATGTCGAGCGTGAAACAGGCCGGGGTCGCGGCAATAACCAATCAGCTTGCCTACGACGATGAAGTCGGCAGCCAGGCGATGCGCGTTCTATACGATCATGCTCGTGGCGAAGACGAGCGACCGCTTTGCCTGGTAGCAAGTTTTATCCACCCGCACGACCCCTATGCGACCCGGCAGAAGTACTGGGATTTGTACGCCGGTGTCGATATCCCGCTACCCACCGTCCCACGCCCGGCAAACCAGGATGCGCACAATGCGCGCCTCGAAAAAGTGATTGCGCTGGATGCGGTCGATGTCAGCGAAGAGGAGGTAGTCAACGCGCGCCGGGCCTATTACGGCAATGTCAGTTACGTCGATGAATGGCTCGGGCGCTTGCGTACCACGCTCGAAGAATGCGGTATGGCCGATAACACCACGATCATTTTCACCTCGGACCATGGCGACATGCTCGGCGAATTCGGCCTGTGGTACAAAATGAGTTTCCGTGAATGGTCGAATCGTATACCGCTGATCGTGCATCAGCCTGATCGCTTCGACGCACGCCATGTGGCGGCGCCGGTAGCACAGGTCGATGTATTGCCGACGCTGCTCGATATCGCCTCGGCGTCGTCGGCTGTAGCTCCGCCACCTCCCATTGACCCGCTACATGGGCGCTCGTTGATTCCGCTATGCGATGGAGACGCGAGCAGAGACCCGAATGCATGTGTCAGTGAATTTCTCGCCGAGGGCACCGCCGCACCGATGCTGATGATCCGGCGCGGGCAATACAAGTACATTTCCTGCAGTACCGACCCTGAATTGTTCTTCGACCTCGAAAATGACCCCGATGAACTCGAGAATCTGCTCGATCATGAGTTGCTCGCGGATTTCAGGCGCGAAGCGTCGGCTTACTGGGACTCGGAAGCCGTGCGTCAAATCGTGATCAATGACCAGGAGCGCCGTCGTGCGGTGCATGCGGCCCTGCGGGTCGGTCGCTACCAGGGCTGGGATTTCAACCCGACCCGCGATGCCTCCGAGGAGTATACGCGCAGCCATATGGATTTGACGCGCTTCGATATTACCTCGCGTTTTCCGAGACCCGACCCGTTCAAACCAAAATGGAAGTAATCCGCTCGCAGCGGAGATTCGAGTGCAGTAAAAAATAGGGACCGGGTCAACACCAGTAATGGAAAATCGATCAGTTCGATGGGGTTCATGCCTGGCCGAGAAAGCAGGAAGATGGACAGGGTTGTAGGTTTTGTTTTACGCTAACGCCTCCGGGAGGCACTGAAATATGAGTCAAATTACAGTTGGCGAACCACTGAAACTGCTATTGGTTGAGGACAATGATGCGCATGCGGAAATGGTTAAGCGCAGCTTTGAGCAACACAAGGTCTCGAACGAGATTTTCCATGTTGATGACGGCCAGAAAGCGCTCGACTATATTTTTCACGAGGGTGATTTCAATGACGAAGAAAAGTATCCGCGCCCGCATTGCATCCTGCTCGACCTGCGCCTGCCCAAGGTGGATGGTCTCGAGGTGCTGCGTCGGGTCAAGTCTGATGAAAGCACCAGGAAAACCCCGGTCGTAATTCTGACGACTTCTTCCGCAGACAAGGATATAGCCCAGTCTTACGAGTATCATGCCAATAGTTACGTGGTAAAACCGATGGATTTTTCCCGGTTCGAAGCCTTGATGGAAGACCTTGGTTATTACTGGTTGGCCTGGAATCAGAATCCCTGGCGGTAAACTCTCAACAGCGCATATATTCCCCGCACAGATTCGAAGTATCCGGTCTATACTCAGACCAAATCCCCAAATAGATGTAGATCATGGATAATGGTGCCAGAGTAAGCACTCCTCAATTGCTAGTCGATTCGGTTCTGCATTTGATCAGCTTGCCGGAAATTTATCTGCGTCTGCAGGAAACGATTGATGATCCTTTGCATAGCCGTGAACAGATTGCCGAAATCGTCGCCTACGACCCCGCCTTGAGCGCGCGCGTACTGCGCATCGCCAATAGTTCCTATTACGGCTTTCCCCGGGAAATCGAGACTGTCGGTTCCGCGGTTGGTCTTATCGGCGAGCTGGAATTGCGCAACTTGGTTCTGGCAACCACCGTAATCGGCGCGATGACGGCACTGGATTATAAAGGGGTCGATGTCGACGAGTTCTGGTTGCATAGCTTACGCTGTGCTATCGTGGCACGTTTGCTGGCCCGGTCGGTGGGCGACTGTGACCCCGAAATTCTGTTTGTCGCCGGGATCTGCACGATCTCGGTATACTCATCATCTATCAACAGGAAGCGGCACTGGCTGCTGAAGTCAGGCGTCAAATTAACGAACAGCATCAGCTTCGCGATCAGGCAGAGGGGGAAATACTGGGCTTCGACCACGCCGAGGTTGGTGCGTTGTTGATCAGGACCTGGGGCCTGGCAGAGGAATTGAGTGAGATGGCACGATGTCATCACCAGTATCAGCTGGCTCGAAGCAATCAGGTGGAAATCATGATACTTGCTCTCGCAAACCTGCTGGCAGACACAGATGCTGCCTCGGCGGACGGATCCGATGTCAGGCTGACAAACCTGATAGAGGAACTCGAAATCGATCGGGACAGCCTCACCGGGATAATTGAAACCGGCGAGCAGCAGTGTGCGGAAGTCAGAAGTATTATCTTAGGATAAACACGCGACTGCCGATAAAGCAGACAGAAAATTTTCTGGCAGGGATAACAAGAAAGCAGCGGTATGTGAAATCAGGCCGAATACAATATATTGCTCGTTGAAGACGATGAAAATCACGCCGCCCTGATCAATCGTGCGTTTGCCACCGAATCGCATTGTCGCCTGCTGGTTACCTCCACTCTGGAGCAGGCGAAATCCCAGCTCGATCTCTCCAGCCCCGACCTGATCATTACTGACGTCAAGTTACCCGATGGCCATGGTACCGAATTGTTAGATCCGGGCTCGGACTGTCCCACTATCGTCATGACCAGCTACAGCGATGAAAAGGTAGCGGTCAACGCGATCAAGTCGGGTGCGGCGGAATATATCGTTAAAACCGCAGAAACCATGGCGTCGTTGCCGCGCACCGCGAATCGGGTGTTGCGTGTATGGCGCCTGCTCATTGATCAGAATCTTGCCCACGAACGGCAGCAACGCCTGACCGCGATTCTGGAAGCTACCCCGGACCTGATCTGCATCGCCAACCTGGACGGGTTTGTAACCTACATCAACCAGGCGGGACGTAACCTGCTTGGAATTGGCAAGAACGAAAATATCAACCGTATTAGACTCGCTGATTTTCATTCTCCCGCCGATGGCCAGAAGATCCTCAGCGAAGGGATACCTTGCGCGATCCGCGAGGGCATGTGGACCGAGGAAACAACCTTCCTCTCGCTCAACGGCGAAAAGGTACTGACTTCGCTGGTGTTGATCTCGCATCGCAACAACCATGGTGAGATCGAATTTTTTCCACCATTGCACGCGATATTCGCCACCTGCGGGCGGCCGAGGAACGTGTCGAATATCTTGCCTATTACGATACGCTAACCGGTTTGCCGAATCGTAAAGAGCTCGCCAAGTGTCTCGACATGGAAGTGGCGCGCGTCAGGCGGACTCATATTTTCGGCGCCCTGTTGTTTATCGACCTTGATAATTTCAAAAATATCAATGATTCACTCGGGCATCCCGCGGGAGATCTCGTGCTGCAGGAAATGGCGCGGCGACTGCAGGGGCATTTGCGCGGAGACGATACCGTGGCGCGGCTGGGTGGCGATGAGTTTATTGTTATTTTGTCCGCTTTGAGTCTCGACGGCAGGGAGGCAGTTTCGCTTGCCCGTGATATTGCCAACAAGATACGTGACGCCATCAGCATGGAATGTCGCATCCATGACACCGAGCTGCGCGTGACCGCGAGTATCGGTATTTCGATGATTTCGCAGGATGAAGTCAACGGCCACGACCTGCAGCGCTATGCGGATACGGCGATGTACCAGGCCAAGCATGAAGGTCGCAATCGCCTCGAGTTTTTCAGCGAAAGCATGAGTAACGATGTTATCCGTCAGCTGGAGCTCGAAAACCAGCTGCACCGGGCACTCAAAGATGATCAGTTTCGACTCTACTACCAACCGCTGGTCAATATGTCGATGGAAGTAATCGGCGTCGAGGCGCTGATTCGCTGGGACCATCCCGAACTGGGTGTCGTTGCGCCGGCTGAATTCCTCGATGTGCTCGAATCCTCCGGTCAGATTGTTGCGGTGGGTAGTTGGGTGATCGATGAACGCTTGAAATCAGTGATCCGGCCGAACTAAAGTGTTACCCATGTGACCGGTTTCAACTGTTACCCATCTGCCCGGTCCTACAGCCGCCACGATCGCAGGAACCTGCCCCTCGAGAAGGGTTAAACTGTCCTGGCAACCACGGATTATCATTGACGGCGCGATCTGCCGGATTTAAGGTGTAAGGCTGTTTTCAAGTCTTTCGCGGGAACCCAAATGTCCAATCTGAACCAGAATTTCATCGCCGGCGAATGGCTTGCCGGAAGCGACGAAGTCGCCAACATCAACCCATCTGACCTGTCCGATACTATCGGCCATTATGCCCAGGCCGATAGCGCGCAATTACAGCGTGCCCTCGACGCTGCACAGGCGGCACAGCGTGAATGGGGAGAAGCCGGGATCGAGCGACGTTACAATGTATTGATGGCGATCGGCAACGAGTTGATCGCACGCTGCGACGAGCTCGGCACTTTGCTCGCCCGTGAGGAAGGCAAGACCCAACCCGAGGGGAAGGGCGAGGTTTACCGCTCGGGACAGTTCTTCACTTACTACGCAGCCGAATCGTTGCGCCAGATCGGTGACAATGCCGATTCGGTTCGACCCGGCATCGAAGTCGACGTGCGCCGTGAACCGGTCGGCACCGTGGCGATCATTTCACCGTGGAATTTCCCGGTCGCCACCGCGGTGTGGAAAATTGCGCCTGCGCTTGCCTTCGGTAACGCGGTGATCTGGAAGCCTGCTAACCTGGTGCCGGCGAGTGCGGTGGCGCTGGCCGAAATCATTTCCCGCCAGGACATTCCGGCAGGATTGTTCAATCTCGTCATGGGATCCGGCAGCGCTGTCGGCCAGGCGCTGGTGGAAAGCCCGCAGATCAACGCGATCAGCTTTACCGGTTCGGTACCGGTGGGGCGGGGCATCGCGCAGGCCGCGGTGACCAACTTTACCAAGATACAGCTTGAAATGGGTTCCAAGAATGCACTCGCGGTAATGGATGACGCCGACCTCGACACGGCGCTCGCCTGTGCGCTGGGTGGCGCTTTCGGCAGCACCGGTCAGAAATGTACCGCCTCGTCGCGCCTTGTAGTACACAAGGACATCCACGACCAGTTCGTCGAACGCCTGGTCGACGGCGCCCGCAACATGGTTGTCGGGCATGCGCTCGAAGCCGGTACCCAAATCGGCCCGGTAGCGAGCGATGCCCAATTGCAGCAAAACCTCGCCAATGTCGAACTCGCGAAACAGGAGGGTGGCGAACTGCTGTGTGGCGGCGAACGCGTCGATCGTGCTACCGAGGGTTATTTCATGAACCCGGCGGTTTTTGTCGGTACCCGCAACGACTGGCAGGTAAACCGCGAGGAATTGTTCGCCCCCATGGCTTGCGTGATCAAGGTCGATTCCTACGATGAGGCGATCGCAACCGTGAACGACACTCGTTTCGGACTTACTGCCGGGATCATTACCAGCAGTCTCGCCCGCGCAACCCACTTTCGCCGCAACGCCAAAACCGGCTGCGTGATGGTTAACCTGCCTACCGCCGGCACTGATTACCACGTTCCCTTCGGCGGGCGGGGCGAGTCTTCCTATGGCCCACGCGAACAGGGGCAATACGCGGAGGAGTTTTACACCACGGTGAAAACCGCGTATATCGCCAG
>CALDDP010000272.1 GCA_937936805.1 uncultured Gammaproteobacteria bacterium | reverse complement strand
AGTTTGCCAGGTTGGCCGTCACACCGATATATAATGCTCCATTGCGCTTGCTGGCCAGGATATAGGTGCAGTAGGTCTTGTTCATTTAACTGGTACTGATAGCTGTGACTGAGACCAATTGGGACAGGGAGGTTGTTAGATCCCCGCTTCCGCGGCGGTCCGACGTATCGGGAAAACCTAAACAGGCGCGAAATGAAGATCGAGAATGTTCGAACGTCGGTGAGGAACGCGCCGATGTTAGCGAGAACAGGGCTAGCAAGCCGCTGACGAATAGCCAGACTGTGGCTGGTATCGGTACCACGGCAGGTAGCGGCTCCGGTAGCAAACCCAGTCCTGTGCTACCCGCGGCACCCGGCGTGCCGATATCACCGGGCCCGTAGCTGAGCGAAGCCATTGTGAGGTCATAGTTCACCGCAATCATCGGTAATTCGACCAGTTCACGCGAGCGCCCCGCTGCATCGAAATCGCTGCCGTAATCGAGACGCAGCAATTCTTCTATGCCGTCGCTGAACACGATTTCATCTTCGCTGTTACCGAGCGTAAAACCGTCATAGACATAATCAGGGGTAAAGCCGGGGTCGAGGTATCGCGCCAGTGTTAAATACTCTCCTGGCAGAACCAGTAAATCGCTCTCGATCTTGTGGCGGTCGCTACCATCGTCGCCAATGGTGACCTTGTGAAGATTGATAACCTCGGTGGTGGGATTGTAGAGTTCGAACCATTCGCCGCGCGCATCCGAAAGTGCCGCCGGATTGGCCATGACTTCACTGATCAGCAGATCGCTGACCGTCACGGCATGGACGGGATTAATACAAAGACTGAGTGATAATAGTAGCCCGAAATGGGCAATTCCTTTTGCCGGCATGACATTCTCCTTGTCGATTTGAGTTGGTTACGTTCGTGCAATTAAGTTGCACAACAAAACTTAACCAGTCTGTCGACAATTACCTAGCGAGAATTACTACAAGATTTGTAGGAAAATAACGACACTACCTGTCGGGCCGCCGCGGCGGTAGCTTTTCAAATTCGTACAGTGTAGTCCCTAGATCGTCGTAGGGCAGGAGCGCGGGCCCGAGATTATCTTCGCCTGAATACTCCAACTGCAGGTCGCGCAGGAAATTGTACTTACTGACACTCAACCTGCGCGCCTTCTCGGGATCCTTGATGATGGTCGCGCGGAGAAAAACCATCAGGTTCTGTTTACCTTTTTCCACGCTGTTGGCACGGAACAGGGCACCAATCAGCGGCAAGTCGCCGAGAAAAGGGACCTTTTGTTCGATATCGATCAGGCGGTCACTGATCAACCCGCCAAGCACCAGCAGTTCACCGTCTTCGAGTTGCACCGTTGTGGTGATCGCACGCTTGGTGGTGACAATATCGACCGCCCCTTCCGAACTGGCCTGGATGTCTGAAACTTCCTGATAGAGTTTCATCGAAATCGCGTCGCCTTCATTAATTTGTGGCGTGACCTTAAGGGTGACACCGATGTCCTGACGTTCAATGGTCTGAAAAGGATTTTCCGTGCCGGAACTCGCACCTGTCGACTGGCCGGTAACAAACGGCACATTCTGACCAACGATGATTTCGGCTTCCTCATTATCCAGTGTCACCAGCGATGGCGTTGACAACAGGTTGGTTTCGCCATCGCCCTGGAGGGCTCGAATCAATACCGCTACACTGAGACCATCATCATCGATGGTGCCAAGACCCAGCAGCCCGCCATCAGGGAGAGCAAGATCCACCAGATCACCTCCTATTCCCCCTGCGATATCTCCTATCGTAGTGCCGAATGTACTAAACGTCGAAGCACCAGCCGCAGTGCCGTCCTCGCGCAACAACCATTGCACACCGAGTTCTTTCGATGTAGCAAGCGATACTTCAGCGATTATCGCTTCTATATGCACCTGGGCGCGTGGAATATCAAGTTGCTGAATCACCGCGCGTAGCGAAGGGAAAATCGATGCCGGCGCGCTGATTACCAACGCGTTCGATTCTTCGTCGGCCTGCACGTTGACCGTCTCGCCGCCAGCAGCGCCGGCACCACCGGCGCCGACATTCTTGGCTTCGGCCCTGAGCTCTTCCTGGCCTACGTTACTGAGAATTGCCGCAATGTTCGTCGCGTCGGCATAGCGCAGATAAACCACGTGCGTGTTACCGCCGGATTCCACCGGTGAATCAAGATCGGAGATAATCGCGCGATATTTCAGGCGCGCGGTCTTCTCCCCGCTCAACAGCACGCTATTGGTGCGCTCATCGGCAGTGATTTTGACACCGCCCCCGGCCGGCGCCTTCTGATCCGGCGAAACCACATTCAGGCTCGATAACAGTCGCACTACTTCGGCCGCAAACGCGTGCTTGAGCTTGATGATTTCGATACCGGAATCAATTTTCTTGTCCATTTCGGCAATGATGCGATCGATCCGCCTGATGTTGGACGCGCGATCGGAAATGATCAGCACATTGGTGGTCGGGTAAGCCGCCAGATGCCCCTGCTGTGCCACCAGCGGGCGCAGTATCGGTACCAGTTGCGCGGCATTGATATGGTCAATTTCGAGCACGCGGGTAATCAACTGATCGCCCGGATTACTGCTCGCCGAGGTGAAGGGCGCCGCGCTTTGCTTGGCGGTGGCGTCGGGAATAATCTTGATTGCGTTCTCGGTCGGTACGGTGGCAAAGCCATGTACCTGCAGGATCGACAGGAACACGTTATAGACTTCTTCTTCGTTCAGCGGCTTCGACGATACG